>NZ_ALNS01000012.1:0-330471 GCF_000286655.1 Enterobacter sp. SST3 | reverse complement strand
CGTGCAATATGCGAAAAAAAGCCCGCATTTTCATGCGAGCTCTTCTTTAAATATGGCGGTGAGGGGGGGATTCGAACCCCCGATACGTTGCCGTATACACACTTTCCAGGCGTGCTCCTTCAGCCACTCGGACACCTCACCATATTGTCATCCCGTTGTTGACGGGACGGGCGCTAATGTAAGGAAAAGCCGAACTGCCGTCAACTCACTTTTTCAGTAAATTAGCGCGTTTAGACAAACTTCAGGCAACATGATTCTTAATTGTGCTGAAAGCGTCTTTTTTATCAGCAACACAGCCGCGCAATAAATTTGTTATGCTGACAACCTCGTTAAAAAGCAAAATAAATCAGCGTAATAAAAGGCAGGAATGACTATGGATATACTTTTCTATCACCCCACGTTTGAAACGGCCTACTGGATCGAGGCGCTCACGGCAGCTTTACCCGGCGCACGCGTTCGCGAGTGGAAGCGTGGAGATAACGAACATGCTGACTATGCGCTGGTCTGGCATCCGCCGGTAGAAATGCTCCAGGGCCGTAAGCTGAAGGCCGTTTTTGCCCTGGGGGCGGGCGTGGATTCCATTCTGAGCAAGCTGAAGGCGCACCCTGACATGCTGCCGGAAGCGATTCCCCTGTTCCGCCTGGAAGATACCGGCATGGGCCAGCAGATGCAGGAATATGCCGTCAGCCAGGTGCTGCACTGGTTCCGCCGCTTTGATGACTATCAGGCCTTTAAACAGCAGGCCCACTGGGAGCCGCTGCCGGATTACCGTCGCGAAGACTTTACCATCGGCATCCTCGGTGCGGGCGTGCTGGGCTCAAAAGTGGCTGAAGCTCTCGCTCCGTGGGGCTTCCCGCTGCGCTGCTGGAGCCGCAGCCGTAAGGACTATCCGGGCGTAGAGAGCTTTGCCGGAACGGATGAGCTTCCGGCCTTTCTGAACGGCACGCGCGTGCTGATCAACCTGCTGCCCAACACGGCGGAAACGGTAGGGATCATCAATGAAACCTTGCTCAACCAGTTAGCCGATCAGAGCTACCTGATGAACCTGGCGCGCGGGGTGCATCTGGTCGAGCCCGATCTGCTGAAGGCGCTGGACAGTGGAAAGCTAAAAGGCGCCATGCTGGATGTCTACAGCCGTGAGCCGCTGCCGGTGGAAAGCCCGCTGTGGGCACATCCGCGCGTGGCGATGACCCCGCACGTGGCCGCCGTGACGCGTCCGGCAGAAGCGGTGGCGTACATATCCCATACCATCAGCGAAATGGAGAAGGGTAACGCGGTCACCGGCCAGGTTGACAGACAGCGCGGCTACTGAGAGAAACCCGGCGTTCGCCGGGTTTTTGCTAATATTCGCCGCTGATAACTGCTATCCTTTGGAAAAACCGCAGAGGAGAGAGAGATGTATCCCGTTGACCTGCATATGCACACCGTCGCCAGTACCCACGCGTATAGCAACCTCCATGATTATATCGCCCAGGCGAAGCTGAAAGGCATTAAGCTGTTCGCGATCACCGATCATGGTCCGGACATGGCGGATGCGCCGCACTACTGGCATTTTGTGAATATGCGGATCTGGCCACGTCTGGTGGACGGCATTGGGATACTGCGCGGCATCGAGGCGAATATCAAAAATACCGACGGTGAGATCGACTGCACCGGGCCGATGCTGACGTCTCTGGATCTTATCCTCGCCGGTTTCCACGAGCCGGTTTTTGCACCTCAGGATAAAGAGACCAACACCGCGGCGATGATTGCCACCATTGCCAGCGGCAATGTGCACATTATCAGCCACCCCGGCAACCCGAAGTACCCGATTGATATTCAGGCTGTCGCGCAGGCGGCAGCGAAGCACCGCGTGGCGCTGGAGATTAACAACTCCTCCTTTGTTCACTCGCGCAAGGGCAGTGAAGCCAACTGCCGCGAAGTGGCCGCCGCCGTACGCGATGCGGGCGGCATGGTGGCGTTGGGTTCGGATTCCCATACCGCCTTTACGCTGGGTGATTTCAGCGAGTGCCTGAAAGTGCTCAATGACGTTAACTTCCCGGAAGCGCAAATCCTGAACGTGACTCCGCGCCGCATGCTCGATTTCCTCGAATCGCGCGGCATGGAGCCGATTGCCGAATTTGCCGATCTTTAATTGTGTAATGGAATAATAAAAATGAACGAGTTTTCCATCCTTTGCCGCGTGCTGGGTACGCTCTATTATCGCCAGCCGCAAGACCCGCTGTTGGTTCCGCTCTTTACGTTAATTCGTGAAGGTAAGCTGGCGGAGAACTGGCCGCTGGAACAGGATGATTTACTGGCGCGTCTGCAAAAAAGCTGCGACATGCAGCAGATTGCGACCGATTACAATGCGCTGTTCGTCGGCGATGAGTGCCGCGTTTCGCCATACCGTTCTGCCTGGCAGGAAGGGGCGACGGAAGCGGAAGTCCGTGCTTTCCTCTCCACGCGCGGTATGCCGCTGAGCGATACGCCTGCGGACCATATCGGTACGCTGCTGCTGGCCGCTTCCTGGATTGAAGATAACGCCGGGGATGATGAGAACGAAGCTATCGAAACGCTTTTCGAAACGTACCTGCTGCCGTGGGTCGGAACATTCCTTGGGAAAGTAGAAGCCCACGCCGCCTCGCCATTCTGGAGAACGCTGGCACCGCTGACCCGCGACGCAATTGCGGCGATGTGGGATGAGCTGGAAGAAGAGAACGGAGAGTGATTTAGATCACATAAATTCTGCAACGCCGCATTTCAATTTGCACATAATGTGCTTCTGATCGCATTTCCATGGTGCGCTTCTGCTAAGATGCGCGCCATGAACATATTACTTTGTATCGCAATAACAACGGGCATTCTCTCCGGGCTCTGGGGATGGGTGGCCGTGTCTCTCGGATTGCTCAGCTGGGCTGGATTCCTTGGCTGTACGGCCTATTTCGCCTGCCCGCAGGGGGGCGTCAAAGGGCTCTTTATCTCAGGCTGCACGCTGATGAGCGGGGTGATCTGGGCGCTGGTGATCATGAAAGGCAGCGCGCTGGCGCCGCATCTGGAGATGCTGGGGTACATCATGACGGGCGTTGTTGCCTTCCTGATGTGTATTCAGGCTAAGCATCTCCTGCTTTCGTTTGTGCCGGGCACCTTTATTGGGGCGTGCGCGACCTTTGCAGGGCAGGGTGACTGGAAGCTGGTCGTTCCTTCTCTGGCGCTGGGATTGCTGTTTGGCTATGCCATGAAAAACAGCGGTCTTTGGCTGGCGTCGCGGCGGGAAAAAGCGCAAGGCATCACGGCGGTGAGCGAATAAAAAAAGGCGAGATAATCATCTCGCCTTTTTTATGCGCTTCCTGTCAGGATTCCGGAGGGACTGACATATCGCGGTATTTCACCAGTATCGGGTTCTGCACGTCTGCTTTGTTTTGCAGATCCCACAGCCCGCGGTCAATACCGTCGTTGATTAAGAAGATCACGCCGGTTTCAATGGCCGACATCAGACACATCATGACCGGCTCGTTAGAGGTGTAGCCAATTTCACCCTCCAGCAAACGCTGGTAATCGATGAAGCGGAATACCCCTGCCTGAACTTCATAAGACAGGATGGTTTTGCTGGTGTTCACCGAAGAGAGCACTTCGCCTGTACTGACGTTGACCACACGCAGGTTAACGGCGATTTGGTCGAGCTGGTACTGGGTATCCGCACCGATACCGAAGTACCGCGCGCCCGCACCACCCGATTTAACGTTACTTTCGTAACCAATAATCGATCCTTCAATCATCACGTTCGCTGCCGCCAGAGATTCCAGAGGCGTGCGGTTATTGGCCGCGACGGTACCATTCTCCTGTGCGGCACGAATGATTTTCCGTTCATTCAACAGGTTCTGAAGACCCTGACGTTCCAGCGGAATAAACCAGCGCGAATCCTTGAGCGCGGTAACCAGCATCGCGGTGGCGCTTTGCGGCACGGCCGTGGAGAAGTTACTTGCCGGGTAAGGCTTAAATTGCCCGGTTTCATCCTGAATGTTGTATACGGAGACAAATATTTTCCCCGTTGGAGCAGGTAAATGCGTTAAATCACGATAACTCTGGGCCCGAGGCATTAATGTTGGTTTTGCAGCTTCTTTAGGTGGAGCAGTTAAACAACCGCTCAATAAGCACACTGCAACAAATATCAGGAAGCGCTGCATGATCGTTGTCCTTATTTAGCTATTGTTTAAAAGTCAGTTGAATTACTTTGTAGACCGGAAACCTGAATAGTGGAGATCCTTCCGGTTTTACGATCGGTCACGTTCAGCTGAAGCTGTCCATCGGTGTTGGCGATATCAACGATAAAATCGTTGGTCACCATCCGGCCAGGTTTGCCGGTATTAATGTTGGTCAGTAACCCGCCTAAAATCTGCGACTGGATAGCCTGAGTGAAGTTGTCCAGTGCGGATGGGGTATCAACGCTAAAATCCTTTAAGCTTGGGTCCTTATAGGAGTTTTGCGCCTGCGCTTCATTCAGCAGAAAGGCACCGTTGTTAGGGTTACCGCCAAAGTTAGGGTTACGGAACTGAAACGTCATATTTCCGGCCCAGCTTATAGGTGTTATTAGCATTATCGAAACAACTGCATATGCAATACGCATGACAGCCTCCGCATATCGGTTCGCTAGAACTCGTCTTTAGCTAAATCGCTGGTGCTTAATAGGGCTTTATCTATTTGCAGGCGATTAATAGCGTCTTCTGATTGGGCCAGTGCCAGGGCTACGTTTTTATCGAAGTCCATTTTAGTGGGGAATAAAAACGTTTGATAAATAACGTACTGATTGGCCGTTATTGTTATCCAACTTCCCCATCGTGCACTGGGCCGCTCGTTGATTGTTATATTTCCGGTATAAGTACTGTCCCATTTGTCACTGAAGGCTCGGTAAAAACTGTGCCCGACCGATGAGACAGTGTGGTCTGTTAACAATCCGGGAACTTCGACCTCGACGGCCTTCAGATTCCCGGCAGCGAGCAGGAAACTCGCTGCGGCGATCCAACTCAACGTGCGCTTCATGTGATTAACGCCTGAGGTTATCGTTTGCCCACGAAACCGCCTGAGTTCGGTTTTTTACAGCTATCTTCTTGAAAAGATTATAAAGGTGCGTCTTTACCGTATTTTCGCTGATAAATAACGAACGGGCGATTTCAATATTTGAAGCACCAATGCGTAACTTATTCAGGATCTCTTTCTCACGGTGCGTGAGCAGTGCTGACTCTGAGCTGTTATAGCGATAATTTCCAGAGTGCGTGATGAGGTAGCTGGCCAGCTTTTGCGAAAAATAGCACTCTCCGCGCAATATGCCTTGCAGACCCTCAACTACCCGGTCTTCTTCTTCCGTGACGTAGAACACGCCATTGATATGCGGCCAGCTTTCAATATCCCTGAAAGGATATTCATCAGGCGTATTCAATAATAGCACGCGGATATTATTGTTTTTTCTGCTTAAAATATCTTGCCAGTAATGGATGAGCTTTTTATCAGCTTCCATCATATCGAACAGAATGATGCTGCCAGGTGCAATATCATCAAAAGAACGTTGAATATTATGCAATTTCCCGTTCAGTGATAAAGATTGCTTTAAATGTTGTAATAACGCTGTCGCTTGCAAAGAAGGTTTTGTGATCAACAGTAATGTATGACCATGTAAACTATGGACTTCATTATACATGATGAAACCCCACTTTTTTTTTGGCACCTGGCAGCTGTCCTCCTGTTTAATAGAGGACACCAGAAGTACTGACAGATGTTGCACTGCTGTGTGTAGAATCAGACCATAACCTCCACGGGGAGGTAAATATAAAACCAATTTCGTACATCTAATTTCAATCTAGCTTTTACGAAGTTTAAAGCAAGTGTTAAACATGTAACCGAATGTAAAAATCAATATTAATTTGTGAAAATCACTTGTGATGAATGGCGGGAAATGATGAGAAAGTTGTACATCTAAATAGAGATGCACAGTTTTTAAAAATCATACAAATATTTATATGCTGTTGATTTTTAATTGTTTTTGATATTTTCCGCTAACGATAAAACAGTATGAGATACAGATTATTTCTAAGCCCATAAATGCGCGGTTGTCTGACTTAAGAAAACGGGCTTCGTGTCACGACTGTGAAAAAGTGTCCTTCTGCCGTTACGTTTAAACAACGCGAGAAGACGCGTGGACAGCCTTCGCCTCGTTGTACAACCTGATTGTTGGACAGGGGAAATAAAAAATATAAGCTGGCCTGAGTAAAGTGATTTTTGTCGTAAATTACGACTTTGTGGTGATCCGAAAAATAAAAATAAGCCGCGCGGGTGAGATATTTAAAATGTTTCAGCGGACATACTCTTCACCGTAACGACGCGTTAACACAATACGCATCGTTTTTACAAGTAACACGGTTATAGGTTATGGCGTGATTAAATAACCAGGTCCAGGGTGACAACATGAAATACACATCGTTATTTATGGTGTTTACATTACTGGGTGCGCCTGGATTTGTAACCGCAGCGAATTCAGATTTAGCCAATGCTGAATATAACTTTGCGGTTAACGAATTAAGTCTTTCATCACTCAATCAGGCAGCCATTATTGGTCAACAGGGTGTTTTTAATGACGCTCAGGTTCGCCAGGAAGGTTCAAAACTCTTGTCCATTGTTTCACAGGATGGGGCGGGCAACAGAGCAAGAGTTGATCAATCAGGGAGTTACAATATAGCCTGGATCGATCAGAGCGGTACCGCGAATGATGCAGGTATTACGCAAGAGGGATACGGTAATAGCGCGAAAATTATCCAGAAAGGGTCGGGTAATAGAGCAAATATTACGCAGTACGGTACGCAGAAAACCGCAGTTGTAGTGCAGAAACAGTCGCAAATGGCGATTAACGTTATTCAACATTAGCGCATTCGCGACGATTTTAATCAATCCGATGGGGGTTTACCATGAAATTTCTCAAAGTGGCAGCGCTTGCAGCAATCGTAGTTTCTGGTAGTGCTATGGCGGGTTCTATTAATCAGGGCGGCTGGGGTCATGGGCATGGTCATGGCGGATACAGTGGCCCAAATTCAACCCTGAATATTTATCAGGACGGTGGCGGTAACTCCGCGGTTGCTCTGCAGACAGACGCCAGAAATTCCGTGCTGAATATTACCCAGAAAGGTGGCGGTAACGGCGCTGACGTTGGTCAGGGTTCTGATGACAGTAAAATCAACCTGACCCAGAAAGGATTTGGCAACAGTGCAACACTGGATCAGTGGAACAGCAAAAAATCTGTTATGAACGTTAGCCAGTCCGGCGGCTTTAACGGCGCCCTCGTCGACCAGACTGCCTCTAACTCTACTGTCAACGTTACCCAGATTGGTTTTGGTAACCACGCGACAGCTCATCAGTACTGATACTGAAATCTGTGCTACAAAAAAACAGGGCTGATGCCCTGTTTTTTTTCGGGAGTTCATCATGAATACCTTAATTCTTCTTGCCGCGCTTTCCAGCCAGATAACTTTCAAAACGTCGCAGCAGGAAAATATGACCACCATTATTCCTCAGGTCACCCTGGCGCAGCCGTGTGATTGTCAGGTTCAGATTGTTTCCGTTCGGGAAGGGCAGGGGGGAAAAAGTTCGTCCCGACAGCAAAATACCCTTTTTATACCCGCTAATCAGACGATTGATTTAATGCGCCTGAGTTTAAATATTAATGCGGGAGACACGGTAAAAATCGTTGTCACCGTTTCAGACGGTAAATCGCTTCATTTATCACAGCAGTGGTCGCCAGCGGAACGTTCGCTTTAATCATTCATGAAATCAATGTGTTGCGAATGTGGCGGGTCTGTGCCGTTGAGCTATGCTGATATCAGGGATCAGGTCATTATGTTCCTTAACGTGAGACTTCGTTTGTCATAATGAAGTGCGTTTACCCCTCAAGGACGATTTTCATTGAGGAGTACCGATAATGAACCACTCTTTCGCTCGACTCGTGACGGGTCTGGGCCTGATTGTTTCTGTTTTTAGCCTCCCGGTTTATTCGGCTACCATTGTGAACGGTGGCGTTATTCATTTTCGCGGTGCCATTGTTGCAGACCCCTGTGAAGTTACGCCGCAGCAAAGACAGTTTGCTATGTCCTGTCCGGATAATAATCGTATGCAAACGCGCATGGTCAGTTATGAAGAGGCGCTTAATGGCAAAGTGTCCGATTCAGATCTGGTGTCGCTCCGCATGAAATACCTTAACCCTGAAAAAACGCTCGCGGTTGTCGAAATCCAGTATCGATAGCGTTCTCTCTTCCGCTTTGTGCGGAAGAGGATTTTTTCTGATAGTTTTTTCTCCCGGGCAGCCCTGCGATACACTTAATAAAAAGGCGGGTTGCAGAGGGGCTTTATGAAACCGCAAATTGAAGTTATTCATGGTGATATTACGACCATGCACGTCGACGTCATCGTCAATGCGGCCAATCCCTCCCTGATGGGGGGAGGCGGTGTGGACGGGGCTATCCACCGGGCTGCAGGACCGCAGCTGTTGGAAGCCTGCAAAACCGTACGGCAACAGCAGGGCGAATGTCCTCCCGGCCATGCGGTCATTACGCTTGCGGGCGATCTGCCTGCCAAAGCGGTGATCCACGCCGTAGGGCCTGTCTGGCACGGTGGCGATCGGCACGAGGCGAGTATTCTGGAAGAGGCTTACCGGAACTGTCTGCGGCTGGCTGCCGACAACGGCTATAAAACAATGGCATTCCCGGCCATCAGTACCGGGGTGTATGGCTATCCTAAGGCGGCTGCCGCTACGATCGCCGTCGACACCGTTTACCGCTATCTGTCGCTAAAGCCGATGCCTGAGAAAGTTATCTTTGTCTGTTTCGATGAAGAAACCACCCACCTTTATCAACGGTTGCTGACCCAGCGCGGGCAGGAACTGGACACCTGAAGCAAAACGCGGCGCACTGAGTGCGCCGCGGTTGTTTATGAGGCTTTTACCTGAGGTTTTCCTGAGAAGAGGAAACGGAGAAGCGGGATCCGCAGGTGGATTTCATAGAGCACGATCGCAATCCCCACGACAAACACCAGACCGGTAAAGAAACCCAGCGTGTTAGAGGCGATATGCGGGGTGATGTAAGCCCCGAAGAAGAGCGTGAGCGGGTGATGCACCAGATAAATAAACAGCGACGCATTCACGAAGTAGGTCACGCGGCTGGACTTAAAGTTCAGCAGGCGGTGGCCGAGCGCGAATACTACGTTCACCATCCATAAACCCAGCAGCATGGTGATCACGCTTTCCGTTTCGTACATCCAGGCGTCACCGCTCCCGTAGCGCTGGTTCAGCAGATAGGCCGCGAACGCGATGGCCGCACCTACAGCACACCACGGTGACGGGGTAGTAAACAGCGCTTTCAGCTTCGGGTAAATAAACGCCAGCGCGCCAATTAAAAAGAACGGAATGTAGAAAAGGGACTGCATCACCACAAAATTAAACAGGCCGTCGCTCAGTATCGGTGGATAGACGATAAACAGGATGCGTCTCACCGCGGCGTAAGCGATACCCAACAGCAAGAAGAGCACCGACAGCTTGCCCAGCGTAACGGTAGCGAAAAAGGCGTCAGCTCTCGAACTCAGGTGGTGACGCAGGCGGCTGAAAATGAACAGGCTCACCGTAGTGAGCACCACCAGGACCAGCAGGAACCACAGGTGAGACACCAGCTCCCAGACCAGCGTGTTGTACTTTTCATACAGCGACAGATTCGGCCAGTTTTCCGCTTTGCCTTTGACGTACTGCAGCATAATGAACTGAGGCAGCGTCAGCAGCGGAATCGCGGTCAGCATGGGGATCCCCACGCGCTCGACGCGCACCTTCCACCAGCGTTTAAGCGGGTATCGCAGAAACAGCATGTAAGAGAAATAGCCGGAGATGACAAAAAACACCTGCATACGGAAGGCGTGAATAAAGTCATTAAACAGCGTCAGCCACCAGGAGGGCATCTGGCTATTCACATGCCAGGTGTGGCTGGAGTAAATCAGTGATATGTGAAAAGGGATCCCCAATAGCATCAGCCATGCCCGGATCGAGTCGAGGAAATATTCACGTTCTGTTGGTGTTGTGCTCATATAACGTTGTGCATTCTCAGACTTTTCGTCTTATCCCTAAGACTCATAATGGTTACATTCGAAAGCAACCCTACACCAAGACCGACACCCTGTCTCCAGGATAAGCACGCAAAGTGAATAATGGGTTCTTTCATTTGCTTAATCCATGAGCCAGCAGCTGAACAAAGCAGTGATAATGTTGTCGGATTGCCTGAGTTTCCATTAAAATGGATCGGATCGATATAAGCACACAAAGGGGGAAGTGCTTACTTATTATGAAACATAAACCACAGATGATGAAAATGCGTTGGTTAGGTGCTGCAGTGGTGTTATCACTGTATACCTCATCGGCACTGGCCTTTAACATCGATGATGTCGCAAAACAGGCAAAATCGATGGCTGGCAAGAGCTACGAAGCGCCGAAAAGTAACTTGCCCTCCGTTTTCCGCGATATGAAATATGCGGACTATCAGCAGATCCAGTTCAATCACGACAAAGCCTACTGGAGCAACATCAAGACCCCGTTCAAGCTTGAGTTTTATCATCAGGGTATGTATTTCGACACGCCTGTTGCCATCAACGAAGTGACGGCCACAGCGGTACGTAAGATCAAATACAGCCCGGATTACTTCAATTTTGGCAATGTGCAACACGATAAAGATACGGTGAAAGACCTGGGCTTCGCAGGCTTTAAGGTGCTTTACCCGATCAACAGCAAAGATAAAAACGACGAAATCGTCAGCATGCTTGGTGCCAGCTATTTCCGCGTGATTGGCGCGGGGCAGGTATACGGGCTTTCTGCGCGCGGACTGGCGATTGATACCGCGCTGCCATCAGGTGAAGAATTCCCACGTTTCCGTGAGTTCTGGATTGAACGTCCAAAACCAACGGATAAACGTCTGACCATTTACGCGCTGCTGGATTCACCGCGTGCGACCGGCGCCTATCGCTTTGTGATTATGCCGGGTCGTGACACCGTGGTTGACGTGCAGTCCAAGGTTTACCTGCGTGATAAAGTGGGCAAACTGGGCGTTGCACCACTGACCAGCATGTTCCTGTTTGGGCCGAACCAGCCGTCTCCGGCCACTAACTTCCGCCCGGAACTGCACGACTCCAACGGTCTGTCTATTCATGCCGGTAACGGAGAGTGGATCTGGCGTCCGCTTAACAACCCGAAACATCTGGCGGTGAGCAGCTTCGCGATGGAAAACCCGCAAGGTTTTGGCCTGCTGCAGCGTGGCCGTCAGTTCTCCCGCTTTGAAGATTTGGACGACCGCTATGACCAGCGTCCAAGCGCCTGGGTCACGCCAAACGGTGACTGGGGTAAAGGTAAGGTTGAGCTGGTTGAGATTCCAACCAACGACGAAACCAACGATAACATCGTGGCTTACTGGACGCCGGATCAGCTGCCGGAAGCCGGTAAAGAGATGAACTTCAAGTACACCATCACCTTCAGCCGCGACGAAGATAAGCTGCATGCGCCGGATAACGCGTATGTGATGCAGACTCGCCGTTCAACGGGTGATGTGAAGCAGTCTAATCTTATCCGTCAGCCTGACGGTACCGTGGCCTTTGTCGTGGACTTTACAGGCCAGGATATGAAGAAACTGTCACCGGACACCGCCGTTGCCGCTCAGGCCAGCATCGGTGATAACGGTGAAATCGTTGAGAATACCGTGCGTTACAACCCGGTAACCAAAGGCTGGCGTCTGACCCTGCGCGTGAAAGTGAAAGATCCGAAACAGACCACTGAAATGCGTGCTGCGCTGGTCAGTAACGATCAGCCGCTGAGTGAAACCTGGAGCTATCAGCTACCTGCCAATGAATAATACATCTGAATATATTGATGCCATGCCGCTGACGGATATCGAAAAAGCGGCACTGCCTAAGAGCGACATCCGCGCGGTTCACACCGCGCTGGATGGTGAACATCGTCAGTTTTCCCGTGATGATGATACGCCGCTGGGGTCAGTAAAGGCACGTCTGGAGCAGGCCTGGCCGGACTCGCTGGCAGAAGGGCAGTTGATTAAAGACGACGAAGGGCGCGATCAGCTTCAGGCGATGCCGAAGGCCACGCGTTCCTCAATGTTCCCCGATCCGTGGCGCACCAACCCGGTGGGCCGCTTCTGGGATCGCCTGCGCGGGCGTGATGTGACGCCGCGCTATCTGTCACGCCTGACGAAAGAAGAGCAGGCTTCCGAACAGAAATGGCGTACCGTGGGGACCATCCGTCGCTACATCCTGCTGCTGTTGACGCTGGCGCAGACGGTCGTCGCGACCTGGTATATGAAAACCATCCTGCCGTATCAGGGCTGGGCGTTCATCAACCCGATGGACATGATGGGCCAGGATCTCTGGGTCTCCTTCATGCAGCTGCTGCCGTATATCCTGCAGAGCGGCATCCTTCTGCTGTTCGCGGTTCTCTTCTGCTGGGTCTCGGCCGGTTTCTGGACCGCGCTGATGGGCTTCCTGCAGCTGCTGATGGGGCGTGACAAATACAGCATTTCGGCGTCAACGGTCGGGGATGAACCCTTCAATCCTGAGCACCGTACCGCGCTGATTATGCCTATCTGTAACGAAGACGTTGACCGCGTGTTTGCGGGCCTGCGTGCCACCTGGGAGTCCGTGAAGGCGACCGGCAACGCGGAGCATTTTGACGTTTACATCCTGAGCGACAGTTACAACCCGGATATCTGCGTGGCAGAGCAAAAAGCGTGGATGGAGCTGATTGCAGAAGTGCAGGGCGAAGGGCAGATCTTCTACCGTCGCCGCCGCCGTCGTGTGAAGCGTAAAAGCGGTAACATCGATGACTTCTGCCGTCGCTGGGGTAACCAGTACAGCTACATGGTGGTGCTGGATGCTGACTCCGTCATGAGCGGTGACTGCCTGAGCGGTCTGGTGCGTCTGATGGAAGCCAACCCGAACGCGGGTATCATTCAGTCTTCGCCAAAAGCGTCGGGAATGGACACGCTCTATGCGCGCTGTCAGCAGTTCGCCACCCGTGTTTACGGGCCGCTGTTCACGGCAGGTCTGCACTTCTGGCAGCTGGGTGAATCCCACTACTGGGGTCACAACGCCATCATCCGCGTGAAGCCGTTCATTGAGCACTGTGCGCTGGCGCCGCTGCCGGGCGAGGGTTCGTTTGCCGGTTCTATTCTGTCACATGACTTCGTGGAAGCGGCGCTGATGCGTCGTGCTGGCTGGGGCGTCTGGATTGCCTACGACCTGCCGGGATCGTACGAAGAGCTGCCGCCGAACCTGCTGGACGAGCTCAAGCGTGACCGCCGCTGGTGTCACGGTAACCTGATGAACTTCCGCCTGTTCCTGGTGAAAGGGATGCACCCGGTTCACCGCGCGGTGTTCCTGACGGGCGTGATGTCTTATCTCTCCGCACCGCTGTGGTTTATGTTCCTTGCGCTCTCCACAGCGCTGCAGGTCGTCCATGCCCTGACGGAGCCGCAATACTTCCTGCAGCCGCGCCAGCTGTTCCCGGTGTGGCCGCAGTGGCGTCCGGAGCTGGCGATTGCGCTGTTTGCCTCCACCATGGTGCTGCTGTTCCTGCCTAAGCTGCTCAGCATTATCCTGATCTGGTGCAAAGGCTCGAAAGAGTACGGCGGTTTCTTCCGCGTGACCCTTTCACTGCTGCTGGAAGTGCTGTTCTCCGTGCTGCTGGCACCGGTGCGTATGCTGTTCCACACCGTTTTCGTGGTCAGTGCGTTCCTGGGCTGGGAAGTGGTCTGGAACTCACCGCAGCGTGATGACGACTCCACGCCGTGGAGCGAAGCCTTTATGCGCCATGGTTCTCAGCTGCTGCTGGGTCTGGTGTGGGCGGCCGGGATGGCGTGGCTGGATCTGCGCTTCCTGTTCTGGCTGGCGCCGATTGTCTTCTCGCTGATCCTGTCGCCGTTTGTCTCCGTGATCTCCAGCCGTTCGACGGTGGGGCTGCGGACCAAACGCTGGAAGCTGTTCCTGATCCCGGAAGAGTATTCCCCGCCGCAGGTGCTGGTGGATACCGATCGCTATCTCGAGCAGAACCGCAATCGCACCCTGGATGATGGCTTTATGCACGCCGTGTTTAACCCGTCATTCAACGCCCTGGCAACGGCAATGGCGACGGCGCGTCACCGCGCCAGCCAGGTGCTGGAGATTGCCCGCGATCGTCACGTTGAGCAGGCGCTGAACGAGACTCCGGAAAAACTCAACCGTGACCGTCGTCTGGTCCTGTTGAGCGACCCGGTTACGATGGCGCGTCTTCACTACCGCGTATGGTCCGCTCCGGAGAGATACTCTTCGTGGGTAAACTACTATAAAGAACTGAAGCTGAACCCGCTGGCGTTGAAGGCGAAGTAAGTGGTTAAGTAGAGCGGGTAAGCGAAGCGCCTCCCGCCAACTAAAATACCGGCATAATCGCCGGTATTTTTTTAGAGGTTACTCATGAGAATCATCATCGTCGTTCTGATGGCATGCCTGCTCAGCGGCTGCGGCAGTATCATCAGCCGCACCATTCCAGGGCAGGGCCACGGGAATCAGTATTACCCGGGCGTGAAATGGGATCTCCGTGACTCCGCATGGCGCTACCTCACCGTGCTGGATCTGCCATTCTCGCTAATTTTCGACACGCTGCTGCTGCCGATCGATGCCAGCCACGGCCCTTACGAGTAGCGTAAATTAACGCTCGTCCCACTCATCGGCTGCGGTTTGACCTTCTTCCGTATCCAGCGGTGGCTCGAGCTGAAATTCGCCCTCATCCCACTCGTGCAATGTGTTCTCTTCCAGCCATTCCTGCCGCAGTTCGATTTCATCATAGTCGCCATCAAAGACGGCCTGCGCACCTTCACCGCTCAGGACCGGCAGGCATTCCCCTTCTTCACCTTCATCGGCAAAGAATTCGGCCTGCCACATAATATCCCCATCCTGCAGAACGTATTTCTGGATATTAAGTTGTTGCACGTCAGCATCTTCTTCTTCAACGCCGGGGTTGTCGGCGAGGAACTCTTCACGAGCGGCATCAATAGCTTCTTCCAGCGTGGCGTACATGGTCATTGGTGTCTCCCTGTTTTCCAGAAGGTTTCAGGGAAAGAATAGCTTAATATCCGATTCTGCAAGTATGAATGCGAAAATAAGCGTCAGGCGTTCGTCTTATTCCGCCACTGGCCGTAGCGCGCGGGATAAACTGAACCACGAATAAATTGCATTAAACAGTACCACGCCCGCCGTCACGATAAAGACGGCGCGAAAACCGAAGCTGGCGGAGATGCTCGCCCCGAGAAGCGGTCCGGTGACGTTACCGATGTCGCGAAATGACTGGTTATAGCTGAAGACCCGCCCGGCAATCTGGTTCGTGGAGTTGTAAACCAGCAGGGTCTGTACGGCGGGCAGCAAGGCCCCGTCTGCGGCACCAAGCAAAAAGCGAAGTAAGCCCAGCTGCCACGGAGAGTGCACCATCGACATGGGGATCAGCAGCAGGACGGAGATCACCAGCGCACAGATCAGAATTTTTTCCGGACCGACGCGGTCCCCCAGTTTCCCCAGCCTCGGCGCGCTAAGCAGCGCCGCCACCCCGGGCACGGACGCAATCAGCCCGCTAATAAACGCGATATTGCTGACGTTGCCCGCCAGATCGCGAACGTACAGCGTGAGGATAGGGGCAATCGATCCGGTTGCGACCTGAATAATCAGGGTCGTCACGAACAGGCTCAGCACCAGTCTGGGATTTTTAAGCGAGGTCAGCACCTCCCTGGCGTGGAGCATCTCTTTCTTCGCAACGGGCGTGAAGTTTTCCCGTATACAGAGCAGGGTGACAACAAAGCACAGGAACAGCACGCAGGCGGTGATAAAGAACACCGGACGCAGGCCATAGCTATCGGCCATGAGTCCGCCGGCCAGTGGCCCCAACAGGGCACCGCTTACGCCGCCGGTTGAGAGTGTGCCCAGCGCCCAGCCGCTCTTATGGCGAGGAATTTGCGTGGCAATCAGGGCATTGGCATTGGGAATAAATCCTCCCAGCAAACCCAGCAACGCGCGCAAAATCAGGAACTGCCAGACGTTCTGCGCCACGCCCATCAGCGCCATGATAATGGCCATCCCCAGCGCCGAGCGCAGCAGCATGATTTTACGGCCCTTGCGGTCGGCAAGGCCGCCCCAGAAGGGCGAGGCTATCGCGGAGAACAGGAACGTGATGCTGAATACCAAGCCGGACCACATATTGAGCGCGCTATGGCCCGTCACGCCCAGCTGTTCGACGTAAAGCGGCAGAAAAGGCATGACCAGGCTAAACGCCGCGCCGGTGAGAAAACAGCCAAGCCACGCAATCGTGAGGTTACGCTTCCAGTTTATGGGGGCATCTGAAGGTGACATAACAATCCGCATAATGAGGTGCTGAGCACCTGAGGCAAGAAGTAATAAGCCTGCTAATTATGCGCCTGGGTTATGATTGCCGCAATGAGGGGGAGCTTTTAAAGCTAAAACAGGATGCGACCCTGGGGATCGCATCCTGAAAATCAATAGCGGGACGGCGTGCCTTTTGGCCGTGTTTTAAAGCGGCGGTGCAACCACATGTACTGCTCGGGTGCGAGCATGATGCATTTCTCTACGATACCGTTCATCCAGCGCGCGGTGGTTTCTGCATCGTCAAGCGGCGGCGCGAGTTCCGGTTCTAGCATCATCAACTCGTAGCCCGAACCGTCAGGCTTGCGGCGGGGAACAAAGGGTACGATGGCGGCTTTGGACATGCGCGCCAGCATCCAGGTGCCGGTGGTTGTGGCGGCCTCTTCAACGGCGAAGAAGGGGACAAAAACGCTGGCCTGTGGGCCATAGTCGTGGTCGGGGGCATACCAGACCACTTCGCCGGATTTCAGCGCACGGATCATTCCCTTCAGATCTTTACGGTCGATCATGCTTTTGTTGGAGCGCATGCGGCCATTGGTCTGGATTAAATCGATGACCGGGTTATCGTTAGGGCGATAAACGCCAATGCCGGGCGCCTGCATGCCGAACATACGCGCCCCGATTTCCAGCGTCAGAAAATGGACGCCGATCAGCAGAACGCCCGTCTGGTTGGCCTGAAGCGTATGTACAGGATCCATGCCGGTTCCCGTTACCTCGCTCCAGCGGGCCATGCGTTTGTCCGGCCAGAACCACGCCATGCCGGTTTCCATAAGGCCCATCCCAACGGATTCGAAGTTCTTCGCGACCATATTGTGACGCTCTGAGTCGCTCATCTGCGGAAAACACAGCTCAAGGTTGCGGTACGCGATTCTGGCGCGACGCTTCATGAATAGTTGTGCGAAACGGCCCAGAAATTTACCCAACCGAAAAATAACAGGGTAGGGAAGCTGTACCAGAAGCCATAAAAAGCCGATGCCAAGCCAGGTCAACCAATAGCGGGGATGCAAAAGGGCGGCAGTAAATTTTGGTAACTGGGTCATGTCTTTCCTGTGTTCAAACGTCCTGTTTCGCTAGTGTCTCATTTTTTGAGGCGTAGCCAAAATATCTGCTTTCGAAGCGTGCACGAATACAGCAATTGTTAATCCTGATTAATCAGGGTGTGTGAAATGTAGCGTAAATTGTGTGGATGTAAATTGGTTTTGTTTGCTATATGATGCCGACCGATTTTTCATTCTCTCTAACGACTCCAGGACTGTACACCATGCCAGTGTTACACAACCGCGTTTCGAACGAGATGTTAAAAGCGCGTATGTTGGCTGAAACCGAACCGCGCACAACCATCTCATTCTATAAATACTTCACGATCGACGATCCGCAGGCGACCCGAGATGCGCTTTATCAGGCGTTCACGGCGCTGAACGTCTTCGGCCGCGTCTACCTTGCCCGTGAAGGCATCAACGCGCAGATTAGCGTACCGGAAAGCAAAGTCAGCGCCTTCCGCGACGTACTTTATCAATTTGACCCGGCCCTTAACGGCTTACGCCTGAACATTGCCCTGGATGATGACGGGAAATCCTTCTGGGTGCTGCGCATGAAGGTGCGTGAACGCATCGTGGCGGACGGTATCGACGATCCTGAGTTTAACCCGGCGGACGTCGGTGAATACCTGAAGGCGGCGGAAGTGAATGCGATGCTGGACGATCCGGATGCCGTGTTCATCGATATGCGTAACCACTATGAGTATGAAGTGGGGCATTTCGAGAATGCGATGGAGATTCCGGCGGATACCTTCCGCGAGCAGCTGCCGAAAGCGGTTGAGATGATGCAGGAGCATAAAGATAAAAAGATCGTTATGTACTGCACCGGCGGTATCCGCTGTGAGAAAGCCAGCGCGTGGATGAAGCACAACGGCTTCAATAAAGTCTGGCACATTGAAGGCGGCATTATTGAGTACGCTCGCCGCGCTCGTGAACAGGGGTTGCCGGTACGCTTTATCGGGAAAAACTTTGTCTTTGACGAGCGTATGGGTGAACGTATTTCGGATGACGTCATCGCCCAGTGCCACCAGTGCGGCGCGCCGTGCGATACCCACACCAACTGCAAAAACGACGGTTGTCATCTGCTGTTCATTCAGTGCCCGGCCTGTGCCGAGAAGTTTAACGGTTGCTGTAGCGAGCTGTGCAGTGAAGAGAGCATCCTGCCGGAAGAAGAGCAGCGTCGCCGTCGCGCAGGACGTGAAAACGGCAACAAGATTTTCAATAAATCTCGCGGTCGTCTGAATACCAAACTGGGTATCCCTGACCCGGAATGATAATAACGCCCGGCACGGCAAAAGCCTGCCGGGCGACGTTATTATGATTTCTGCTGTACACCTTCAACGGAAATAATCAGCTCCACGTCCTGAGACGCCGGGCCTAAATCCGTTGTGATGTTAAAATCTTTCAGGTGAATTTTCCCTGCCGCTTCGAAGCCTGCGCGTTTACCGCCCCACGGATCGTCACCCTGGCCCAGTAATTTCGCATCAAGCGTGACCGGTTTGGTTACGCCGTTAAGCGTCAGGTTGCCGGTAATATTCAGCTTATCACCCTCTTTCTTCACCTCAGTAGAAGTGAAGGTCGCCTGCGGGAATTTCGCGACGTTGAGGAATTCCCCACTGCGCAGGTGTTTATCGCGCTCTGCGTGGTTCGTGTCGACGCTGTTTGTATTAATGGTCACATTGACTTTATCGGCTGCGGGATTTTTTTCGTCAAAGGTGAATGTGCCGTCAAAATCCTTAAAGGTGCCGTACAGCCAGCTATATCCCAGGTGCTGAATACGGAAATTAACGAAAGCGTGCTGGCCCTCTTTATCAATTTTATAATCCGCCGCCACGGCGGAGCCGGCGGTGAATAACAGAGAACCCAGTGCGATACCCAGCAGGTGTTTTTTCATTTTATGCTCCAGAGTCAACTGACGAGCGGCCAAGCATGCGCTTTAGCGTATCGTCTTTATCAATAAAATGGTGTTTGAGGGCGGCAAGCCCGTGCAGCACGGACAGAATCACCACGCTCCAGGCGAGCCAGAGGTGAACAACCCCCGCCGTGTCGGCCTGAGCGCCGGCATCGCTAAGGGTTGCCGGAACCTCGAACAGGCCAAAAACGTTAATCGGCTTACCGTCAGCCGTCGAAATGAGATAGCCGCTAATCAGGATGGCAAACAGCAGCGCATAAAGGGCAATATGCGCGGCGACTGCACTGATGCGGGTAAATTTGCTGTGAGTCTTTTGCGCGCCGGGCGGTGGGGAAATGTGCCGCCAGATAACGCGGAAAACCAGACCCAGCATCAGCAGGACACCAATGCTTTTATGCAATTCCGGCGCCTGGTGATACCAGCCATCGTAATAGCTGAGCGTGACCATCCAGAGTCCAAGTCCAAACATACCGTAGACGGCAAGAGCAAATATCCAGTGCAAACCTATGGATATTATTCCGTAGCGCCGGGAGGAGTTACGCCATTGCATCAGAATGTCCATTTTCAAATTAACCGGAAAGTAAAAATGAACGGGAAGGCGGGATATTGCAACTGAAATAATTGGCTATTGATTTTTATTTTATTTATTTCAGCAATTTTGAAAAGGATCGCTAACGCTAATTCAATCTCTTCGTGCAAGATGAAATTATAAGTTTCAATAAAGATAAAGTAATGTCAATTATTGTCAGTCTGGGTTTTCAGTAAAATACAATGTAAACAAAATCAATAATGGCCAGCAGCGCCCACAATAAGAGATAGAGCATAAAATGCTCGCGAATATTATTCATCAGAAAGCTAACGATCTTGCGCATAACGCCCCAACATGCGGTGTGAATGAAGCGGGCCCCGTGACCTCCGGAGCCCGTGCGGATTATCCGTTAAAACGCGAGAGGGAGAAGGGCGTCAGATCAAACTGCGGCGCAATGCCCTGGGCAAACTGCGCGGCGATTTCACCCAGCACGGAAGCAAACTTAAAGCCGTGGCCGCTCAGTCCGGTGATGAGCAGGGTGTTGTCATGCCCCGGCAGTGTATCAATGATAAAGTCTTCATCCGGCGTATTGTCGTAGGTACAGGCCGCGCCATACAGCAAGCCGCCAATGCCCGGAAGAATAGTGCGCAGGAACGAGAAGGCCTCTGAACCATCCTGTGGGAAGGCGCCGAAAGGTTTACGCTCTTCAGGGGAGGAGATCGCCTGGCCGCCGTTGTGTTTACCGATTTTCAGCGCGTCTTTTTCTGACGGGAAGCCGTAGAACTGGTCGCCGTTGGGTAATTCGCCGGTGAAGGCCGGGAATTTATTCTGGGCGCTGTAACGGCCATCCGACTGGAACCAGGAGAAGACCTTGCGCACCGGCTGGATCGGCAGATCGGGCAGCAGGCGGGTAACCCAGGTACCTGCGCTGACCAGCAGGCGGGACGCTGAATAATCGCCGTCAATAGTGGTGACCGTGACGCCATTATCATCATGGGTGATGGCCTCTACCGGACAGTTGAACAGCTGCGCGCAGCCTGCCTTCGCAGCAAGCTCGATCCAGGTTTTGATCGCCGTTTCGCAATGGAGCACCCCGGAGTGGGCTTCAAAGAGGCCAATATAATCGTCCGGGACGGTAATTTCGGGCCAGCGTGCGGTAATGCCCGTCGCGTCCAGCTTCTCAACGTCCAGATTAAACGCTTTCGCGCTGCGTTCGACGCCAGCGAGAAACGCAGAATGTGCCGGACCCAGGTTGATGACGCCCGTACGTTCGAAAATACGATCTTCGGTCTGTTTCGCCAGTTCATCCCACAGCGTCTGGGCGCGAAGCACCAGCGGAACGTAGCGTTCACCTTCACCGTACGCATGGCGGATGAGGCGGGTATCGCCGTGATGGCTGCCTTCCGCATGAGGAGGCAGATGGCTATCGATCATCAGAACCTTCAGACCAGCCTGTGTTGCGTAATAGCCTGCGGCAGATCCTACGGAGCCGCTGCCAATAATGATTAAGTCGTATCTCATATGCATCTCATAAACTGATGTTTTGTTAGCAGAGTAATTAACAACGCGGGGTTAGACAAGGGAGAAATAAATAAGGCACCGCGAGGGTGCCTGTAGAGAGAAAAGTGGGGCATAAGCTTAGTGCCGTTTATACTCATTTTCCTGGTAGTCGCCAGATTCTATTTTTGCAATACCTGCTTCTAAAATAGAAATAAACTGACGGGCGACGTCTGTTGTTAGCCACAGCGTCTGTCCAACTTCCGCTTCTTCACGGTTGAGTTGATTTGGGGTCTGGTAGTGCAAACGCAGCATCAGCGCATCGTAGCTATCTACGGTACTGATATCCCAGCCAACGAGTGGGTGGGTCTGGATGACTTCACTATTCTTTTCCATTATAACCCCCTTAATGCGTGTTAGAAGACAACGGCTTTGAGGTTCAATGCATGTTTTTCTGAAAGCAACTTCAGTATACCAAGTAATAAGGGTTCCGAAGGGAAAAATAAACAGGTGGCAACACATTTTTCTGCTTTTTAGGATTGTTCGAACAATAAAACACCATCTCGTTCACGATTTTTAAAGAAGATGCCGAATTATTTTGAACTTACAGGATTATGAGGCAATAAAAAGCCGGGGCGACCCGGCAAAAAAACACAATGAGGGAGCAGTGTTAATCCGTGATGAACCAGTCGTCAGCGCTTTCCCACGTTTCCTGGAGGATTTCGCTGATGCGATCTTTATCTTCTTTTGCGGCGCCAATGACGGAGAGGTTGTTCGCCGCGGCGTAACGTACCGTGACGGCACCCGCGTTGTCGGGAAAGGTGTTGTTAATACGACGGGATAATTCGCCTGCCAGTGCATCAAGCGCGCCGGCAGGCAGAACGGTAGTTTTGGCTATGGTGACTTCAATACGCATAAATGCCCCCTGTGTAATATACTGTTTATTTATACAGGTATATTATCAGTTTGACAACAAGGGGCACTGATTTTTTAACGTTTTACCGTCCAGCTTACGGTTTCACCCGCCAGGAAGGGAATCAGCGTGTCGTCCGTCAGGGCAATGGACTCCTCAACGTGGCTCGCTTTACGCTCCAGTTCGATGAAGGTGTCGTTGACCGGCAGGCCGTAGAAGCGCGGGCCGTTAAGGGAGCAGAATGCTTCGAAATGTTCCAGCCCGTTCATCTCTTCAAACACGGTTGCGTAGCTGGCAAGCGCCGTTGGGGCGTTGAAGCAGCCCGCGCAGCCGCAGCTCGCCTCTTTACGATGGCGGGCGTGAGGCGCGGAATCAGTACCGAGGAACGCGCGGGAGAACCCGCTGGCGACCAGCTCGCGCAGCGCCTGCTGGTGGATGTTGCGCTTAAGAATAGGCAGGCAGTAGAGGTGAGGGCGCACCCCGCCCACCAGCATGTGGTTACGGTTAAACATCAGGTGCTGTGGCGTAATGGTGGCGGCGATAAGATCGTTGCCGTCACGCACGTACTCTGCCGCGTCTTTGGTGGTGATATGCTCGAAGACCACCTTCAGCGCGGGCAGGCGCTGGCGCAAAGGCTCCATCACTGTCTCGATAAAACGAGCTTCGCGGTCGAAAATGTCAATCTCGGCATGCGTTACTTCGCCGTGAACCAGCAGCGGCATACCCAGTTTCTGCATGCGTTCCAGCACCGGCATAATGGCATCAATGCTGGTGACGCCGTGGCTGGAGTTGGTGGTGGCATTCGCCGGGTAGAGTTTCGCTGCCGTAAAGACGCCTTCGTTAAACCCGCGCTCCACTTCGTTCGGATCCAGTGAATCGGTCAGATAGCAGGTCATCAACGGGGTAAAATCGTGTCCCGCAGGAACGGCGTCGAGAATGCGCTGGCGATAGGCTATCGCGGCATCGACGGTGGTGACTGGTGGCACCAGGTTAGGCATGACAATCGCGCGGCCATAAATTTCGCTGGTATAAGGCACGACGGTTTTCAGCATATCGCCATCACGCAGATGGATATGCCAGTCGTCAGGGCGGCGGATTTTAAGAACCTGGGGTTGTGCAGTCATGGAAGCTCCGGCTTGTCAGGAATCAGTCATAAGGATGGCTGTTTTTGCCGGACACAAATCATAAGCGGAAACGTTTTCGTTTGCACACTTTTCCGTGAAAAAAAAGGGCGCCGCAGCGCCCGTCAGGTTAATCGGTGAAAGGAATGATAATTTCGCCCGGTTTCACCTCTATGCCTTTTGCGTATTTTTTCGCCAGAGCTTCACCCTTGCTTTTGTCTTCGCTTAAGACGTACGCGGGCTGCTGGTTAAAGTAATTCCGCAGCGACTGATTCAGATAGGGCATCAGGGTTTGCAGAACCGGCGCCATCTTGTCCGGAGACACCTTCGCGTCGACCACTTCCATCTCCTGCAGGAAAATCGCCCCTTTCTCTTTGTTGAAAACAGGCAGTGCCTTCAGCTTGAGCTTGATGTTGGCTTTCTGATTGCCAAAGAGGGAGGACATATCGAGGTCCGCATCACCGGCCAGGGTGACTTTGTTTGGCTCTTCACGTCCGATTTGACTGGTGAGGTTTGTGAGCACGATATGCGCATCGGCAAGACCCGGTACGCCAATGTCTTTCGAGAAATTGTTATGTTTTTCCAGCGCCTGATTAATTTCCTGTTCACTGACGGTGTATTGCGTGAGCTGGTTACAGCCAACCAGCAGGCCGCTGACAATCAATGCCGCGGCTAAGACAATTTTCTTCATAGTGTTCCTCAACGAAAAATCGGCGCTTCTGTCCTGTTACGCCAGTATGTCAGCGTGAATGGGCAGAAACCAGCAGAAAAAACTGAGAAGTGGGGCGGGAAGGGCTCCCGCCCGAGGGAAAGGCTACGCGCCGGGCTCGAGCATGCCGCTCGCGCTGCGTTTCTGGCTGAACTGCCACCACAGGGCGAGTAGCGTCATAAAGCCCACCACGCCCAGCATCATCCACGGAAGTTCAGGTTGATTTAACGCTTTGCCAGCATCAAACAACCAGCCGCCGCCGGCGTAACCTAATGCCCCGCCAAGCGCCAGCCCCAGTCGGCTGAACCCCATATAGCTGCCGCGTGCACGCGCATCCGCAAGCGAGGCGCTTAGCGTTTCGCGGGCAGGCTCGGCGATGATCGAGCCAATATAGAACGTGCAAATCAACGTAAACAGCTGCTGGAGCGTGTTCACCAGGCCGATCGGCATCATGCTCAGCGTCATCAGGAACAGTCCGGCCATCAGGCGATGCTCCAGGCGAAAACGCCGCTCGCTCCAGCGGGCAATCGGATAGAGGAGCGTTAACGACAGGCAGGCTTCGATGGCGTACATCCATTTCACCGCCGCAGGGGTACCTGCAATGTCGTTAACCATGATCGGCAGCATCAGCATGACCTGCACGGCCAGCATGTAATATCCCGTCAGGGTCAACACATAGGTGACAAAACGTTTGTCGCGCAGAACGCGGCCCAGCCCTTCCCGAACCGGCGCTTTCACCGTTGACAGTTTCCACGCCGGCAGGAACAGGCCATTAAACAGCGCGCACAGCATAAAGAGCACCGCCCCAGCCGCGCAGACCAGACGGAAGTCATACTGCAGCAGCCAGCTTCCCAGCAGGGCGCCGATAACCGCCCCGGCACTGTCCTGCATCATCAGAATCGAGAAGAAACGGCCGCGGTGCTGCGGGCGAATCAGCTTTACCACCAGCGCGGTGCGGGGCGGATCGAACAGCGTGCCCCCGATACCGGAGAGGAAACAGGAGAACCAGAGCAGCCAGGGCTCCTGGGCGACCGCCATCGTGGCAAACCCTGCCGCGCGCAGCAGCATACCGGTGACGATCATCGGTTTCGCGCCAAAGCGGTCGGCGATAGCCCCGCCAAAGACGCCCAGGCCCTGCTGGACAAACTGGCGTAGCCCCAGGGCAATGCCGACCATTAATGCCGCCCAGCCCATCTGATCGACAAAGCGGATCGAAATAAGCGGAAAAACGACAAAAAAGCCGAGCACGACCAGCATGTTATCGACGAGCAGGAAATATTTACCCAGGCTCCTGGCCTGTGATACGCGGGACATTTTCCCTCCAGGGAAAATAAGATGGTGAGCACGCTAACATTCTGCGGTGTCGCCGCGTTTTTTCCCACCCCTGCACGTGACAATATTTTTTTATCAAAAGGGTGCTTTGATAGAGAGTTCTCATCGAAAAATGTGAAAAGAGGTGAAAATGGTATGTCACTGTTTTCACAGACGGCGCAGGCGCAGGTATAGTAAAGCTAATGGGCAAGCTGAAGTGACGGGAAGGAGTGGTATCGATGTTTGGCTATCGCAGTAATGTGCCAAAAGTGCGTCTGACAACGGACAGGCTGGTCGTTCGTCTGGTGCATGAGCGTGATGCCTGGCGTCTGGCGGATTATTACGCCGAGAATCGCCAGTTTTTAAAACCCTGGGAACCCGTTCGGGATGAGAGCCATTGTTACCCTTCCGGCTGGCAGGCGCGCCTCAGCATGATTACGGAATTTCACAAGCAGGGCAGCGCGTTTTATTTCGCGCTGCTGGATCCTGAAGAGAAAGAGATTATCGGGATCGCCAATTTTTCAAACGTGGTGCGGGGATCGTTTCACGCCTGCTACCTGGGCTACTCCATCGGCCAGAAGTGGCAGGGGCAGGGGCTGATGTACGAGGCGCTGACGGTAGCGATCCGCTATATGCAACGCACCCAGCACATTCATCGCATTATGGCGAACTATATGCCGCATAACCAGCGCAGCGGAAATCTGCTGGCGCGTTTAGGGTTCGAGAAAGAGGGTTACGCCAAAGACTATCTGCTGATAGACGGAGAGTGGCGCGACCACGTTCTGACGGCATTAACCACCCGGGACTGGACTGCAGGTCGTTAAGGAGAAAAGATGAAGTATCAGCTAAACGGTACAGAAGCGCGCGTGATTGGGTGCTTACTCGAAAAACAGGTCACCACGCCGGAGCAGTATCCGCTGTCCGTCAACGCCGTGACCATGGCCTGCAACCAGAAAACCAACCGCGAGCCGGTGATGAACCTCAGCGAGCATGAGGTTCAGGACGTGCTGGATGCGCTGGTCAAACGCCACTATCTGCGCACCGTCAGCGGCTTCGGCAACCGCGTGACCAAATACGAACAGCGCTTCTGTAACTCTGAATTCGGTGACCTGAAGCTGAGCAGTGCGGAAGTGGCGGTCATCACCACGCTGTTGCTGCGCGGGGCGCAAACGCCGGGAGAACTGCGAACCCGCGCTTCCCGCATGCATGAGTTTAGCGACATGCAGGAGGTCGAGCAAACTCTGGAAGGGCTGGCCGCGCGTGAAGACGGTCCTTACGTGGTGCGTCTGGCGCGCGAGCCGGGCAAGCGTGAAAGCCGCTATATGCACCTGTTCAGCGGTGAAGTTGATAGTTCAGTTAAATCCAGCGCAACCGACATAACGGCCGTAGATGATGATTTGGTTGCCCGCGTAGCGGCGCTGGAAGAAGAGGTTGCCGGGCTGAAACAGCGTCTGGATGCCCTGCTGGCACATTTGGGAGACTGACGGTGAAAAAATTACGCATTGGCGTAGTAGGGCTGGGCGGTATTGCACAAAAAGCCTGGCTGCCGGTTCTGGGGGCAGCGACGGACTGGACGCTGCAAGGGGCATGGTCACCCACGCGCGAGAAGGCCGAGCGGATCTGCGAAGCCTGGCGTATGCCGTATGCGGCGTCGCTTCAGGATCTGGCCCGCGAGTGCGATGCGGTCTTTGTGCATACCTCAACGTCTACCCACTATCAGGTCGTGAGCGAGCTGCTCAATGCGGGCGTTCACGTTTGCGTGGATAAACCGCTGGCGGAAAATGTTCCGGACGCGGAACGCCTGATTGAGCTGGCGGCGCGTAAAAAACTGACGCTGATGGTCGGCTTCAACCGCCGCTTCGCGCCCCTTTACCAGCAGCTTAAGGCACAGTCGGGCACGTTTGCCTCGCTGCGGATGGATAAGCACCGCACGGACAGCATCGGGCCGAACGATTTGCGCTTCACGCTGCTGGATGATTATCTCCACGTTGTGGATACGGCGCTGTGGCTCGCCGGCAGCAACGCGCAGCTGCAAAGTGGCACGCTGCTCACGAACGAGCAGGGTGAAATGGTCTACGCAGAACACCATTTCGCGATTGACCATCTGCAGATCACGACCAGCATGCATCGTCGTGCCGGCAGCCAGCGAGAATGCGTCCAGGCCGTCACCGACGGGGCGTTGTACGACATTACCGACATGCGTGAATGGCGGGAAGAGAAGGGCAGCGGCGTGGTGACGCTCCCCGCGCCTGGCTGGCAGAGCACGCTTGAACAGCGCGGTTTTGCCGGTTGCGCCCGCCACTTCATCACCTGCGTGCAAAATCAGACGGTTCCTGAAACGTCCGGTGAGCAGGCCATCATCGCGCAGCGCATTGTGGAAAGGCTCTGGCGCGAGGCCATGAGTGAATAACTCGCTGTAACATCTGCGGATAGTAATTCGTTGAAATCCGGGTAGACTAAGCGCCGCTTGTAGGCTTTGCCGGGTGGCGCTTACGCTTGCCCGTCCTGGAAATCCGTATGGTTCTGGAAATTCACGTTAATGAACTTATTAAAATCGCTGGCGGCCGTCAGCTCGATGACCATGTTTTCCCGCGTGCTGGGTTTTGCGCGCGACGCCATTGTGGCAAGGGTATTTGGTGCAGGGATGGCCACGGACGCCTTTTTCGTCGCGTTCAAATTACCGAACCTGCTGCGTCGTATTTTTGCGGAGGGGGCGTTTTCTCAGGCATTCGTCCCGATCCTGGCGGAATATAAAAGCAAGCAGGGCGAGGACGCCACGCGCGTCTTTGTGTCTTATGTCTCCGGCCTGCTGACGCTGGCGCTGGCGGTGGTGACCGTCCTCGGGATGCTGGCCGCGCCCTGGGTCATTATGGTGACCGCGCCCGGCTTTGCCGATACGGCCGACAAGTTTGCTCTGACCTCGCAGCTTTTGCGCATTACCTTTCCCTATATTCTGCTGATCTCGCTGGCTTCGCTGGTGGGGGCGATCCTCAATACCTGGAACCGCTTCTCCGTTCCGGCGTTTGCGCCGACGTTTCTTAACGTCAGCATGATCGGCTTTGCCCTGTTCGCCGCCCCGCACTTCAACCCGCCGGTGCTGGCGCTGGCCTGGGCGGTCACCGTCGGCGGCGTGCTGCAGCTGGCGTATCAGCTGCCGCACCTGAAAAAAATCGGCATGCTGGTGCTGCCGCGCATCAACTTCAAAGATGCCGGGGCGATGCGCGTCATCAAGCAGATGGGGCCCGCCATTCTCGGCGTCTCCGTCAGCCAGATCTCGCTGATTATCAACACCATCTTTGCCTCGTTCCTGGTGTCCGGCTCGGTTTCCTGGATGTACTATGCCGACCGCCTGATGGAGTTTCCGTCCGGGGTGCTGGGCGTGGCGCTGGGGACCATCCTGCTGCCGTCGCTGTCGAAAAGTTTTGCCAGCGGCAATCATGATGAGTATTGCCGCCTGATGGACTGGGGCCTGCGTCTCTGCTTCCTGCTGGCCCTGCCAAGCGCGGTGGCGCTGGGTATTCTGGCCAAACCGCTGACGGTGTCGCTCTTCCAGTACGGGAAATTCACTGCCTTCGATGCCGCCATGACCCAGCGCGCGCTGATTGCCTACTCGGTGGGGCTGATGGGGCTGATCGTGGTGAAAGTGCTGGCGCCGGGCTTTTACTCGCGTCAGGACATTAAAACGCCGGTAAAAATTGCCATCGTGACGCTGATTATGACGCAGCTGATGAACCTGGCGTTTATTGGTCCGCTGAAACATGCCGGCCTGTCATTATCGATTGGTCTGGCGGCCTGTCTGAATGCCGGGCTGCTGTACTGGCAGCTGCGCAAGCAGGATATTTTCACGCCGCAGCCGGGTTGGGGCAGTTTCCTGGTGCGTCTGATCGTTGCGGTACTGGTGATGTCTGCCGCGCTGCTTGGCATGATGCACGTGATGCCGGAGTGGTCCCTGGGCACGATGCCTTATCGTCTGATGCGCCTGATGGCCGTGGTGTGCGTTGGTGTGGTGGCGTACTTTGCCACGCTCGCGGTGCTGGGTTTCAAAGTCAAAGAGTTTGCCCGCCGGACGGCATAAACGCCAAAAGGGGAGTTCACCTCATGGTGCTCCCCACTGCATGATGAGTCGCTTATGCGTCAAATCGAAATCTTTTTCACACCTGCAATACGCGCCGTCGCCGTCTGACCATCCGCACCGTACAGACCGGTTTCTTTATGCGGTTTCAACACCTCAAGCGCCTGCTGATTACGCTCAATCTGCCCTTCCAGTAGCCAGCCGTTATGCTGGTTAAGATCGCGCAGGTGCTGAGTTTTTTCGGTAATGGTCTGCCAGCGCTCAATAATATCGTCATTGGCGCTGCGCTTAGGATCTTGCTCAGCGCGTCGCTGTTGTTCCAGATAATCCAGCGTTGCCAGAAGCGAACTTTTGTCTTCAGTAATACGCTGCAGCGCGCTGCCGTTGATGTGACCGGAAGAGAGATGCTGCTGTTCAGCGTCCATTACCGTTTTCAGGTCGTTCAGGACAACCGTCATTTGATCCAGTATTTCTGACAGTCGACTCATACGGTTAGTTACTCTGTAAGAAACTCTGTGCTTCCTGAATCAGGGCGTCAGCGATTTTGCTGGTGTCCATTTTCAGCTCACCGTTACGAATAGCCGTTTTCAGCGCTTCAACACGTTCCATATTGATATCGTTGCTGCCCGGCTGCATCAGTTTTGCCTGCGCGTCGCTCAGGGTCACGCTGGTGCTGTTGGACGTTGACGGTTTCTCCAGACGCGTTTTCTGCGCCGTTGCGTCATTCGTTTCGCGAGGTTGTACAGCGCTTACCGGCTTCAGGGCTGATGTACGATCAATGCTCATAGTGTTGTCCTCATCGAGGGTTCGCGGCGTTTGCGCCTGACATCATCATTAGTGGAATATTTATCGGCACGCGCCGCGAAATCTTTAAAAAGATTATAGGTTAATCAGAATATTCCCATCAGCATCGACGGTTCCGCTCACCACCTGGCCTGAGGACATTCTGACGCGGGCGTTTTGCGCCACCGCGGCATTGTTCAACGCTTTCCCTTCACTGTTGATGCTAAAGCCATCTCCGTTGGCCACCACCATCACCTGTTGGCCTGCTTTTACCCGCCATGCCTGACGCAGCATGGAGAGCTGTATCGGCTGGCCTGGCGCGACGTCGCGCAGGCTGACGGCGTCCTGTGCCTGGTTAATATCCAGCATGGTGCGTGGCGGCAGCTGATCCAGACGGCCGCGCTTCAAGGTCACGCTGTTTGTCTGCAGTACGCTGCCGCGCGCAATGGGCACGGCGGCGACAACATAATTGCCCGTCGCCTGAACGGCAACCTGTAAATAGCGTTTTTCGTTGGCGCAGCGTGCCAGCACGTTCACATTCCCCCAGAGCTTTGTGAACCCTACCACGCTGAAGGACGGCTGGTCGCACGTCGGGTACAGATTCGGTGGCGTGCGCACGGTAACGGTCACGTCATCGCTAAAGCCTGCCAGTTTTTCGGCAAAAAAAGCCGTTAGCCGATCCTGTAACCCTTCAGCCTGCGCCAGAGGGCTTAACAGCAAGAGAGCCGCCACCAGACCACGTTTTAACGTTTGCATCGCAAGTTCCACCGTTTCCAGAGTTGAACGAATTCTACCTGTAGTGGTTTTGCATCAACGGAATAAATAGCGACGCATTTTGCGCTTATTCCGTCGATAGGGGAGACCGGGTGAGATTTAAGCTGTGAACTGAAATTTTGCCATCAGCGGAGGAGACATGCTCGATAAACTCGACGCCGCGTTACGTTTTCAGCAGGAAGCGCTCAACTTACGCGCCCAGCGGCAGGAGATTTTAGCCGCCAATATCGCTAACGCCGATACCCCGGGGTATCAGGCGCGCGATATTGATTTTTCCAGTGAACTCAAAAAGGTGATGGAGCGTGGACGTGCCGAAGGAACGGGTGTTGCACTTGCCATGACATCCTCTCGCCATATTCCTGCTCAGGCGATGACCGCGCCAGCGACCGATTTACTTTATCGCATTCCCGATCAGCCCTCACTCGACGGTAACACCGTGGATATGGACCGGGAGCGTACCCAGTTTGCCGACAACAGCCTGAAATACCAGACGGGCCTGACCGTTCTCGGCGGACAAATCAAAGGCATGATGAACGTCCTGCAGGGGGGGAACTGATAGATGGCCTTGCTGAATATTTTTGATATCGCCGGTTCGGCGTTAACCGCACAGTCCAAGCGCCTGAACGTGGCCGCCAGTAACCTCGCAAACGCCGACAGCGTCACCGGACCCGACGGCCAGCCTTATCGTGCCAAACAGGTTGTCTTTCAGGTCGATGCTGCGCCAGGCGCGGCGACGGGCGGCGTGAAGGTCTCGGATGTAGTGGAGAGCCAGGCCCCGGACAGACTGGTGTATGAGCCGGGTAACCCACTGGCGGATGCCAGCGGATACGTGAAGATGCCAAACGTGGATGTGGTGGGTGAGATGGTGAACTCCATGTCGGCTTCCCGTAGCTACCAGGCCAACGTCGAAGTGCTTAATACCGTGAAGAGCATGATGCTCAAAACACTCACTCTCGGCCAGTAAAGGAGACATGCATGTCCATCGCCGTAAATGTGAATGATCCGACGAACTCGGGTGTTAACAACACAAAGAGTACGACGGGTTCTAACTCCCTGACGGGGAGTAACGCCGCCGATCTTCAGGGCAGCTTTCTGACGCTGCTGGTGGCGCAGCTTAAGAACCAGGATCCCACTAACCCGATGCAGAACAACGAACTGACCACGCAGCTTGCGCAGATCAGCACCGTTAGCGGCATTGAGAAACTCAACACCACCCTTGGTTCCGTCTCTGGACAGATTAATAGCGCCCAGTCTCTGCAGGCGGCAAGCCTGATTGGCCACGGGGTGATGATCCCGGGAACCACGATTCTGGCAGGCACCAGCACTACCGAAGGCAACACCACAACGACCACAACGCCGTTTGGCGTTGAGCTGCAGCAGGCGGCTGACAAAGTGACGGCGACGATCACCGACTCAACCGGCGCCGTGGTTCGCACCATCGACATCGGCGAGCTGAAGGCGGGCGTTCACACCTTTACGTGGGATGGCAGCCTGACCGACGGCACGAAAGCGCCAAACGGTGCTTACAAAGTAGCGATCAGCGCCAGCAACGGGACGACCCAGCTGGTGGCGCAGCCGCTGCAGTTCGCGCTGGTCCAGGGCGTGATTAAAGGAAGCGACGGCAACAAACTGGATTTGGGAACCTCTGGTTCCACCACACTCGACGAAGTTCGGCAGATTATCTAAGCCTTAACACTTATCAGGAGTAAGTCATGGCCTTTTCTCAAGCGGTCAGCGGCCTGAATGCTGCGGCCACCAACCTGGACGTCATTGGCAACAACATCGCCAACTCCGCGACCTATGGTTTTAAATCCGGTTCTGCTTCCTTTGCAGACATGTTTGCCGGTTCCAAAGTCGGCCTGGGCGTGAAAGTTGCGGGCATCACTCAGGACTTTAGCGACGGCACCACCACCAACACCGGTCGCGGTCTGGACGTTGCCATCAGCCAGAACGGTTTCTTCCGTATGGTCGACTCCAACGGTTCTGTGTTCTACAGCCGTAACGGCCAGTTCAAGCTGGATGAAAACCGTAACCTGGTGAACATGCAGGGGATGCAGTTAACCGGGTATCCGGTTGCCGGGACGCCATCAACGGTTCAGACCGGGGCGAACCCACAGGTCATTAATATCCCAACCACGTTGATGGCCGCGAAGTCCACCACCACGGCTTCCCAGCAGATTAACCTGAATTCCACCGATACCGCGCCGACCACCGCCTTTGATCCGGCTAACCCGGACACGTACAACAAAAAAGGTACGGTGACCGTCTTTGATAGCCAGGGTAATGCGCACAACATGAACCTGTTTTATGTCAAAGATGCGACCCCGGCTAACTCCTGGAAAGTGTATGCCCAGGACGGTAGCGTCGCAGGCAGCACGGCGGCACTGGCCACCACGCTGACCTTCGATAATAACGGTACGCTGACCGGTGGTGGAAATATCAACATCACTACCGCGACCATCCCAGGTGCGACGCCAGCGACCTTCGCCATGAGTTTTGCTAACTCCATGCAGCAGAACACCGGTGCGAACAATATCGTCGCGACCAGCCAGAATGGTTTTAAACCAGGCGACCTGGTGAGCTACCAAATCAATGACGACGGCACTGTGGTCGGTAACTATTCCAACGAACAGACCCAGGTTCTGGGCCAGATCGTGCTGGCAAACTTCGCCAACAACGAAGGTCTGAAATCGGAAGGCGACAACGTCTGGTCTGCCACCCAGTCCTCCGGCGTGGCGCTGCTGGGTACTGCCGGAAGCGGTAACTTCGGCACGCTGACCAACGGTGCGCTGGAAGCCTCTAACGTCGATCTGAGCAAAGAGCTGGTGAACATGATCGTCGCGCAGCGTAACTATCAGTCGAACGCGCAGACCATCAAAACCCAGGACCAGATCCTCAACACGCTGGTTAACCTGCGTTAAGCGGCTAACAGGAAAGCGCAATGGATCACGCAATATATACCGCGATGGGCGCGGCAAGTCAGACGCTCAATCAGCAGGCCGTTACCGCCAGCAACCTGGCAAACGCCTCAACGCCGGGCTTTCGCGCGCAGCTTAATGCGCTGCGCGCGGTGCCGGTAGAAGGGCTTTCCCTGCCGACCCGTACGCTGGTGACGGCATCAACCCCTGGCGCCGATATGACGCCAGGGCAGATGGATTACACCTCACGCCCGCTGGACGTGGCTCTGCAGCAGGACGGCTGGCTGGCGGTGCAAACGGCGGACGGTAGCGAAGGCTATACCCGTAACGGGAACATCCAGGTGAGCGCGACGGGCCAGCTGACGATTCAGGGGCATCCGGTGATGGGGGAAGCGGGTCCGCTGACCGTACCGGAAGGCTCTGAGCTGACTATCGCTGCGGACGGCACCATTTCGGCGCTCAACCCTGGCGACCCGGCCAATACCGTTGCGCCCGTCGGTCGTCTGAAGCTGGTTAAGGCGGAAGGCAAAGAAGTGCAGCGTGGCGACGACGGTATGTTCCGTCTGACCCAGGCGGCGCAGGCGACGCGGGGTGCCACCTTACAGGCCGATCCGAGCATCCGCGTGATGTCCGGTGTTCTGGAAGGCAGTAACGTCAAGCCGGTCGAAGCCATGACCGACATGATCGCCAGCGCCCGTCGTTTTGAAATGCAGATGAAGATCATCAGCAGCGTCGATGAAAACGCGGGCAAGGCTAACCAACTTCTGGCTATGAGCTAACAGGATTCCTTATGATCAGTTCTTTATGGATCGCGAAAACTGGCCTGGACGCCCAGCAAACCAATATGGACGTGATTGCCAACAACCTGGCAAACGTGAGCACCAATGGTTTCAAGCGTCAACGCGCCGTTTTCGAAGATTTGCTTTATCAAACCATCCGCCAGCCGGGCGCGCAGTCTTCTGAACAGACGACGCTGCCATCGGGCCTGCAGATCGGTACTGGTGTTCGTCCGGTGGCGACTGAGCGTCTGCACAGCCAGGGCAACCTGTCTCAGACCAACAACAGCAAAGACGTGGCGATCAAAGGCCAGGGCTTCTTCCAGGTGCAGCTGCCTGACGGGACTTCTGCCTACACTCGCGACGGCTCGTTCCAGGTCGATCAGAACGGCCAGCTGGTGACGGCGGGCGGTTTCCAGGTTCAGCCTGCGATTACCATCCCGGCGAACGCCCTGAGCATTACCATCGGACGTGACGGTGTGGTCAGCGTAACCCAGCAGGGGCAGGCTGCGCCGGTTCAGGTTGGGCAGCTCAACCTGACCACCTTCATGAACGATACCGGTCTGGAAAGCATTGGTGAGAACCTCTACACCGAGACGCAATCCTCCGGTACGCCAAATGAGAGCACCCCGGGCCTGAACGGCGCGGGCCTGCTGTATCAGGGCTATGTTGAAACCTCCAACGTGAACGTGGCGGAAGAGCTGGTGAATATGATCCAGGTTCAGCGCGCGTATGAAATTAACAGTAAAGCAGTGTCGACGACCGACCAGATGCTGCAGAAACTGACGCAACTCTAAGGTGCAGCCCGGTGCGGTAAACGCCGCGCCGGCTCCCTGTTTTCGAAGATGAAGGCAATGCAAAAAAACGCGGCGTTTCGTTATCCGATACTGACTGTTCTGGCCGTCACCCTCAGCGGGTGTGCCTGGATCCCGTCTAAACCTTTGGTCCAGGGTGCGACGACTGCCCAACCCGTTCCTGGCCCTGCGCCAGTAGTCAACGGCTCCATTTTCCAGACCGCGCAGCCGATTAATTACGGCTATCAGCCGCTGTTTGAAGATCGCCGCCCGCGTAACGTCGGCGATACATTGACCATTGTGCTGCAGGAAAACGTCAGCGCGAGCAAGAGCTCGTCGGCGAACGCCAGCCGCGATGGCAAAACGAATTTTGGCTTCGATACCGTCCCGCGCTACCTGCAGGGACTGTTCGGCAACGCGCGTGCTGATGTCGATGCCTCTGGCGGCAACACCTTTAACGGTAAAGGTGGCGCGAACGCCAGCAACACCTTCAGCGGCACGCTGACGGTCACGGTTGACCAGGTACTGGTTAACGGCAACTTACACGTGGTGGGTGAAAAACAGATCGCCATCAACCAGGGCACTGAATTCATTCGCTTCTCGGGCGTGGTTAACCCTCGCACCATCAGCGGCACCAACACCGTTCCGTCCACCCAGGTGGCGGATGCGCGCATTGAGTACGTCGGTAACGGCTACATTAATGAAGCGCAGAATATGGGTTGGCTGCAGCGCTTCTTCCTTAACTTATCGCCGATGTAAGCGAGGTGACCCATGTTTAAATCGATCTTCGCCGTGGCGCTCGCGCTGGTGGCTACCTTTGCCCAGGCTGACCGTATTCGCGATCTCACCAGCGTACAGGGCGTGCGTGAAAACTCGCTGATTGGCTATGGCCTGGTGGTGGGGCTGGACGGTACCGGTGACCAGACGACCCAGACCCCCTTTACCACCCAAAGTCTGAACAACATGCTTTCCCAGCTCGGCATTACCGTGCCGGCGGGAACTAACATGCAGCTGAAAAACGTGGCGGCAGTAATGGTCACCGCGTCCTACCCGGCGTTTGCGCGTCAGGGACAGACCATTGACGTGGTGGTCTCCTCAATGGGTAACGCCAAAAGCCTGCGCGGCGGTACGCTGCTGATGACCCCGCTGAAAGGCGTCGACAGCCAGGTTTATGCGCTGGCGCAGGGGAACATTCTGGTCGGCGGTGCGGGTGCATCCGCAGGCGGAAGCAGCGTGCAGGTGAACCAGCTCAACGGCGGACGGATTACCAACGGGGCGATCATTGAGCGTGAACTGCCGACCCAGTTTGGCGCGGGCAACACCATCAACCTGCAGCTCAATAATGAAGACTTCACGATGGCGCAGCAGATTGCCGATACCATCAACCGCAGCCGCGGCTACGGTAATGCCACGGCACTCGATGCGCGCACCGTGCAGATCCGTACCTCTACCGGCAGCAGCAATCAGGTGCGCATGCTGGCCGATATCCAGAATATGGAAGTGAACGTTCCGGTCCAGGATGCGAAGGTGATCATCAACTCCCGTACCGGCTCGGTGGTGATGAACCGGGAAGTGTCGCTCGACAGCTGTGCCGTGGCGCAGGGGAACCTGTCGGTGACGGTGAACCGCTCCGCTAACGTCAGCCAGCCGGACACGCCGTTTGGCGGTGGTCAGACGGTGGTAACTCCGCAAACGCAGATTGATTTACGTCAGAGCGGTGGGTCTTTACAGAGCGTGCGCTCCAGCGCCAACCTGAACAGCGTGGTGCGCGCCCTGAACGCCCTGGGCGCAACGCCAATGGATCTGATGTCCATTCTGCAATCCATGCAAAGCGCGGGCTGCCTGCGCGCCAAACTGGAAATCATCTAATGCTGACCGATAGCAAACTGTTGACCAGTGCAGCCTGGGACGCCCAGTCGCTCAACGAACTGAAAACCAAAGCAGGCAAAGACCCGGCGGCGAATATCCGCCCGGTCGCCCGCCAGGTGGAAGGAATGTTTGTACAGATGATGCTGAAGAGCATGCGCGAAACCCTGCCGAAAGACGGGATGTTCAGCAGTGATTCAACGCGTCTCTACACCAGCATGTATGACCAGCAGATTGCGCAGCAGATGACCGCCGGGAAAGGCCTCGGTCTGGCTGACATGATTGTCAAGCAGACCGAAGCCGCGCAGGGCATTCAGCCTCAGGATCAGGCGCAGCAGGTGCCGATGAAGTTCGACCTGGAAACGGTGACCAGCTATCAGAACCAGGCTCTGACGCAAATGGTGCGTAAAGCCATGCCGAAAGCCACGGGCAGCGGCGATGAGCCGCTCTCCGGTGACAGCAAAGACTTCCTGGCGCAGCTTTCTCTGCCTGCGCGCCTTGCCAGCGAACAGAGCGGCGTGCCGCATCACCTGATTCTGGCGCAGGCCGCGCTGGAGTCGGGCTGGGGTCAGCGCCAGATCCGCAAGGAAAACGGCGAACCGAGCTTCAACATCTTCGGCGTGAAAGCCACCTCCAGCTGGAAGGGGCCAACTACGGAGATCACAACCACCGAATACGAGAACGGTGCGGCGGTGAAGGTCAAAGCCAAATTCCGCGTCTACAGCTCGTATCTGGAAGCCTTGTCCGATTATGTTGGCCTGCTGAGCCGAAATCCGCGCTATACCGCCGTGACGCAGGCGGCAACGGCGGAGCAGGGCGCTCAGGCGCTGCAAAACGCGGGCTACGCGACCGACCCGAACTATGCACGCAAGCTCACCAGCATGATCCAGCAGCTGAAATCCATGGGCGAGAAGGTCAGCAAAGCCTATAGCACAGATATTGAAAATCTGTTCTGAAAGTTCTCAAGTCCCGGTGGAGGTTGCCGATAACCTTCATCAGGACTCGTGTCTGAACGTATAAAAGGAACCCCCATGTCCAGTTTGATTAACAGCGCCATGAGTGGCCTCAGTGCTGCGCAGTCGGCACTCAATACCGTCAGTAATAATATTTCAAGCTATAACGTGGCAGGCTATACCCGCCAGACCACGGTGCTGGGCGCATCTAACAGCACGCTGACCGGCGGTGGCTGGGTGGGTAACGGGGTGTATGTCTCCGGTGTCCAGCGTGAGTATGACGCCTTCATCACCAATCAGCTGCGCGCCGCGCAGACGCAGAGCAGCGGCCTGACGACGCGCTATCAGCAGATGTCAAAAATCGACGATGTGCTCTCCGATACCACCAACTCGCTCTCCACCACGCTGCAGGACTTCTTCAAAAGCCTGCAAACGCTGGTGAGCAACGCGGAAGATCCGGCGGCGCGTCAGACGGTGCTGGGTAAAGCGGGCGGTCTGGTCAATCAGTTCAAAACCAACGATCAGTATCTTCGTGACCAGGATACGCAGGTGAATACCGCGATTAGCACCAGCGTTTCTCAGATCAACAACTATGCCAAACAGATTGCCAACCTGAACGATCAGATTTCCCGTCTGACCGGCGTCGGTGCGGGCGCATCGCCTAACGATCTGCTTGACCAGCGCGATCAGCTCGTCAATGAGCTGAACAAAATCGTCGGCGTGGAAGTGTCTGTTCAGGATAGCGGCACGTATAACATCTCTTTCGGCAACGGTTACAGCCTGGTACAGGGCAGCAAAGCCAACCAGCTGGCTGCCGTGAAGTCGAGTGCCGATCCGGCTCGTACTACCGTAGCCTATGTCGATGACGTGGCCGGGAACGTAGAGATCCCGGAAAAGATGATCACCACCGGTTCTTTGGGCGGTTTACTGACCTTCCGCACGGAAGATCTGGATAAAGCTCGTAACACCCTGAACCAGATGGCGCTGGCCTTTGCCGATTCGATGAACACGCAGCATGAAGCCGGCTTTGACGCTAACGGTGATGCGGGCGGTAAGCTGTTCAACTTTGGTTCTCCGGCGGTGCTGTCCAACAGCAAGAACGGCGGATCGGCGGTTGTTACGGCCTCTGTGACCGACAGCAAACAGGTCCAGGCGACAGACTATAAGCTGCAGTTCAACGGCACTGACTGGACGATCACCCGTACATCAGACAAAACCAGCTTTACGATGAGCCCGGATGCCAGCGGCAACCTGTCGTTTGATGGTCTTAACGTCAACGTGAGCGGCACGGCAAATACCAAAGACAGCTTTACCGTGAAGCCGGTTTCCGACGTCATCATGAACATGGATCTGGCGATCAGTGACGAGTCCAAACTGGCGATGGCGTCCGTGCAGAACGGCGGCGAAAGTGATAACCGTAATGGCCAGAAACTGCTTGATCTTCAAAACGCGAAAGTTGTGGGTGGGAATAAAACCTTTAACGATGCGTATGCCTCTCTCGTCAGTACAGTCGGTAGCTCAACGGCGTCACTGAAGGTGAGCAGCCAGACGAAAGCGAATGTGGAAACGCAGTTAATCAAGCAGCAGCAGACCATCTCTGGGGTAAACCTCGACGAAGAGTATGGCAATTTGCAGCGTTATCAGCAGTATTACCTGGCAAACGCCCAGGTTCTCCAGACTGCCAGTACGCTCTTCGATGCAATTATCAACATTCGTTAAGGTTGAGGTGAATAATGCGTATTAGCACCCAGATGATGTATGAGCAGAACATGCGCGGGATCACCGATTCCCAGAGCAGATGGCTGAGCTACGGTGAGCAGATGTCCACCGGTAAGCGCGTTAACCGTCCTTCGGACGATCCTATCGCCGCGTCGCAGGCCATCGTTCTGTCACAATCGCAGTCGCAAAACAGCCAGTTCGCGCTTGCACGTACCTTCGCCACGCAAAAAGTCTCGCTGGAAGATAACGTGTTAACGCAGGTGAACACCGCGCTCTCAAGCGTGCGCGAGAAGCTCGTTTATGCGTCGAACGGCACATTAAGCGATGACGACCGCCTTTCTCTGGCGACCGATATTCAGGGGATCCGCGATCAGCTTATGAACCTGGCCAACACGACGGATGGTAATGGTCGCTTTATCTTTGCGGGATACAAAACCGAGAGCGCACCGTTTGATGCGGCGACCGGGGATTATAACGGCGGCGCAGAAGCCATCACGCAGCAGGTTGATACGGCGCGAAATATGACCATTAGCCATACCGGGCAGCAGATTTTCGAAAGCATTACCAGTAATGCGGAAGAGCTGCCGGGCGGTGGATATGGCCAGACGAACATGTTCAAAATCCTGGATTCTGCCATCGCGTCGCTGAAGACGCCGATTGAGAACGATCCGGCTGCTGCAACGGCGCAAAGCCAGGTGATTGCCAATGCGCAAATCGGCATCAAAAACTCCCAGAACAATATCCTGACGGTCGTCGCGGATGTGGGCACCAAGATGAACGAGCTGGAAAAACTCGATACGCTGGGCGATGACCGCGCGCTGGGCCAGACCAAGCAGATGAGCGATCTGGTGGATGTCGACTGGAACGAAGCGATTTCTTCTTACACCATGCAGCAGGCGGCCTTGCAGGCGTCTTATAAAGCGTTTAGCGATATGCAGGGCATGTCTCTGTTCCAGCTGAACAAATAACATCTTGACCTCTTAGAACATGTCTTGAAACTGGGCATGTTTTGCTGCCCAATCCGTCTGGATTGGGCATTTTTTTTATGCGACTTCTGCCGTTACTGAGGCGACACGCGCGCTTTCTATCAGACGGATGACCAACGCAATGACGCCACAGACGGTGGCCAGTGCGACCACACCCGTCCAGCCAGCCAGCGAGTAGATATTGCTGCCTAACGCGGACCCCAGCGCCATCCCGATAAAGACGACCGTAAAGAGCAGGGCGTTGAGACGACCACGCGCCTGCGGTTCAAGGCTGTACACCAGGTTCTGATGGGCGACCAGGCTGGACTGCAGGCCCAGGTCGAACCCGACGGCAGAGATGGCGATCAGCATCAGCTGCCCATGAACGCCCAGCGCGGGCATCAGGAACATCAGGGCGAAAGAGACGGTCACAAGAACGGCACCAAGCTGCGTGACTTTTCCTGCCCCCAGTTTGTCCGCCAGACCCCCCGCCAGTGGGGCAGCTAACGCACCCGCGGCACCGGCAATACCAAAACCACCTGCGACGGCACTACCCAGGTGATAGCGTTCCAGCAGCATGACCGCAAGCGTTGACCAGAAGGCGCTAAAGGCAATCGACAGGAAACCCTGAGCCAGCGCCGCGCGGCGCAGCGCCGGGTAGCGACGCCACAGGTGTTCCATCGAGCGCATCAGCGCGGGGTAGCTCAGCGTGGAGTGAATGGCAAAACGGGGAAGTACAAACCACATCATTACCCCGATGAACGCAATGCTCGCCGCTGCCAGCTGGTACATGACGCGCCAGCCAAACGCTTCGCCCACCACGCCGCTCACGGTTCTGGATAATAAGATACCCATCAGCAGCCCGGTCATTACTGTACCTACGGTTTTTCCCTGTTTGCCTTCCGGCGCAAGAATGGCCGCGGCAGGGACGATATCCTGTGCCATGGTGGCGGCCATGCCGATAAGCAGGCTTGCCAGCAGCAGGGAATGGATCTGCCCGGTCAGGCTACAGCCGAGAAGAAACAGCGCCAGCGCCGCGCTTTTGATCAAAATTAACGTCCTGCGGTCGTGGCGATCGCCCAGAGGAAGCAGGAACAGGATGCCAAGCGCGTAGCCTGCCTGCGTTAATGTTGGCACCAGGCCCATACCTTCAATACTCAAATGCAGGTCGGCACCCATCAGCGGCAGCAGGGGCTGCGCGTAATAGATTGATGCCACGCTGAAGCCAGCCCCCAGAGCCAGCATAAAGATCACCCAGCGGCTTACAGCATGGGGAGTCGTTGTTGTGTTCATAAGTTGTTCCTCATTCATCGTGTGCGGCTATTTTTTATCAGTACGCCTTGCGACGGTAGCGGGCCCGGTGGTAAAACGCTTATACGTTGAACGTATAAATGAAAATGCGATGAAAAGAGCTGAGCGTATAGACAGGGTAGAGTTAATGCGGACGTTTGTCCGCATTGTCGAGGCGGGTTCGCTCTCAGCGGCGGCGCGGCAGCTGGCAACAACCCAGGCCACGGTAAGCCGACGGTTGCAGTCGCTTGAAACCATGCTGGGCGTGCGCCTGTTGTTGCGCACTACCCACACGACGCGGCTAACGGATGACGGCGAGCGCTGCTATCAGCACGCCCGTCGGGTGATTGACAGCTGGCTGGCGCTGGAGGATGAGGTGGGGCAGACGGAAGATGAGCCTGTAGGCGTGCTGCGGGTGCGGGCACCGCACGCGTTTGGTCAGGATCAGCTTCTGAAACCCGTAACCGAATTTTTGCAACGCTATCCGCAGCTTTCGATTGAGTGGATGCTCAACGATCGGTCGGCGGATTTCCTCGGCGACAACCTTGACTGTGCTATTCGGGTGGGCGTGGAGGTCGATCCGGCAACCGTATCCGTACTGCTGGCGGAGGTGCCGCGCTCGGTGGTGGCTTCTCCGGCACTGCTGGCCCGCTTTCCGGCGGTGAATACGCCGGAGGATTTGCAGCAGTTTCCCTGGATAGCCATCAGCTCTTTCTACCAGCGCCACGTGGAGCTTTTTCACGATGCCTCGTCCGCCACCGCGCGGATTGCTATTACGCCACGGCTCAGCACCGACAGCTTGTATGTCGCACGCAATACGGCACTTACCGGCCTTGGCGTGGCCGTGGTATCCAGCTGGACGGTACAGGACGATATTCGGGAAGGGCGGCTGGTGCATTTGCTGCCCGAGTGGCAGCCCGCGGCGCTACCGGTACATCTGGTTTATCCCTGGTCCCGTTATTATCCGGCACGCTTGCGGCGATTTCTGGAGTTGATGCGGCAGGTCATGCCGGAGGTGACCGGGATGAGAAAGCCTGTTCAGCAGCCATAAAAAAGCCGACCCAAGGGTCGGCTTTTTACTTCAGTGTCGTTTGTCGTTATTCGACAGACTGTGGACGCGTTGCCGGTGCAGTCGCCTGATGCGTTGCACTGTGACCACCGGCTGCGCCTTTACCTTCGAAGCTGAAGGCCGGGCGAACCCAGTCGCTGTGACGCGGCGCTTCAGGCACGTAATCCGGCGCCGGGGCGCGGGTCATTGGTGCTGTCGCTACGTGGGCAGCGGCTGGCGCAGAAACAACCGGCTCAGGCTTCACTTCTGGCGCTTTCGGCTCTTCAACAACCGGTTCAACCTGAATCTCAACGTCCTGAACGACCTCTTCAGCGGTGGTTTCGACGAGGGTTTCAGCGGCTTCTTCTACCGCGGCTACAGGTTCAGCCTCTTCAGCGATTTCCTCAGCCACCACGACATCTTCTTCAGCAATAAGCTGCGGTGCGGCATCAACCGGCGCGGCAATCACTTCCGGATGCGTGGTTTCGACGTCCGCGGCCTGAGGTGCTTCAGTTTCAACAACCTGAGGTTCAACCACGGTTGCCGTTTCAGTCACGACCTCTTCTACCGCTGCTACAGGTGCAATGACCTCTTCCGTTACCGGCTGTTCTTCAACAACCTGCTCCGGGCGAGCAACAGGGTAGCGGATCCAGACTTTGCCGGAAGCCATTTCTGGTGAAGCACAGGCAACGGTCAGCGGCATTGGAGACTGAGTCGGGTACCGCTCGTCACGATAGCGACGACGGCGCTGACCGCTGACGCGCAGATGACGTGGGGAACGACGTGAACGGCGCGGCATACCGGCGTTATCACGGTTTTCACCGTTTTCATCCTGCTCAATGTTGTTATCAACGACCGCTGGCAGGTCAACTTTTGCCAGCTGCGTACCGGTTGCGCTCTCGCGAGTTTCAACCGCAACGTTTGCTGTCTCTCCGGTTGCTTCAGAGGCGAAGCGGACTTTCTGAGCAAGCTGGCGCTGCTTACGGCGCGGCATGACCTGAGTACGTTCTTCCTGCTCGCCGTCCTGCTGCTCAACAGGCTCTTCGCGGTTCAGGTTTTTGACTTCCTGCTGTGCCTGACGCTTCTCGTCGTTACGACGACGGTTGCGTTCACGGCGCGGCTGCTGGTCGTCACGCTGTTTGCTCTTCTCAGACTCATCGCCCGCCTGCTGGCGAATTTCACGATCTTCAACATTCTGCTGCTGTTTCTCGCGACGGTTGCGACGGTTGTCTTCGCGTTGCTCACGGCCTTCGTTATTGTCAGAGCGGTTGTCACGACGCTCGTTGCGCTCATTACGATCGCTACGGTCATTACGGTCGCGGCGGTTGTTCTGACGCTTACGGCGGTCCTGCTGACGTTCAGGCTTGGCCGCTTTTGGCTCTTCTTTCGGCTGCTCTGGCTGAACTTCCTCGCCGGCAAACATCTTCTTCAGCGCGCCGAAGAAGCGGCTCAGCAGACCCGGCTGCGCTGGCTGTGCTTTCGCTGCCGTCGCTTCTGGTTTCTGCGCCGCAGGTTTGGCCGCTGGTTTTTCCAGGGCGGCTTCCGGTGGGGCTTCTGGCATGATGAAGGTCGCTAACGCAGGCTGCTCTGGCAGCTTACGCTCTGCTGGCTCGTCATCAGATGGCAGGGCCATCTCTTCTTCGTGCAGCTTCGGCAGCAGGTAGCTGAGCGTTGACGTCTCTTCACCTTTACGGACACGCAGCACGTGGTAGTGCGGGGTTTCCATCTGATCGTTTGGCACGATGATGCAGCGAACGCCGCCCTGACGCGCTTCAATGGCACTGACCGCAGCACGTTTTTCGTTCAACAGGTAGGACGCAATTGGCACAGGCACAATCGCGTGAACCTCTTTGGTATTCTCTTTCAGCGCTTCTTCTTCAATCAGACGCAGGATAGAGAGGGACAGCGACTCGTTATCACGCACGGTGCCGGTGCCGGAGCAGCGTGGGCAGACGTGATGGCTGGACTCACCCAGCGATGGGCTCAGACGCTGACGGGACATCTCCAGCAGGCCAAAGCGTGAGATATGGCTAATCTGAATACGCGCACGATCCTGACGCACCGCTTCGCGCAGACGGTTTTCTACCGCACGCTGGTGACGTACAGGGGTCATGTCGATGAAGTCGATAACAATCAGACCACCCAGGTCGCGCAGGCGGAGCTGGCGGGCGATTTCATCAGCGGCTTCAAGGTTGGTGTTGAAGGCTGTCTCTTCGATGTCGCCGCCGCGGGTTGCACGCGCGGAGTTGATGTCGATAGCGGTCAGCGCTTCAGTGGTATCGATAACGATAGAACCGCCGGATGGCAGACGCACTTCACGCTGGAAGGCGGACTCAATCTGGGATTCGATCTGATAGTGGCTGAACAGCGGGATTTCACCGGTGTAGAGCTTAATTTTGCTGGTGAAATCCGGACGGCCCAGCGCGGCGATGTGCTGGCGCGCCAGCTCAAGCACTTTCGGGTTATCGATCAGAATCTCACCGATGTCCTGACGCAGGTAGTCACGGAAGGCACGCACGATCACGTTGCTTTCCTGGTGGATCAGGAACGGAGCAGGGCGGCTTTCCGCTGCTTTCTGGATGGCTTCCCAGTGCTTCAGACGGAAGCTCAGGTCCCACTGCAGCGCTTCGGCGGATTTCCCGACGCCTGCGGTACGCACGATAAGCCCCATGCCGTCAGGCAGTTCAAGGCTTGCCAGCGCTTCTTTCAGCTCGGTACGGTCATCACCTTCGATACGGCGAGAGATACCACCCGCACGCGGGTTGTTTGGCATCAGCACCAGATAGCTCCCCGCCAGGCTGATAAAGGTTGTCAGTGCGGCACCTTTGTTGCCACGCTCTTCTTTATCAATCTGAACGATAACTTCCTGACCTTCACGCAGAACATCTTTGATGTTTGGGCGGCCATGTGCGTTGTAGTTTGCAGGGAAATATTCGCGGGCGATTTCTTTCAGAGGGAGGAAACCATGACGCTCAGCACCGTAATCGACAAATGCAGCTTCAAGGCTTGGTTCAATGCGGGTGATTTTGCCTTTGTAAATGTTCGCTTTTTTCTGTTCGTGTCCAGGACTTTCGATATCCAGATCGTACAGGCGCTGCCCATCCACAAGGGCGACACGCAACTCTTCTTGCTGAGTTGCGTTGATTAACATTCTTTTCATCGTAACTTACTCGTTATTCTTACATTGACGACAAAGCTGCGGGCAAGGTGACGCTTTCCGGGGTATGAACCGATGGCCTCGTGTCTGTTCACGTCGCCAACCTCACGGTTGTCGCTCGCTTAAGAGGCGCAGAGTGTCGGTTGCCTGTGTTTCATACGGAAACACAGCGCAATTATCAGGGGAATTGCCTGGGTAGAACTCTCCAGAGAACAATCCTTATACCGGGAAGTACTGCAACCCGCAGCCCGCTAACTGCCTGAAAGATCAATACGTCTTACGCCATTGCTGCGTGGATGATCGGTCAGACAAAATTGGTCATTCCGTCGACATCCTTACAAAACCCGGATTTAACGCGGAAAACGACCTCATTATTCCACTGCTCGCCGGGTTATAGCAAGATGACTTTTACCAATTATCACCCGGTTACTCACAGTTTCTTCACCTCAAGGTGGTGATTGGTTTAATAACCACCAAATCGATTGCGTGAAACGGGGCGCAGGCCGGATAAAAGTAAATATAAGCATAGAAAAATGAGTGGCGCTAATGGCAGACGATATTTAGAATCGCCAACCATGAAAACAGAGACTCCAGCCGTAAAAATGGTTGCCATCGCCGAAGATGAAGCGGGGCAACGTATCGATAACTTCTTGCGCACCCAGTTGAAAGGGGTGCCAAAGAGCATGATTTACCGCATCCTGCGTAAGGGCGAAGTGCGGGTGAACAAAAAACGCGTGAAGCCCGAGTACAAACTCGAGGCGGGCGATGAAGTGCGTATTCCGCCGGTGCGCGTGGCAGAGCGTGAAGAAGAGGCCGTTTCACCGAAGCTACAGAAAGTGGCGGCCCTGAGCGATGTCATCCTTTACGAAGATGACCACATTCTGGTGCTGAATAAACCGTCAGGAACGGCAGTCCATGGCGGTAGCGGCCTGAGCTTCGGCGTGATTGAAGGGCTCCGCGCCCTGCGCCCGGAAGCGCGCTTCCTTGAGCTGGTGCACCGTCTTGACCGTGACACTTCAGGCGTACTGCTGGTAGCGAAAAAACGTTCTGCGCTGCGTTCCCTGCATGAACAGCTGCGTGAAAAAGGGATGCAGAAAGACTACCTGGCGCTGGTTCGCGGCCAGTGGCAGTCCCATGTAAAAGTGGTGCAGGCGCCGCTGCTGAAGAACATTCTGCAAAGCGGCGAGCGTATTGTCCGCGTCAGCCAGGAAGGGAAACCCTCTGAGACGCGGTTTAAGGTTGAAGAGCGCTATGAGTTTGCCACGCTGGTGCGCTGCAGTCCGGTGACCGGTCGTACCCACCAGATCCGCGTACATACGCAGTTTGCAGGGCACCCCATCGCGTTTGATGACCGCTATGGCGACCGCGAGTTTGATAAGCAGCTGACGGGGACGGGGCTATCGCGTCTGTTCCTGCATGCGGCAGCGCTGAAATTTACCCACCCAAATACCGGTGAAGTCATCCGTATTGAAGCGCCGCTGGATGAGCAGTTGAAACGCTGCCTGAAGGTTCTGCGCGGCTGATTTTGCCCGGCGGCGCTGCGCTTGCACGGGCCTACGGTTTTGTAGGCCGGGTAAGCGCAGCGCCACCCGGCGAAGGTCACATCGTCAGCGGATTACACTCTTCTCGCCGTAACATCTGACACAAGGCAATCAGCGGTAACCCCACCAGGGTGTTCGGATCCCGACCGTCCAGCTTGTCGAACAGCGCAATCCCCAGCCCCTCACTTTTAAAGCTCCCCGCGCAGTTCAGCGGACGCTCACGACGCACATAATCCATAATCTCTTGCTCGCTGAGATGGCGGAAGTGTACGTCGAACGGCTCGCACTCCGTTTGCAGATGGCCTGACGCGGCGTTATAGAGGGCGAGGCCCGTATAGAAGGTCACGATAGTACCGCGCGCGCGCAGAAGCTGCTGGCAGGCATTTTCCTCTGTATGCGGCTTGCCGGTGATTTCGCCGTCCAGCACGCAAACCTGATCGGAGCCTATAATCAAATGCGAAGGATAGCGTGCGGCCAGCGACTGCGCCTTCTCCTTAGCAAGACGCGTCACCAGATGGCGCGGTGACTCGCCCGGCTGTGGCGTCTCATCCACGTCTGGTGCAGCGCATTCAAACGGGATCCCGAGCTTTTCCAGCAGCATTCGGCGGTAGGGAGACGTGGAAGCAAGGACGAGATTTGGCATATTTTTATCACCAGATATAGCGTATCGATGCCAGCCATTTTAAACTACAGGCCGCAATGTGTGCGAATAATTGGCAAAAGGCAGCTCTGGTTGCCTTTTTCTTTGACTCTATGACGTTACAAAGTTAATATGCGCGCCCTATGCAAAAGGTAAAATTACCCCTGACTCTTGATCCGGTACGTACGGCTCAAAAACGCCTCGATTACGAAGGTATCTATACTTCCGATCAGGCTAAGCGTATTGCCGAATCCGTAGTCAGTGTGGACAGTGATGTAGAATGCTCCATGTCGTTCGCTATCGACAACCAGCGCCTCGCCGTGTTAACCGGTGATGCAAAGGTGACGGTAACGCTCGAGTGTCAGCGTTGCGGGAAACCGTTTGTACAGCATGTTCACACAACGTATTGTTTCAGTCCGGTTCGTTCTGACGAACAGGCTGAAGCACTCCCGGAAGCGTATGAGCCGATTGAGGTTAACGAATTCGGTGAAATCGATCTTCTGGCTCTGGTTGAAGATGAAATCATCCTCTCCTTGCCAGTCGTTCCGGTGCATGATTCTGAACACTGTGAAGTGTCCGAGGCGGACATGGTCTTTGGGGAACTGCCTGATGAAGCGCAAAAACCAAACCCATTTGCCGTATTAGCCAGCTTAAAGCGTAAGTAATTGAGGAGTAAGGTCCATGGCCGTACAACAGAATAAACCAACCCGTTCCAAACGTGGCATGCGTCGTTCCCATGACGCGCTGACTGCAGTTACCAGCCTGTCTGTAGACAAGACTTCTGGTGAGAAACACCTGCGTCACCACATCACCGCTGACGGTTTCTACCGCGGCCGCAAGGTTATCACTAAGTAATCACGCGTCAGCGTGATTAGGCTTAGTGAGGAGCTCCCCGTGCAAACGGGGAACTTACCGAACCAGGCTGCGACGATACCTTGACACGTCTAACCCTGGCGTTAGATGTCATGGGGGGAGATTTTGGCCCTTCCGTGACAGTGCCTGCAGCATTGCAGGCACTGAATTCTAATTCGCAACTCACTCTTCTTTTAGTCGGCAATCCCGACGCAATCACGCCATTACTTGCAAAAGCTGACTTTGAACAACGTTCACGTCTGCAGATTATTCCTGCGCAGTCAGTTATTGCCAGTGATGCCCGACCCTCGCAGGCGATTCGCAATAGCCGCGGCAGCTCGATGCGGATAGCGCTGGAGCTGGTGAAAGAAGGACGAGCCCAGGCTTGCGTCAGCGCGGGTAATACCGGCGCGCTGATGGGGCTGGCGAAATTGTTGCTCAAACCGATTGACGGTATTGAGCGCCCGGCGCTGGTGACGGTGTTGCCGCATCAGCAGAAGGGCAAGACGGTGGTGCTTGATTTGGGCGCGAACGTCGATTGTGATAGTACAATGCTGGCTCAGTTTGCCGTAATGGGATCGGTGCTGGCAGAAGAAGTGGTCGGGATCAACACTCCCCGTGTTGCGTTACTGAACATTGGTGAAGAAGAGACCAAAGGCCTGGACAGCATTCGCGAAGCAGCTGAATTGCTCAAACAGGTTCCCTCCATCAACTATATTGGTTATCTCGAAGCCAATGAGTTGTTGACGGGTAAAACGGATGTTCTGGTCTGCGATGGCTTCACCGGAAACGTAACGTTGAAGACCATGGAAGGGGTCGTGCGGATGTTTCTTTCTCTGCTGAAATCACAGGGAGAGGGCAAAAAAAGCGCCTGGTGGCTGATTTTATTGAAGCGTTGGTTACAAAAGAGCCTGACGCGGCGATTCAGTCACCTCAACCCCGACCAGTATAATGGCGCCTGTCTGTTAGGATTGCGCGGCATCGTGATTAAGAGTCATGGCGCCGCCAATCAGCGAGCATTTTCTGTCGCCATTGAACAGGCAGTGCAGGCGGTGCAGCGACAAGTCCCTCAGCGGATTGCCGCTCGCCTGGAATCTGTATTAGCTAAAAGTGACTGAGCGTACATGTATACGAAGATTTTAGGTACCGGCAGCTACCTGCCAAAACAAGTGCGTACCAACGCCGATCTGGAAAAAATGGTAGATACGTCTGACGAGTGGATTGTCACGCGCACAGGTATCCGTGAACGTCGTATCGCCGCGCCAGACGAAACCGTGTCCACCATGGGTTACGAAGCCGCACAGCGTGCTATCGAGATGGCGGGCATTGATAAAGAACAGATCGGTTTGATCGTGGTGGCCACGACGTCTGCTACACATGCTTTCCCAAGCGCGGCATGCCAGGTGCAGAATATGCTCGGCATTAAAGGTTGCCCGGCGTTTGACGTTGCCGCTGCGTGCGCAGGTTTTACCTATGCGCTGAGCGTTGCCGATCAGTACGTGAAGTCCGGAGCCGTCAAATATGCGCTGGTGATCGGTGCTGACGTGCTGGCGCGTACCTGCGATCCAACCGATCGCGGAACGATCATTATTTTTGGTGATGGTGCGGGCGCGGTGCTGCTGGGGCAGTCCGAAGAGCCGGGTATCATCTCTACGCATCTGCATGCTGATGGCAGCTACGGTGAGCTTTTGACCCTGCCTAACGCCGATCGCGTTAATCCGGACAACTCGATTTACCTGACCATGGCAGGGAACGAGGTGTTCAAGGTGGCGGTGACTGAGCTTGCGCACATTGTTGATGAAACGCTGGAAGCGAATAACCTTGAGCGCTCCGCGCTCGACTGGCTGGTGCCGCATCAGGCGAACCTGCGTATCATCAGCGCGACCGCGAAAAAGCTGGGCATGTCGATGGATAACGTTGTGGTGACGCTGGATCGTCACGGCAACACCTCTGCGGCGTCAGTACCGTGCGCATTTGATGAAGCGGTACGCGACGGGCGAATCAAACGGGGCCAGCTGGTCTTGCTTGAAGCCTTCGGTGGCGGGTTCACCTGGGGTTCCGCGCTGGTTCGTTTCTAGGATAAGGAATAAAAAATGACGCAATTTGCTTTTGTGTTCCCGGGGCAGGGCTCTCAAACCGTTGGGATGTTGTCTGAAATGGCAGCACACTATCCGGTCATTGAAGAGACTTTCCGTGAAGCTTCTGATGCACTGGGTTATGATTTATGGGCGCTGACCCAGCAGGGCCCGGCCGAAGAACTGAACAAAACCTGGCAGACACAGCCAGCGCTGCTGACAGCGTCCGTTGCGCTGTGGCGTGTCTGGCAGCAGCAGGGCGGTAAAGCGCCAGCGCTGCTCGCGGGCCATAGTCTGGGTGAATACTCAGCGCTGGTCTGTGCCGGTGTGATCGCGTTTGCTGACGCCGTACGTCTGGTGGAACTGCGCGGTAAATTCATGCAGGAAGCGGTGCCAGAAGGCACAGGTGGCATGTCTGCTATCATCGGTCTGGATGATGCTGCGATTGCAAAAGCGTGTGAAGAATCTGCTGAAGGGCAGGTGGTTTCACCGGTTAACTTCAACTCGCCGGGCCAGGTGGTTATCGCTGGTCATAAAGAAGCGGTTGAGCGTGCTGGTGCTGCCTGTAAAGCTGCTGGCGCGAAACGCGCGCTGCCGCTGCCGGTCAGCGTGCCGTCCCACTGTGCGTTAATGAAGCCAGCCGCCGAGAAACTGGCGGTTGAGCTGGAAAAAATTACGTTTAACGCACCGACGATTGCCGTTGTGAACAACGTCGATGTGAAATGCGAAACCGCGCCGGAAGCTATCCGCGACGCACTGGTTCGCCAGCTCTACAGCCCGGTACAGTGGACCAAAACCGTTGAGTTTATGGCCGCTCAGGGCGTTGAGCATCTGTATGAAGTTGGCCCAGGGAAAGTCCTCACCGGTCTGACGAAACGTATTGTTGACACCCTGACAGCCTCGGCGATTAACGAGCCGGAAGCGATGTCAGCGGCACTCTCGCAATAAAAGAGGAATACCATGAGTTTTGAAGGAAAAATCGCCCTGGTGACTGGCGCAAGCCGCGGTATTGGGCGTGCAATTGCTGAAACACTGGTTGCGCGCGGCGCGAAGGTGATTGGTACAGCAACCAGCGAGAATGGCGCGCAGGCCATCAGCGAGTATCTGGGTGCGAACGGTAAAGGTCTGGTACTGAATGTGACCGAACCAGCATCTATCGAATCTGTTCTGGAAAATATTCGCGCAGAGTTTGGTGAAGTGGATATTCTGGTCAATAATGCCGGGATCACTCGCGACAACCTTCTGATGCGAATGAAAGATGACGAGTGGAACGATATTATCGAAACCAACCTGTCATCTGTATTCCGTCTGTCAAAAGCGGTAATGCGCGCTATGATGAAAAAGCGTCATGGTCGTATTATCACTGTTGGTTCTGTGGTTGGTACCATGGGAAATGCTGGTCAGGCTAACTACGCTGCGGCGAAAGCAGGTCTGATCGGTTTCAGTAAATCGCTGGCGCGTGAAGTCGCGTCCCGCGGGATTACTGTAAACGTTGTTGCTCCGGGCTTTATTGAAACGGACATGACGCGTGCGCTGACCGATGAGCAGCGTGCGGGTACACTGGCGGCAGTTCCGGCGGGTCGTCTTGGCGACCCTAAAGAAATCGCCAGTGCGGTTGCATTTTTAGCCTCTGACGAAGCGGGTTACATCACTGGTGAGACCCTCCACGTCAACGGCGGGATGTACATGGTTTAATCACGATCGAAAATATTTGCGTTATTAGGGCAAATGGCCTCAAAATAACGTAAAATCGTGGTAAGACCTGCCGGGATTTAGTTGCAAATTTTTCAACATTTTATACACTACGAAAACCATCGCGAAAGCGAGTTTTGATAGGAAATTTAAGAGTATGAGCACTATCGAAGAACGCGTTAAGAAAATTATCGGCGAACAGCTGGGCGTTAAGCAGGAAGAAGTTGTGAACTCCGCTTCCTTCGTTGAAGACCTGGGCGCAGATTCTCTTGACACCGTTGAGCTGGTAATGGCTCTGGAAGAAGAGTTTGATACTGAGATTCCGGACGAAGAAGCTGAGAAAATCACCACCGTTCAGGCTGCCATTGATTACATCAACGGCCACCAGGCGTAAGTGAACATCTCCAGGCGGTCATTCGACCGCCTGAGTTTTATCTTTTTTAGTCCCACGAATCTCTTTTTTTATCCCTCCCTGGAGGACAAACGTGTCTAAGCGTCGTGTAGTTGTGACCGGACTTGGCATGTTGTCTCCTGTCGGCAATACCGTAGAGTCCACCTGGAAAGCTCTCCTTGCCGGTCAGAGCGGCATCAGCCTAATCGACCATTTCGATACTAGCGCCTATGCAACGAAATTTGCTGGCTTAGTAAAGGATTTTAACTGTGAAGAGATCATCTCGCGCAAAGAACAGCGCAAGATGGATGCCTTCATTCAATATGGAATTGTCGCTGGCGTTCAGGCCATGCAGGATTCTGGCCTTGAGATTACGGAAGAGAACGCAACCCGTATCGGCGCTGCTATCGGCTCCGGGATTGGCGGTCTTGGCCTGATCGAGGAAAACCATACATCGCTGATGAATGGCGGACCGCGTAAGATCAGCCCGTTCTTCGTTCCGTCCACGATTGTTAACATGGTGGCAGGTCACCTGACCATTATGTTCGGCCTGCGTGGGCCAAGCATTTCTATCGCTACCGCGTGTACGTCTGGCGTGCATAACATCGGCCAGGCCGCGCGTATCATTGCGTACGGCGATGCAGATGCTATGGTTGCGGGCGGTGCTGAAAAAGCCAGTACCCCATTGGGTGTCGGTGGCTTTGGTGCAGCGCGTGCGCTTTCTACCCGTAACGATAATCCTCAGGCGGCGAGCCGTCCGTGGGATAAAGACCGCGATGGTTTCGTGTTGGGTGACGGCGCAGGTATGCTCGTGCTGGAAGAGTACGAACATGCGAAAAAACGCGGTGCGAAAATTTATGCTGAAGTCGTTGGCTTCGGTATGAGCAGCGATGCTTATCACATGACCTCTCCTCCGGAGAACGGTGCGGGTGCTGCGCTGGCGATGGAAAACGCGATCCGTGATGCGGGTATTACCCCAGCGCAGATTGGCTACGTTAACGCTCACGGTACCTCTACGCCAGCAGGCGACAAAGCTGAAGCGCAGGCTGTGAAGTCTATCTTCGGCGAGTCTGCCAGCCGCGTACTGGTTAGCTCCACGAAATCTATGACCGGTCACCTGCTGGGTGCTGCGGGTGCAGTAGAGTCCATCTACTCTATCCTTGCGCTGCGCGATCAGGCTGTTCCGCCAACCATCAACCTGGATAACCCGGATGAAGGTTGCGATCTGGACTTCGTTCCTCATGAAGCGCGCCAGGTTAGCGGTATGGAGTACACCCTGTGTAACTCCTTCGGCTTTGGCGGCACGAATGGTTCTCTGATCTTCAAAAAGGTTTGAGCCTGACGGCCCGAAAGCTATAAAAAAAGGTCCGCTTGCCGGGCCTTTTTTATTAAGCCTAATCTTCTTGTCGGTTGCATGGCATCCTGCCAGACTAAACGCCCACGCATAAGGAGCCACCATGTTTTTAATTAATGGCCTTGAGCAAGACACGCTGCCGGCAAGCGACAGGGCGACGCAGTTTGGTGATGGCTGCTTTACGACTGCGCGTATTCTGGAAGGCGACGTGTGCTTGCTTGATGCACACCTCCGCCGGTTACAAGACGCCTGCCAGACGTTACTGATCCCTTTTACGCAGTGGGAAATTCTAGAACATGAGATGCGTCAGCTGGCGTCAGGTAAAACCAGCGGTGTCTTAAAGGTTATCATTAGCCGAGGCAGCGGTGGGCGGGGGTACAGCGGTGCCGCCTGTCAGCATCCAACACGTATTCTCTCTGTTTCAGCTTATCCTGCTCACTATGCGCGCTGGCGTGAAGAGGGCGTGACGTTGACGCTGAGCCCGGTGCGGCTGGGGCGAAACCCGATGCTTGCCGGACTAAAACATCTTAACCGCCTTGAACAGGTGCTTATTCGTACTCATCTTGAACAGACGGACGCCGATGAGGCGCTAGTCCTTGACAGCGAAGGGTTCATTACGGAATGCTGTGCGGCTAATTTACTCTGGCGGAAGGGCCGTGAGGTCTTCACCCCTTCGCTGGCGCAGGCTGGCGTTAACGGCATCATGCGCCAGTTTTGTTTACAGCAGCTCGCACGTTCAGACTTTCGCATTGTCGAAGTTTGCGCAGGAGAAGACGCGCTACATACCGCCGATGAAGTCGTTATCTGCAATGCGTTGATGCCTGTTATCGCCGTCCGTGCGTATGACCAACAGCGCTGGTCTTCGCGCGAGCTGTTCCAGTTTTTAGCCCCGATATGTGAGCAAACCAGATAGTCATGAAGAAAATGTTGCGTTTTGTCCTTCTCCTTATTATTGCGCTGGGCATTGCTGGCGGAGCGGGAGTATGGAAAGTCCGCCAGCTGGCGAACAGTAAAATCTTGATTAAAGACGAGACGATTTTTACCCTGAAAGCCGGTACCGGGCGGATGGCGCTGGGCGAGCAGCTTTACGGGGATAAAATCATTAACCGTCCTCGTGTGTTCCAGTGGTTATTGCGTATTGAGCCTGACCTGTCTCACTTCAAGGCTGGTACCTACCGCTTTACGCCCGGCATGACAGTCAGAGAGATGCTGCAACTGCTGGAAAGCGGTAAAGAAGCCCAGTTCCCGCTGCGTTTTGTCGAAGGGATGCGCCTGAGCGATTACCTTAAACAGCTGCGCGATGCGCCGTATATCAAACATACCCTGAAAGATGACAGCTATCAGACGGTGGCCGACGTGCTTAAGTTTGAGCATCCTGAATGGGTGGAAGGCTGGTTCTGGCCGGATACCTGGATGTACACCGCAGGCACGACCGATGCGGCGATTCTGAAGCGGGCGCACAAAAAAATGGTCGCCGCCGTGGATGCCGCCTGGGAAGGGCGAATGGATGGTTTACCTTATAAAGATCAAAATCAGTTTGTTACCATGGCCTCGATTATCGAGAAAGAGACCGCCGTTGCTGCTGAACGCGATCGGGTGGCGTCAGTATTTATCAATCGTCTGCGCATTGGTATGCGCCTGCAAACCGACCCTACCGTCATATACGGCATGGGAGAGAACTATACGGGCAAGATTTCCAGAAAAGATCTGGAAACGCCAACGGCGTATAATACCTACGTGATTAGCGGTTTACCGCCTGGCCCGATTGCCACGCCGAGCGAGGCTTCTCTCAAAGCCGCCGCGCACCCGGCGAAAACACCGTATCTCTATTTTGTGGCTGATGGAAAAGGGGGGCATACCTTTAACACCAACCTTGCCAGCCACAATCGCTCCGTTCAGGATTATCTGAAGGCACTTAAGGAAAAAAATGCGCAGTAAATACATTGTCATTGAGGGACTCGAAGGGGCGGGTAAAACCACTGCCCGCAACGTAGTGGTGGACACGCTGAAATCGCTTGGCGTCGCCGACATGGTCTTCACCCGCGAGCCGGGCGGTACGCAACTTGCGGAGAAACTGCGCAGCCTGGTGCTGGATATTAAATCCGTTGGCGACGAAGTTATCACTGACAAAGCCGAAGTGTTGATGTTCTACGCGGCGCGCGTACAGCTGGTTGAGACGGTGATCAAACCCGCGTTGGCCGAGGGTAAATGGGTGATCGGCGATCGCCACGATCTGTCGACTCAGGCCTACCAGGGCGGGGGACGCGGTATTGACCAGACGATGCTGGCAACGCTGCGCGATGCCGTACTGGGTGATTTTCGCCCCGACCTGACGCTCTATCTGGATGTTACGCCGGAAGTGGGCCTCAAACGCGCCCGCGCGCGCGGCGAGCTGGACCGCATTGAACAAGAGTCCTTTGATTTCTTTAACCGCACCCGTGCGCGCTATCTTGAGCTGGCGGCACAGGATAGCGCTATTCGTACCATCGATGCGACGCAGTCGCTGGATGACGTCACGCACAACATCCAGCAGACCGTTACGCAGTGGGTACAGGAGCAGCAGGCATGAAGTGGTATCCATGGTTGCGTCCGCACTTTGAGCAGCTGATCGGCAGCTATCAGGCGGGGCGGGGGCATCATGCGTTACTGATTCAGGCATTGCCAGGGATGGGGGATGAGGCGCTAATTTATGCCCTCACCCGTTTTCTGATGTGCCAGCAGCCGGAAGGGCACAAAAGCTGTGGTAAGTGCCGCGGCTGCCAGCTGATGCAGGCGGGCACACATCCTGACTACTACACCCTTGAGCCTGAGAAGGGCAAGAGCGCGCTGGGTATTGATGCCGTGCGTGAAGTTAGTGAAAAATTGTACGAACATGCGCGTCTGGGTGGCGCTAAGGTCGTCTTGCTCAAAGACGCCACCCTGCTGACCGAGGCGGCGGCTAACGCCCTGCTTAAGACTCTTGAAGAGCCGCCGGAAAAAACGTGGTTTTTCCTCTCGTGCCGCGATCCGGGACGATTGCTGGCGACGTTGCGCAGCCGCTGCCGTCTTCATCACCTTGCGGTGCCTCAGGAATCATGGGCGCTGAGCTGGCTGGAGCGAGAGGTGACAACGTCACCTGAAAGTGCGCTGTCCGCCTTGCGCCTGAGTAGCGGCGCGCCCGCGGCGGCGCTGGCCTTGCTGCAACCTGACGTCTGGTCACAGCGAGAAGCGCTCTGCCGGGCCGTTGAAGCGGCGCTGAATAACAACGACTGGCTAAGCTTACTCCCGACACTTAACAGCGATAGTGCCGTTGAGCGTCTGCACTGGCTGGCCGCGTTGCTGCTGGATGCCCTTAAAATTCAGCAAGGGGCAACGCTGCTGACTAACCCTGACGCGTGGCCACTGGTGAGTACGCTGGCGAACCGCCTCTCCGGCGCGATTCTTCATGCGATGCTTCATGAAGTTTGCCAGAGCCGCGAACAGCTTTTAACCGTGACGGGTCTTAATCGCGAGCTTTTACTGACCGACCAGTTACTGCGTATTGAACATTACCTGCAACCCGGCGTCACACCGCCAGTTTCCCATCTCTGAGAGAGACATTATGTTTTTAGTCGACTCACACTGCCATCTTGATGGCCTGGATTATCAATCCCTGCATAAAAACGTGGATGACGTGCTGGAAAAAGCCGCTGCCCGCGATGTGAAATTCTGCCTTGCGGTGGCGACGACGCTGCCGGGTTATCGCACCATGCGTGAGCTGGTGGGCGTTCGCGACAACGTGGTGTTCTCCTGCGGCGTGCATCCGCTGAATCAGGACGAGGCGTATGACGTTGAGGAACTGCGCCGACTGGCAGCAGAAGAGGGCGTGGTGGCGATGGGGGAGACGGGCCTGGACTATTTTTACACGCCGGAAACGAAACCGCGGCAGCAGGAGTCCTTCCGCCATCATATCCGCATTGGCCGCGAACTGAACAAGCCGGTCATTGTGCATACCCGTGATGCGCGTGCCGATACCCTGGCGATCCTTCGGGAAGAAAACGTGACGGATTGCGGTGGCGTACTACACTGTTTCACAGAAGACAGAGAAACGGCGGGTAAACTGCTTGATTTAGGGTTTTATATTTCGTTTTCCGGGATCGTGACGTTCCGTAACGCTGAGCAGCTCCGGGATGCCGCGCGTTATGTTCCGCTCGATCGCATTCTGGTGGAGACAGACTCTCCGTATCTGGCCCCGGTACCGCATCGCGGTAAAGAGAACCAACCGGCGATGACGCGAGACGTGGCTGAGTACATGGCCGTACTGAAGGGGGTCAGCATCGAAGAGCTGGCCCGCGTGACCACGGAAAACTTCTCAACGCTGTTCCATATTGACCCCGCCCGCCTGCAATCTGTCTGATACACTTGTTTTTTTTAGGCTCGTAATTAATAAATAAAACGAGTAAAGTTCACCGCCTCATTTGGGGCGGTGAGGGTGTTTTTAGACACATCCGGACATGCTTTTTGTAAATAACTGAAAGTTTTTCGACCGCCTTAAGCTGAAACGTGATAGCCGTCAAACAAACTCAGAGGGAATTATTTTACTCTGTGTAATAAATAAAGGGCGCTTAGATGTCCTGTCCACGGCACGGTACTCCCCCCGGGCCAATGCGTGAAAGCGTAAAAAAAGCACAAATACTCAGGAGCACTCTCAATTATGTTTAAGAATGCATTTGCTAACCTGCAAAAGGTCGGTAAATCGCTGATGCTGCCAGTATCCGTACTGCCCATCGCAGGTATCCTGCTGGGTGTCGGTTCTGCTAACTTCAGCTGGCTGCCAGCCGTAGTGTCCCATGTGATGGCCGAAGCAGGCGGTTCTGTCTTTGCTAACATGCCACTGATCTTCGCGATCGGTGTGGCTCTGGGCTTCACCAATAACGACGGCGTATCTGCGCTGGCTGCAGTGGTTGCTTACGGCATCATGGTGAAAACCATGGCTGTGGTTGCGCCGCTGGTTCTGCATTTACCGGCAGAAGAGATCGCCGCGAAACACCTGGCGGACACCGGTGTTCTGGGCGGTATCATTTCCGGTGCGATTGCAGCGTACATGTTCAACCGCTTCTATCGCATCAAGCTGCCTGAGTACCTGGGCTTCTTCGCGGGCAAGCGTTTCGTTCCGATCATCTCTGGTCTGGCAGCGATTTTCACTGGCGTGATCCTGTCCTTCATCTGGCCACCAATCGGCTCCGCTATCCAGACCTTCTCTCAGTGGGCTGCTTACCAGAACCCGGTCGTGGCGTTTGGTATCTACGGCTTCATCGAGCGTTGCCTGGTGCCATTCGGTCTGCACCACATCTGGAACGTTCCATTCCAGATGCAGATTGGTGAATTCACCAACGCAGCAGGCCAGGTATTCCACGGCGATATCCCACGTTACATGGCGGGTGACCCAACTGCAGGTAAACTGTCTGGTGGCTTCCTGTTCAAAATGTACGGTCTGCCAGCAGCGGCGATTGCTATCTGGCACTCTGCTAAGCCAGAGAACCGTGCAAAAGTGGGCGGTATCATGATCTCCGCAGCGCTGACCTCGTTCCTGACCGGTATCACCGAGCCGATCGAGTTCTCCTTCATGTTCGTTGCGCCGATCCTGTACGTTATCCACGCGATTCTGGCGGGCCTGGCGTTCCCAATCTGTATTCTGCTGGGTATGCGTGACGGTACGTCCTTCTCTCACGGTCTGATCGACTTCATCGTTCTGTCCGGTAACAGCAGCAAACTGTGGCTGTTCCCAATCGTGGGTGCGTGCTATGCCGTTGTTTACTACACCATCTTCCGCGTGCTGATTAAAGCACTGGACCTGAAAACCCCAGGCCGTGAAGATGCGACAGAAGACAGCAAAGCGGGCGCGACCAGCGAAATGGCTCCGGCACTGGTTGCCGCGTTCGGCGGTAAAGAGAACATCACTAACCTGGACGCGTGTATCACTCGTCTGCGTGTGAGCGTTGCCGACGTCGCGAAAGTAGACCAGCCGGGTCTGAAAAAACTGGGCGCAGCGGGCGTGGTTGTTGCAGGTTCTGGTGTACAGGCAATTTTCGGTACGAAATCCGATAACCTGAAAACTGAAATGGATGAATACATCCGCAACAACTAAGCTGTGACCTGGGGAGACTAAGGCAGCCGAATGGCTGCCTTTTTTATTTCTGTCTTAAAAAAATGCAGCAGCACGCTTTAACGGTCACTCTTCGTTCAGCTGATGAACATTCAGGAAAGAAATCGAGGGAGGAGGTTGAAAGGACAGGAGAAACTCGCTCATACTCTTGAATTGTGTCACGCACTCAACCAGAGCGTGTGTTAACAGCAATTGCTCGCGCCAGATTAAACAAAAAAGGAAAAGGTCATGGCTGAAGAAACGATTTTCAGTAAAATTATCCGTCGCGAAATCCCGTCGGATATCGTCTATCAGGATGAACTGGTAACGGCTTTCCGGGATATTTCCCCTCAGGCCCCGACGCACGTCCTTATCATTCCCAATATTCTGATTCCGACCGTAAACGACGTAAAAACCGAGCATGAAGTGGCGTTAGGTCGTATGCTGACGGTGGCCGCGAAAATCGCTGAACAGGAAGGCATTGCAGAAGACGGTTACCGTCTGATCATGAACTGCAACCGTCATGGTGGCCAGGAAGTTTATCATATTCACATGCATCTGCTGGGTGGACGTCCTCTGGGGCCGATGCTGGCTCATAAAGGTCTTTGATATGCGTAAAGGGCGTATTGCAGCGCTGGTATTGACGATGATGATTGTGGGGTGCAGCTCGCGCCCGGCGATCCCCGTGAACGATGAACAGACGCTGGTGATGGAATCCTCCGTGCTTGCCGCGGGCATCACGGCGCAACAACCCGTGCTGACCATCAGTGAAATCAATTCCTCTGCCTCCTCTACGCTCTTTAATGAAAGACATGAACCCGTGACGGTCCACTACCGTTTTTTCTGGTATGACGTAAGAGGTCTTGAAATGCATCCGCTGGAGGCGCCGCGCAGCGTCACCATTCCGGCCAGATCGTCGGTAACGCTCTATGGCAGCGCCAACTATCTGGGTGCGCATAAGGTGAGACTTTATCTTTATCTCTAAGGGGTGAACCTTGATTAAAAACTTGAGCCGCTATGCGCTCGTGACAGCTTTCGCGCTGTTCCTGGCGGGGTGTGTGACCCGAACTGAACAGCCAGCGCCTGTGGAAGAGGCGAAACCGGGCACTGAACAGCCGACACAGCCAACGCAGCCGCAGCCAACCGTGCCGTCTGTGCCGTCTATTCCGTCACAGCCTGGCCCGATTGAGCATCCGGACCAGACGTCACAGCCCACGCCGCGCGTGCGCCATTACGACTGGAACGGCGCAATGCAGCCCATGGTCGGCAAAATGCTGCAGGCACAGGGCGTGACGGCAGGCAGCGTGTTGCTGGTTGATAGCGTGAACAACCGTACCAACGGTTCGCTGAACGCGGGCGAAGCGACGGAAACGCTGCGCAATGCGCTGGCAAACAACGGTAAGTTTACGCTGGTCTCGGCTCAGCAGCTCGCGGTAGCCAAACAGCAGCTGGGCCTGTCGCCGCAGGATAGTCTCGGCACACGCAGCAAGGCGATCGGCATTGCCCGTAACGTTGGCGCACAGTATGTGCTGTACTCTAACGCCACCGGTAACGTGAATACACCGGCCCTGCAGATGCAGCTGATGCTGGTTCAGACAGGCGAAATTATCTGGTCAGGTAAAGGTGCGGTTACGCAACAATGACAGCACGCGTGAAGAGATTCTGACGCGCTATTTTCCTCAGTACCGCCTTATCGCGCCGCAGGCCCACTCCGGGCTTGGCGGCGCGAGTTGCATTATTGCGCAGGGTGAGCAACGCCTGGTCTTGCGGCAACATCACGACCCCTATGCGCCTGCCTCCCATTTCCGTCGTCAGTTTCGCGCCCTGAGGCGTCTTCCGTCAGATCTCGTGCCTGCCCCCCGTTTTTTCAGAGAGAGCTGGATGGCCGTCGACTATCTGGACGGTGACGTGAAAAGCGCGCTGCCGGACACGCCGGCGCTCGTGGCAATGCTGTATCATCTGCACCGGCAGCCACGTCTGGGATGGCGAATCACGCTATACCCGCTGCTTGAACGCTACTGGCAGCAGGCCGCGCCTGACAGACGCACTCCAGTGTGGCTGGCACATCTCAAGCGGTTGCGTAAAGCAGGCGAGCCGCAGCCGATTCGGCTATCGCCGCTGCACATGGATGTTCATGCCGGAAATATTGTGCATACGGCAGAGGGCATCAGGCTCATCGACTGGGAATACGCCGGAGATGGCGATGTGGCGCTGGAGCTGGCAGCAGTCTGGACGGAGAGTGACGACGCGCGGCAGACGCTTATCAGGGACTACGCCGAGGTGGCGCACATTGACGCCGACGCGCTCAGGCGTCAGGTCAAACGCTGGCGGCCATGGGTTGTCATGTTAATGGCTGGCTGGTTTGAAATGCGCTATCAACGGTCAAGAGACAAACATTTTATTGCGCTGGCAGACGATGCCTGGCGTCAGTTATAAACGAAAGGATAAGAGAGGTGGATGTGGGTCCAGTCATGTTGGATGTAGAAGGGTTTGAACTGGATGCGGAGGAGCGTGAAATTCTGGCGCATCCGCTGGTGGGGGGCCTGATCCTGTTTACCCGCAACTATCACGATCCGGCGCAGCTGCGCGAGCTGGTGCGTCAGATCCGCGCCGCGTCGCGCAACCATCTGGTGGTCGCCGTCGATCAGGAAGGCGGACGCGTGCAGCGTTTTCGCGAAGGGTTTACCCGCCTGCCGGCGGCCCAGTCTTTTGCCGCGCTGCTCGGCACGGAAGAGGGCGGGAAACTGGCGCAGGAGGCCGGCTGGCTGATGGCCAGTGAAATGATTGCCATGGATATCGACATCAGTTTTGCCCCGGTTCTGGACGTGGGGCATATCAGCGCCGCCATTGGCGAGCGCTCGTACCATGACGATCCGCGCATTGCGCTGGCCATGGCGACCCACTTCATTGACGGCATGCACGATGCCGGGATGAAAACCACCGGGAAACACTTCCCTGGACACGGGGCGGTAACGGCGGACTCGCATAAAGAGACCCCGCGCGATCCGCGCCCGGAAGCGGAAATTCGCGCCAAAGATATGTCGGTGTTCAGGTCGCTTATCACCGACAACAAGCTGGATGCCATCATGCCTGCGCACGTGATTTACAGCGACGTTGATCCGCGTCCTGCCAGCGGCTCTCCGCACTGGCTGAAAACCGTTCTGCGTCAGGAGCTGGGCTTCAATGGCGTGATTTTCTCTGACGATCTATCAATGGAAGGGGCGGCGATTATGGGCAGTTACGCTGAACGCGGTCAGGCGTCGCTGGATGCAGGTTGCGATATGATCCTGGTCTGCAATAATCGTAAAGGTGCCGTTAGCGTGCTGGATAACCTGTCGCCGATCAATGCAGAGCGTGTTACACAATTGTATCATAAAGGTTCATTTAGCCGTCAGGAGCTGATGGATTCGGCGCGCTGGAAGACGGTCAACGCCCGGCTTGAAGACCTGAATGAGCGCTGGCAGGCACATAAAGCCAGCCTGTAAACCCCCCCGGAAGGCGTAGCGTGGTGAGAAGACGATGATCATCTATTTACACGGTTTTGACTCAAACAGTCCTGGTAATCATGAGAAGGTGCTGCAGCTGCAGTTTATCGATCCGGATGTCCGGTTGATCAGCTACAGCACGCGCCATCCGAAGCATGATATGCAGCACCTGCTCAAAGAGGTGGACAAGATGTTGCAGCTCAACGTCGACGATCGGCCGTTGATTTGCGGCGTGGGGCTGGGCGGCTACTGGGCAGAGCGGATTGGCTTCCTGTGTGACATCCGTCAGGTGGTATTCAATCCCAACCTTTTCCCGAACGAAAACATGGAAGGCAAAATCGACCGCCCGGAAGAGTATGTCGATATTGCGACCAAGTGCGTCAGCAATTTTCGGGAGAAAAACCGTGACCGCTGCCTGGTGATCCTGTCGCGTAACGATGAGGCGCTCAACAGCCACCGGGCAGCAGAACTGCTGCATCATTACTATGAAATTGTCTGGGACGAAGAACAGACCCACAAGTTTAAGAATATCTCCCCGCACCTCCAGCGCATCAAAGCCTTTAAAACGCTGGGCTAAACCACAGCCTGCCGCTTCAGAAACCCGGTCGCGAACGCGCACCGGGTTTCTTTTTGTCCAGAATTGTCTACTTTTAAGCCATCAAAACTTGATGCATATCAATTTTGGTATGACCAATGCGCCTGACGTGGTATTCTCAATGCACCTGAATGGTTTCAGTGCTGTAACCTGTTGTTAATTAAGGGTTATTTTTATAACTTTTAATTAACAATTGGTTAATAATTTGAGGGGGTCACGTTGACTACGCCATTGAAAAAGATAGTGATTGTAGGCGGTGGTGCTGGCGGGCTGGAGCTGGCGACACAGTTGGGTAAGAAGCTGGGGCGCGGTAAAAAAGCCAAAATCACGCTGGTGGATCGTAACCACAGCCACCTGTGGAAACCGCTGCTGCACGAAGTAGCGACCGGCTCTCTGGACGAGGGCGTGGACGCGCTCAGCTATCTGGCACACGCGCGCAACCATCATTTCCAGTTCCAGCTGGGCTCGGTGGTGGACATCAACCGTGAAAGCAAAACCATCACTCTGGCAGAACTGCGTGATGAAAAAGGGGAGCTGTTGGTTCCTGAGCGCAAGCTGCCGTACGACACCCTGGTCATGGCGCTGGGCAGTACCTCCAACGACTTCAACACGCCGGGTGTGAAAGAGCACTGTATCTTCCTCGATAACCCGCACCAGGCGCGTCGTTTCCATCAGGAAATGCTGAACCTGTTCCTGAAGTACACCAGCAATATGGGTGCGAACGGTAAGGTCAATATCGCCATTGTCGGCGGCGGTGCGACGGGCGTTGAGCTGTCCGCTGAGCTGCACAATGCTGTGAAGCAGCTGCACAGCTACGGTTACAAAGGGTTAACGAACGAAGCGCTGAACGTCACGCTGGTCGAAGCCGGTGAACGCATTCTGCCTGCGCTGCCTCCGCGTATTTCCGGTGCGGCGCACAATGAACTCACCAAGCTGGGCGTGCGGGTGCTGACGCAGACCATGGTGACCAGCGCCGACGAAGGCGGCCTGCACACCAAAGACGGCGAGTATATCAAAGCGGATCTGATGGTCTGGGCGGCAGGTATCAAAGCGCCTGACTTTATGAAAGATATCGGCGGCCTGGAAACCAACCGCATTAATCAGCTGGTCACGGAGCCAACGCTGCAAACCACGCGTGACCCTGAAATCTTTGCTATCGGTGACTGTGCCTCCTGCGCCCGTCCTGAAGGTGGATTCGTGCCGCCGCGCGCCCAGGCTGCACACCAGATGGCAAGCCTGGTCCTGCACAACATTCTGGCGCAGTACAAAGGTAAGCCAATGAAGGCCTATGTTTACAAAGACCACGGTTCTCTTGTGTCTCTGTCAAACTTCTCAACCGTCGGCAGCCTGATGGGCAACCTGATGCGCGGCTCGATGATGGTAGAAGGGCGCATTGCCCGCTTCGTGTACATCTCCCTGTACCGTATGCACCAGATTGCGCTGCACGGCTACTTCAAAACCGGGCTGATGATGCTGGTGGGCAGAATCAACCGCGTGATCCGTCCGCGTCTGAAGCTGCACTAATCTTTCACTCCCTCCGGGCTCTCCGGAGGGAGTTTTTAGCATTTCATGCTGTAGATCACAGTTTGACTGCTTAAGAGTTCTCCTAAATAGAATATATCTCCTCGCTATGCCCCTTTTTTGATCCTTTATCTGATTGGCGAAGCCGTGCCTCCATTGCAAAATTGTTACCAATAGCAACAAAGGAGGAAGTCCCGTGAATAAATCAATGTTGGCGGGTATAGGGATTGGCGTCGCGGCTGCGTTAGGTGTGGCTGCCGTTGCCAGTCTCAACGTATTAGACCGCGGCCCGCAGTATGCGCAGGTGGTTTCTGCTACACCGATTAAAGAAACGGTAAAAACGCCTCGTCAGGAGTGCCGCAATGTCTCCGTGACGCATCGTCGTCCGGTGCAGGATGAAAACCGTATCGCCGGTTCTGTTCTGGGTGCGGTAGCGGGTGGCGTGATTGGTCACCAGTTTGGCGGCGGCCGGGGTAAAGATGTGGCGACCGTGGTCGGCGCGCTGGGTGGCGGCTATGCCGGTAACCAGGTGCAGGGCGCGATGCAGGATAATGATACCTACACCACGACTCAGCAACGCTGCAAAACCGTCTATGACAAGTCGGAAAAAATGCTGGGTTATGACGTGACGTACAAAATTGGCGATCAGCAGGGCAAAATCCGCATGGATAAAGACCCGGGCACGCAAATTCCGCTCGATGGAAATGGCCAGCTGGTTCTGAATAACAAAGTGTAAAAAAGATGTTCTCTGAATTTAGCTCCTCATGCGCTCAGGCTGAGGAGCTTTTTTTTTGCTTCAGATTTTGAGTAGCTCAGGCCACAGCCGCAGCGTGGTGTCGCTAATATTCTGCAGTTTTTCCAGCGTTGCCCCTTCACGGGCGCTGATCGACATCCCCTGCAAAATACAGCTCAGGTATTGCGCCAGCAGCTGAGGGTTGCACTGTGCAGGGATTTCACCGCGCTGCTGCCGCTGAGCCAGAAAGGCGCTCAGCGTCTCCTCCTGCATGGCATGACGCGATTTCACCGTATTGGCAATCTCTTTCGAGGACGCCGCCAGGGTGGCAGAGGTGTTAATCATAAAGCAGCCCGCAGGCGTGTCCTTACTGGTGAAGCAGGTCGCGACGGCGGTGAAGTAATCCCGAAGCGCCTGTTCGACGCTTTTCTCTTCACAAAACAGCTGGGCTTCGTGTTTCGCCGCAAAGCGCGAAATGTATCTGTCCAGCACCGCCCTGAACAGCCCCTCTTTATTGGTAAATTCGGCATAGAGCGTCGGCGCTTTGGCGCCGGTGGCTTCTACCAGATCGGAAAGCGAGGTTGCTTCATACCCATGTTGCCAGAAGAGAGTCATGGCCTTATCAAGCGCTGCATCCCTGTCAAACACTTTTGGTCGGCCACGGCTTTTCTTTGCACAACTCGTGACGTCGGTTGTCATGTGCCGTTGGTCCTCTGTTGGTTTGTTGAATGACCATTATAAAAATAAACGCAAGTCACCACCAGCGCTGAATGCTTAAAAATAAATTAATCATATGAGTATGAAAAATAACGACTTTAAAATTAAGTTAACGACCATTATAAAATTATGTTGACGTGTGAGATGGATCACACTTATGATTTACCTATCGATCGTTAACTAAATAGCTAACGACCTCCAAATTCATCTGCTAAAGGTAAACATCATGAAAAACGTAAAAACCCTCATCGCTGCTGCTGTCCTGAGTTCACTCTCTTTCGCAAGCTTTGCGGCTGTACAGGTACAGTCCACCCCGGTCGATCAGCATAAAGTCGGGACGATCTCTGCCTCTGCCGGGACTAACCTGGGTTCACTGGAAGATCAGCTGGCGCAAAAAGCGCAAGAGATGGGTGCAAAATCTTACCGCATCACCTCTGTGACCGGTCCTAACACCCTGCACGGCACCGCCGTCATCTACAAATAAGCCGGGCATAAACCCTCATTTATGCCACTGCAATAAAAAACGCCCTGCTTAGCAGGGCGTTTTTTATTTATGATTTACATCGATTGCTGGATGACATCGTGATGCCGGGTGACATCGGTCGGCATGCCTGAGCGGGCCTCCATTGCGCGCTCCATCACCTCGCTGTTGGTATTCGCATTCGTTTTAAAGCTTACCATCGCGGCATTCAGGTTAATGGGCAGCGTCTGCGGGTCATCGCCAATGTTTTTCGATAGCGGCTGATGAATTTCAACCAGCCGCACGCCGCCCGGCTCCTCAGAAACCTTGATCGGCGTATTGATGATATTGACTTTGGTACCCGGCGTAACGACGTTAAACAGCGTTTTGATATCGTCATCGCGCAGACGAATGCAGCCGGAGCTGACGCGCATGCCGATGCCAAAGTCCGCATTCGTTCCGTGCAGCAGGTAAACGCCGCCGTAGGCCGCCAGACGGATCGCGTGGTGACCCATCGGGTTATCCGGGCCTGCTGGCACCACGGCTGGAAGATCGATGCCCTGAGCTTTATACCGGGCACGAATATTGGCCGTTGGTGTCCAGGTTGGATTCGCGCGTTTATCCGAGACGGTGGTGACCATCGTCGGCGTCAGGGTGTCGCCGCCCAGCTGACCAATACCAATCGGGTAGACGGTCACCTCATTTTTACCCGGCGGGTAATAGTACAGACGCAGCTCCGCCAGATTTATGACGATCCCCTCACGCGGAGCGTCCGGCAGGATAGTCTGTAACGGGATAGTCAATACGCTGCCCGCGCGCGGGACGTAGGGGTCGACGCCAGGGTTCGCCTGCAGCAGGGCCAGAAAACCAACGTTATATTTTTTGGCAATGGCTTCCAGCGAACCGCCATTATTTTCAACCACATGAAAGCGGTTTTCCCCCACCACCTTGCTGCCGGGCGGAGGAAGGGGCCAGGTATTTGCGCGAGCGGGAAGCGCAACCGCAACGGTGGCTGCCAGCGCAAACAGGGTTAACCAGCGAGTCATACGCGAAGAGATCATCACCATAGTCCATGTAAATGATAAGGTTATTGTTTTATAAGGCGTTAACGATAATTATGGCGAATGGGTGTGTCGGGAAGATCGGGTGAAGTGCAAAGAGTTTGTAAATTGTCCCCCGTTAGCGCTGGGCTAACGGGGGAAGGAGGGTCAGGCGATCGCGTTCTCTTCCAGCTGGCGCATAAAGTTACGCACCCAGTCCATGCGGGTTTTGCGCTCCGTCAGCTCCTGGGTAAATTTCAGACGCGTTGGGCCATCCAGACGGAAATGCTGCGGCTGTTTTTGCAGCAGACCGATGAGCCACATCGGGTTGACGTGGTTCTTCTCGGCGAACTCAATCACGCCGCCTTTTTCGTTGCCTTCAAGCTTGCGAATGCCCAGCTTCTGCGCCTGCTGGCGCAGGCGCGCGATATCCAGCAGATTTCGCGCCGCATCGGGCAGCAGACCAAAGCGGTCGATCAGCTCAACCTTAATCTCTTCCAGCTCGCTTTCCGTCTTCGCGCTGGCGATGCGCTTGTAGAACGACAGTCGGGTATTCACGTCCGGAATGAAATCATCCGGCAGCAGGGAAGGCATACGCAACTCGACCTCGGTCTGCTGGCTGGTGAGATCTTCCAGCGACGGCTCGCGCCCGGCCTTCAGGGCATCAACCGCGTTTTCCAGCAGTTCCATATAGAGCGAGAAGCCGATGGTCTCCATCGAGCCGCTCTGGTCCTCACCCAGCAGTTCACCGGCACCGCGGATCTCGAGATCGTGCGTGGCCAGCGCGAAGCCTGCGCCGAGGTCTTCCAGCGAGGCGATGGCTTCCAGACGCTTTTGCGCGTCGGTGGTCATCGCTTTTGGATGCGGCGTCAGCAGCCAGGCGTAGGCCTGATGGTGCGAACGCCCGACGCGGCCGCGCAGCTGGTGAAGCTGCGCCAGGCCAAAGTGATCCGCACGTTCAATGATGATGGTGTTCGCCGTCGGAATGTCGATCCCGGTTTCGATGATGGTGGTACACACCAGCACGTTAAAGCGCTGATGGTGGAAGTCGTTCATCACCCGTTCCAGCTCGCGCTCGCGCATCTGCCCGTGACCGATAGCAATGCGCGCTTCCGGCACCAGCTCCGCCAGCCTGTCGGCCGCTTTCTGGATGTTTTCCACGTCGTTGTACAGGTAATAGACCTGACCCCCGCGCAGCACTTCACGCAGAATGGCCTCACGCACCACCAGATTATCGTATTCGCGGACGAAGGTTTTTACCGCCAGACGGCGCGCCGGCGGCGTGGCAATAATCGACAGATCGCGCATGCCGCTCATCGCCATGTTCAGGGTTCTCGGGATTGGCGTCGCGGTCAGGGTCAGGATATCGACGTCGGCGCGCATCGCTTTGATGCGTTCCTTATGACGCACCCCGAAGCGGTGCTCTTCGTCGACGATCAGCAGCCCCAGATCTTTCCACTTCACGTCGCTTTGCAGCAGCTTGTGGGTACCGATCAGAATGTCAATTTTGCCTTCGCTTGCCTGCTCCAGGATCTGCGTCTGCTCTTTGGTGCTGCGAAAACGTGACAGCATCTCGATGCGTACCGGCCAGTTGGCGAAGCGGTCGCGGAAGTTGTCGAAATGCTGCTGAGCGAGCAGGGTGGTTGGCACCAGCACCGCCACCTGCTTGTTGTTTTCCACCGCAAGGAAGGCGGCGCGCATCGCCACTTCGGTTTTGCCGAAGCCGACGTCGCCGCACACTAAACGGTCCATCGCCAGCGGCTGGCACATGTCGCTCAGCACGGCGTTAATAGCCTGAGCCTGATCCGGCGTGGTTTCAAACGGGAAGCTGTCGCAGAAGAGCTGATACTGTTCCTTATCATGCTTAAAGGCGAAGCCCTCTTTGGCCGCGCGCTGGGCGTAGATATCCAGCAGCTCGGCGGCCACGTCACGCACTTTTTCCGCGGCCTTCTGGCGCGCGCGCGCCCAGGCATCGCCGCCCAGCTTGTGCAGCGGCGCGTTCTCTTCGGCACCGCCCGCGTAGCGGCTGATCAGATGCAGGGACGACACCGGGACATAGAGTTTGGCGTCGTTGGCGTAGGTCAGCATCAGGTATTCACCTTTAATGCCGCCCGCTTCCAGCGTGGTCATCCCCTGATAGCGTCCAACGCCATGCTCCAGGTGAACAATCGGCTGGCCCGGATGCAGTTCGGCCAGGTTGCGGATCAGCGTGTCCGGGTTGATGGTTCGACGGCTGTCCTGACGACGGCGCGCGACGCGCTCGCCCAGCAGGTCGCTTTCGCAAATCAGCGCCAGGTTGTTGAGCGTGTCGATGAACCCGTGCTCGGCGGCGCCAATCATCAGGTAACGGCCGTTTCCGGTCGCCTCGCTCAGGCGCAGGATGCGCTTCGGCGCCACCTTAATACGTCCCAGCAGCTCACCTAACGCTTCGCGACGGCCTTCACTCTCAACGGAGAACACCACCGGGCCGGTAAAGGACTCCAGGAACTTGCGCAGATTATCCAGCGGGGATTTCTGCTGCGCCTGGACGGCCAGGTCCGGCAGCGTCCGGAAGGCGAGGTTGGTGTTGGCGGCCCTATCGGCAAGCGAATCGGTTTTCAGCTGCATGCGCGGCCAGCGCTTCAGCTCGGCGTTGAGCTCGTCGGTACGCAGCCACAGCGCCTCCGGCGGCAGCAGCGGACGCATCGGGTCAACGCCCCGGTTTTCGAAGCGAGCACGGGTTTCGCTTTCAAAGCGGCTGGCGCTGGCGTCGATATCCCCGGTGTTAACAATCAGCGTATTCGCCGGGAAGTAGCTGAACAGGGCAGGCAACGGCTCGCTGAAGAACAGCGGCTGCCAGTATTCAATCCCGGCAGGCAGCGTGCCTTTGCTGACCTGTTGATAAATATGTTCCGCGTCGCGCTTCACCTCGAACTTATCGCGCCACTGGCTGCGGAACAGTTCGATAGCGGTTTTGTCCGTCGGGAACTCATGCGCGGGCAGTAAATTGATGGACTCCACTTCCTCCAGCGTGCGCTGCGTATCGGCGTCGAAGACGCGCAGGCTGTCGATTTCATCATCGAAAAAGTCCAGACGATACGGCTGGTCGCTGCCCATCGGGTAAAGGTCGAGCAGCGCGCCGCGGGTCGCATATTCCCCGTGCTCCATCACCTGATCGACGTGGCGATACCCGGCGCCGTCAAGCTGCGCCCGCAGGGCATCACGGGACAGGCGCTGACCTTTTTTCATTACCAGCGCGTGACCGTGCAGGTAGCTGTGCGGACAGACGCGTTGCATCAGGGTGTTTACCGGCACAATCAGCACGCCGCGCTGCATGGTCGGGAGTTGATACAGCGTCGACAGGCGCGAGGAGATGATCTCCTGGTGCGGAGAGAAGCTGTCATAGGGCAGCGTTTCCCAGTCGGCCAGGCTGAACACCAGATTATCGGTGAACTGGCGAATTTCATCGTGCAGGCGCAGGGCGTTTTGCATATCCGGGGCAACCAGGATCACCGGGCCAGGATGACGCTCAGCAATTTCCGCCACCAGCGTGGCGCACGCTGCGCCCGTGAGTTCACCCAGCTGGCGCTGGTCGCCCGCTTTGACAGGCAAGGAATAACGATAGTGTTCAGGCATGGCTATGTCAGAGTCTCTTATGGATATACCAACAGTATTGGGGCATATCACTGATACGCAATGTCTTTATTATCCTCGATCGTTTTACATAAGCAAATCGTAACCGCACGGCGGGGTTATACGCCCCCGAAAGGGGGCGGAGAGGGCATTAACGGGTGGTCGGCGAGAGCGTAAGCGTCGAAGGCGGAGAAAAGAAAATGTCCCCGAACAGCGCGGTGGAGAGTTTACGCACCCCCAGCCCGGCCAGGGTACAGATAAGCAGGCTGGCAAACGGGTAGACCAGAATTAAGGTGAGTTCAGCCCAGAGCGGCCAGTACGCGGCATTCATCTCGCCAATCAGGAACAGGCTAAAGGCCTCAATGAGGATGCGGTGGGTGGTATAAATCGCAATGGTATTGGAGCCAATCACGTTCAGCAGGTTGTCAGGGTGAACGGCATAGCGCTGCTCAACGCTGTAGAACAGCTTCATGATCAGCACAATCGACAGCAAGGAGAGCAGCAGCGGAACGTTAGCAAACAACAGCACCACGGAGACGGCGGCGAAAGCGCCCGTTGCCAGCCAGGTGCGGCGCAGGTTTAGATTTTTCATCCATGCCATCAGCTCAGCGCCATACCACGCCCCGAGGCTGTAGTAGATCATGTTGCGGACCACGCTGTTCATTCCCCACCACGGCAGCGGCAGGAAGTTGATCGCGATGCTTGCCAGCGCCAGCAGTCCCAGCATCGGCAGCTTCCAGCGGCTCAGCAGTTTACACAACGTGAAGTAGACCACCAGGGCATACAGATACCACAGGCTGGTGCTGGCGGTGAGCATCCCTTGCACAAATCCCAGGAGCGAATCGGCGTAGGCCGCGTTCGACGAGGTGGTAACCTCGCGATCGGGCGCCAGCCAGGCGTTCAGGTGGGTCAGCGCCTGCCATTGCAGAATCCCCCACAGCGCCAGAACCCAGACAATGCTCCAGATTCGCTTGTCGAGGCTGGTTCGCCAGTCCACCTCGTCAATATAACGACGGATCAGATAGCCGGAGATAAAGAAAAAGACCGGCATACGGAAGGGGGCGAGATAGAGATTAAAATAGATCCAGCATTTGGCGAGAAGGCCAGAGAGCGGGTGTTGCAGCCCGATCAGGTGCGGATAAAACGTGATAACTGAATGGTAGATAACCACCAGGCAGATACACAGCCCTTTTATCTGGTTAATCCATAATGCTTTTTGCTTCATTGTTCGCAACTACCTTATTGCCATAGACGAACGAGCAATTGTTGTTAAACGAAACCGGGCTGTAATGGGTAACAGTCTGTATCAGGAGGTTTTTCGGAAAAGGTGGAGGTTACGAGGTGCGGTTTCAGATATTAGTACCCTGATTTATCTGAATTTTTCGGAAAAATGATTACCAAAGCTTACGGTTTCAGTCATTTACGCTTAACGGATTCGCTTATATACTCGTGGGTCTGCTATCAGCAAACAGACGGACTTCATGTATCAACCTGTCGCACTCTTCATAGGCTTACGCTACATGCGTGGGCGCGCCGCGGACCGCTTCGGTCGCTTTGTCTCCTGGCTTTCGACTATTGGCATTACGCTTGGCGTGATGGCACTGGTGACGGTGCTTTCCGTCATGAATGGCTTCGAGCGCGAGCTGCAAAACAACATCCTGGGGCTGATGCCGCAGGCCGTACTCTCATCCACTAACGGTTCGGTTAACCCACAGCAGCTGCCGGAAAGCGCGGCGAAGTTACAGGGCGTCACGCGCGTTGCGCCACTGACCACCGGCGACGTGGTGCTGCAAAGCGCCCGCAGCGTGGCGGTCGGCGTGATGCTGGGTATTGACCCGGCACAAAAAGATCCGCTCACGCCGTATCTCGTTAACGTGAAGCAGACCGATCTGGAAGCCGGAAAATACAATGTGATTCTGGGTGAGCAGCTTGCCGGCCAGCTTGGCGTTAACCGCGGCGACCAGCTCCGCGTGATGGTGCCTTCAGCCAGCCAGTTTACGCCGATGGGGCGCCTGCCAAGCCAGCGCCTGTTCACCGTGATTGGGACCTTTGCCGCCAACAGCGAAGTCGATGGCTACCAGATGCTGGTTAACATTCAGGACGCGTCACGCCTGATGCGCTACCCGGCCGGCAATATCACCGGCTGGCGCCTGTGGCTCGACGCGCCGCTGAAGGTCGATACCCTCAGCCAGCAAAAATTGCCGGACGGCACCAAATGGCAGGACTGGCGCGAGCGTAAAGGCGAGCTGTTCCAGGCCGTGCGGATGGAGAAAAACATGATGGGGCTGCTGCTGAGCCTGATCGTCGCCGTGGCTGCTTTTAACATCATCACCTCGCTGGGGCTGATGGTGATGGAGAAGCAGGGCGAGGTCGCTATCCTGCAAACCCAGGGGCTGACGCCGCGGCAGATCATGGCCGTGTTTATGGTGCAGGGGGCCAGCGCCGGTATCATCGGCGCGCTGCTCGGGGCGGTGCTGGGTGCGCTGCTTGCCAGCCAGCTCAACAATTTAATGCCGATCATCGGCGCGCTGCTTGACGGCGCGGCGCTGCCGGTGGCCATCGAGCCGCTGCAGGTGGTCGGTATTGCGCTGGCCGCGATGGCCATTGCGCTGCTTTCTACGCTTTATCCTTCCTGGCGCGCTGCCGCCACTCAACCCGCTGAGGCTTTACGTTATGAATAAGATCCTGTTGCAATGCGACAACCTGTCCAAACGCTATCAGGAAGGCACTGTGCAAACCGACGTGCTGCACAATGTGAGCTTTAGCGTGGGCGAAGGCGAGATGATGGCGATTGTCGGCAGCTCCGGCTCGGGCAAAAGTACGCTGCTGCACCTGCTGGGCGGGCTGGATACCCCAACCAACGGCGACGTGATTTTCTCCGGCCAGCCGATGAGCAAAATGTCCTCAGCAGCGAAGGCCGAGCTGCGTAACCGCGAGCTGGGCTTTATCTACCAGTTCCACCACCTGCTGCCGGATTTCACGGCGCTGGAAAACGTGGCGATGCCGCTGCTGATTGGCAAAAAGAAACCGGCTGAGATTAACGCCCGCGCCAGCGACATGCTGAAAGCGGTAGGGCTGGGCCATCGCGGAAACCACCGTCCGTCGGAGCTGTCCGGCGGCGAGCGTCAGCGCGTGGCGATTGCCCGTGCGCTGGTCAACAATCCGCGTCTGGTGCTGGCGGATGAGCCTACCGGTAACCTGGACGCGCGCAACGCGGACAGTATTTTCCAGCTTCTGGGCGAGCTGAACGCCTCGCAGGGCACCGCGTTTCTGGTGGTGACCCACGATCTGCAGCTGGCAAAACGCATGGGGCGCCAGCTTGAGATGCGCGACGGTCATCTGAACGCGGAACTGACCCTGATGGGAGCAGAGTAATGGCGTCACCGTTATCGTTACTCATCGGTTTACGTTTTAGCCGCGGCCGCCGTCGCGGCGGCATGGTGTCGCTGATATCCGTTATCTCGACCATCGGTATTGCGCTGGGTGTGGCGGTGCTGATTGTGGGCTTAAGCGCCATGAACGGCTTCGAGCGCGAGCTGAATAACCGTATTCTGGCGGTCGTGCCGCACGGGGAGATCGAACCGGTTAACCAGCCGTGGACGAACTGGAGCGACGCCCTGAACAAAGTGGAAAAAGTGCCCGGCATCGCCGCGGCTGCGCCCTACATTAACTTTACCGGGCTGGTGGAGAGCGGGGTAAACCTGCGCGCCATCCAGGTGAAAGGGGTGAATCCGACGCAGGAAGCGCGCCTCAGCGCGCTGCCGAACTACGTGCAGAACGGCGCGTGGGCCAACTTCAAGGCGGGCGAGCAGCAGATCATCATGGGTAAAGGCGTTGCTGATGCCCTGAAGGTGAAGCAGGGCGACTGGGTGTCAATCATGATCCCGAATGCCAGCGCCGATCACAAACTGCAGCAGCCAAAGCGCGTGCGCCTGCACGTTACCGGTATTCTTCAGCTGAGCGGTCAGCTTGACCACAGCTTTGCGATGGTGCCGATGGAGGATGCACGCCAGTATCTCGACATGGGCGACAGCGTGACGGGCATTGCCATTAAGGTGAACGACGTCTTTAACGCTAACAAACTGGTGCGCGACGCGGGCAGCGTGACCAATAACTATGTCTACATCAAAAGCTGGATCGGCACTTACGGCTATATGTACCGTGATATCCAGATGATCCGCGCCATTATGTATCTGGCGATGGTGCTGGTGATCGGTGTCGCGTGCTTTAATATCGTCTCGACGCTGGTGATGGCGGTCAAAGACAAGAGCGGCGACATCGCCGTGCTGCGTACCCTTGGGGCAAAAGACGGTCTTATTCGCGCCATCTTCGTCTGGTACGGTTTGCTGGCGGGGCTGTTCGGCAGCCTGTGCGGCGTGGTGATTGGCGTGGTGGTTTCCCTGCAGCTAACGCCGATTATCAACGGGATTGAAAAGCTTATTGGTCACCAGTTCCTGTCGGGTGATATCTATTTTATTGACTTCCTGCCGTCTGAACTGCACTGGCTGGATGTTTTTTATGTGCTGCTTACAGCACTTTTACTGAGTCTGCTGGCAAGCTGGTATCCGGCGCGTCGCGCAAGCCGAATTGATCCGGCGAGGGTATTAAGTGGCCAGTAATTACGTCACGATCTAGCGGCTTTCGGGTCGCCAGATCGAAAGAGGAATGCGTTATGTATTATGGATTTGATATTGGCGGCACCAAGATTGCGCTCGGCGTGTTTGATAAAGACCTCAAACTGCAGTGGGAAACCCGCGTTCCCACGCCGCGCGGCAGCTACGACGAATTTTTAACCGCCATTGCCGCGCTGGTGGCGCAGGCTGATGAACGCTTTGGCGTGAAAGGCAGCGTCGGCATTGGTATTCCGGGCATGCCGGAAACCGACGACGGTACGCTTTACGCGGCCAACGTGCCTGCCGCCAGCGGTAAACCGCTGCGCGCCGATCTCTCCGCGCTCCTTGAACGCGACGTGCGTTTAGATAACGACGCCAACTGCTTTGCGCTCTCCGAAGCCTGGGATGATGAGTTCCGTCAATATCCGCTGGTGATGGGGCTGATCCTCGGTACCGGCGTCGGCGGAGGAATCGTCATCAACGGTAAGCCCATCACCGGCCGCAGCTACATCACCGGCGAGTTTGGTCATATCCGCCTGCCGGTGGATGCGCTGGAGGTCGTCGGCCGTGATTTCCCGCTGACCCGCTGCGGCTGCGGGCAGCACGGCTGTATTGAGAACTACCTGTCAGGCCGCGGGTTTGCATGGCTTTACGAACACTTCTATCATCAGAAACTTGAGGCCCCTCAAATCATTACCCTGTGGGAGCAAGGGGATGCGCAGGCGCGTGAGCACGTCGAGCGCTATCTGGATCTGCTGGCGGTGTGTCTGGGCAATATTCTCACCATCGTCGACCCGGATCTGCTGGTGATTGGGGGAGGGCTCTCAAACTTTACCGCGATTACGGAACGGTTGTCCGGGCGTTTGCCCCGACATTTATTGCCGGTTGCCCGCGTGCCGCGTATTGAACGCGCGCGAAACGGGGACGCAGGAGGCATGCGCGGAGCCGCATTCCTTCATCTCACCGATTAGTTTACGAGGTTTCTATGCTGTCGCGTCGCCAGGGTCGACTCAGCCGTTTTCGCAAAAATAAACGCCGCTTGCGTGAGCGCTTGCGCCAGCGGATCTTTTTCAGAGACAGAATGATGCCAGAAGCGATGGATAAACCCAGAGTGGTGGTGCTGACCGGGGCGGGGATCTCCGCCGAGTCAGGGATTCGAACCTTCCGCGCGGCGGACGGGCTGTGGGAAGAGCACCGCGTAGAGGATGTCGCCACGCCGGAAGGCTTTGCCCGCGACCCGGATCTCGTGCAGGCGTTTTACAACGCCCGCCGTCGTCAGCTTCAGCAGCCTGACGTCGCGCCGAATGCCGCGCATCTGGCGCTGGCGAAGCTGGAAGAGGCGCTGGGCGATCGTTTTCTGCTGGTGACGCAGAATATCGACAACCTTCACGAGCGGGCCGGCAACAGGAACATCATCCATATGCACGGTGAGCTGCTCAAGGTTCGCTGCGCCTGGAGCGGTCAGGTGCTGGACTGGAAAGAGGACGTGCTGCCGGAGGATAAGTGCCACTGCTGCCAGTTCCCGTCTCGCCTGCGTCCGCACGTGGTCTGGTTCGGCGAAATGCCGCTGGGAATGGATGAGATCTACAGCGCGCTGGCGATGGCCGACGTGTTTATCGCCATCGGCACATCCGGCCACGTTTACCCGGCGGCGGGGTTTGTCCACGAAGCGCGACTGCACGGCGCGCATACCGTTGAACTCAATCTTGAGCCAAGCCAGGTGGGCAGCGAGTTTGAAGAGAAACACTACGGTCTGGCAAGCACGGTTGTTCCGGAGTTTGTCGACAAGCTGCTGAAAGGTCTGTAACGCTCATGGCGTGAAAAGGCACCCGCTGGACGGGTGCCTTTTTATTTAAGAATGAAAGAAGGCCAGCGTCTTCTCCAGCGATTTAGCCTGCTCGTCCAGCGAGAGCGCCGCCGCAGAGATCTGCTGAACCAGAGAGGCATTCTGCTGGGTGGTGCTGTCCATCTGGTTGACGGCGGTACTGACCTGGCTAATCCCCCGATTCTGCTCGTCCAGCGCCTGAACAATGTCGTTGATGACCAGATGCACGTGCGACACCGCCTCAATCACCTGTTTCATCATTACGCCGGTCTCATTGACCAGCTCGACGCCTTTGCTGACGCGGCCTGAGGACTCGGCAATCAGCTGAGAGATTTCTTTGGCCGCGTTAGCGCTTCGCTGCGCAAGGTTGCGTACTTCACCTGCGACTACCGCGAAACCGCGTCCCTGTTCACCCGCGCGCGCCGCTTCAACGGCAGCATTCAGCGCCAGGATATTGGTCTGGAAGGCGATGCCATCGACGATACTGTTAATCTCACCGATCTTGCGCGCGCTCTCATCAATCTCGCCGATCACCACGACCACATCGTTCACCAGCGTTTCGCCATGCCCGGCAAGGCTCGCGGCGCGATCGGTCAGGGTGGTCGCCTTGTGGGCGTTGTCGGCATTGTTCTTCACCGTAACCGAAATCTCTTCCATGCTGGCAGCGGTTTCAACAATCGCCGCCGCCTGTTCCTCGGTACGCGAGGCGAGGTCAAGGTTGCCCGCCGAAATTTCGCTGGTCCCGCCGTGCACGGAGTGGCTGGCTTCGCTGATGTTGTCGACGATGCGCTTGAGCTGCGTCTGCATGGTGTGCAGGGCATAAAAAATGCTGTGGGTATCCCCGGATCGCACCGGGATGGTGTTGTTCAGATCCCCGCGGGCGACGGCCAGGGCGATCCCGGCGGCCTCGGAAGGTTCTCCCCCCACCGGACGATCAACCTTGCGGGTAAAGATCTGGGCCATCACCAGGCTAACCGCAACGATGCTTAACACCATCAGGACGATGGCCTTCAGTAAAAATGCGCGCGCTTCGGCCATCACTTCGCTGACCGGGGTGATGATGGCGAGTTTCCACGGCGTCTGGCTATTACCGACGGCGATCGCCTGCCAGGTGATAAACACCTCTTCTTTCAGCAGCGGATCGTTTACCCGAGTGACGCCATGTCCTGCAATGTGACCCGCGTAAGGCTTGCCTGCCGCACCTTTGTCCGGGCTGGACACCACGTTATTGCCCGCAGACAGGAGCAGGGCGTAGCCTGTGCCGTTCCACGGTTTAATGGCGCCAATCATGGACTGCAGCGTGGCGAGCGAGAAGTCAGAGGTGACTGAGCCCAGAAACTGACCGTCACGCATGATGGGGGCGGCAATTGAGGTGAGCATCACGTCCACGCCGTTGTAGGGGTAAATATAGGGTTCGATGATCACATCTTTATGCCGCTGTTTCGGCAACAGATAGTAATCACCGCTGCCGGGCGTTTCGATGTCCGTCAGCAGGTGCAATGTCGGTTTGCCAGTGGCATCGCGGTCGACGTAGCGGGCGTAGCGCCCGGCAGGATCTTCGCCGCTCTGACCGGCAAAGACGGCATCTTTATCGTCAAACGCGTTGGGCTCAAAGGCCATCGACATGGAGAGAAACGACGGGTGAGCCGAGAGGAAGTGGACGAGCAGCTGGTTCAGGCTCTGGCGGTCGGAAATGCCCGCTTCGCGTAGCGCGAGAGCGCTGTTGCCCATATCCCGGGCGGCAGTCAGGGCAGAATCCAGCTGTTTGCTGACCTGTAAAGCGTGTACCTCGGCTATCTGGCGAATATGGTTTTTGGCCAGCACCTCTTGCTGCGCCATCCATTGCCACATCATAAACCCGATCGTTGCCGTAAAGCCCACCGTCACGGTGAGGAAAATGGACAATAGCATCAACGTCTTGACTCTTATTTTTTGTCTTCGGACCATGGCGTCTTTCATTCTCATCTCCCGTAATGTCGTGCATGTCGGGCAGGCACAAAGTACTTATCGGATATTTCATCTCCTTTCTGTAGAGCGAAGGATATATTTAATTTAAATCCAGACGGTTAATTCCCGTTAATTAGTGTGGATGCTTTTATTTTGTGCATTCAATCAAAATAGTGCTCGATAAAACTCGTTATCGTCGTGTAGAAAGAGGATGCTAATAAATATAAAGTGGTAGAGGAGGATGGGATATGTACGGATTTATCGCGCGACAACCCATTTTTAACCCTGAAATGAATACCGTAGCCTATGAGCTGCTTTTCAGAGACGGGATGACAAATCGTTTTCCGGATGTGTCGGCAGAATATGCCACGTCCAGGATGATATCAGATCAGTTCTTATGTGTGCCGTCCCAGCGCATTGCCGGGGCACATACGTCGTTTATTAATTTCCCTTCAAGGATGGTTATTGACCGCAGTGGAGAAGCGCTTGATAAAGAGAGCGTGGTGATTGAAATCCTTGAAGATGCTGTGCCGGGGGCCGAACTGCTGCAGGCCGTCAGGGAGATGAATGCGCACGGCTATCAGTTTGCGCTTGATGATTTCACCCTTGCGCCAGAATGGGATGTTTTTTTACCCTATATTTCAATCCTGAAATTCGACGTCAGAAATTATACCTTAGCGCAAATTAAAGCGTATCTGAAAGTACGTAAACATCTGACCGGTCATATTAAATATCTTGCTGAAAAAATTGAGACTAAAGAGGAATTCAACCAATACAGAAACGAGGGATTTTCCCTTTTTCAGGGCTATTTTTTCTGCCGTCCGGAGGTCATTAAATATAAACGGCTGTCGCAAAATCAGCTGGCGATTTTTCGGCTGCAAATGGAGGTTGGACGCAATAAACCTGATTTTCGAATCATCGAGTCGTTGATAAAAACCGATCTCACGCTCTCTTATAAAATCATGCGCTATATGAAGCATACGGCGTTTAAGCATGTCGGCGCCTGTAATTTCAGTAAGTTAACCCTGAGCGAGGTGCTCAGGTATCTTGGCGAAAACCAGCTCCGACGGTTTGTTGCCGTCGTGGTCCTCGCCAGTGCGGGCAATGACACCGTCAGCGAACTTTACCCGCTGAGCATGATGCGCGGCAAATTCTGCGAACTGCTGGCTGAGACGATGAACGAACCTACTCTGGCTGAAAATGCGTTCATGTGCGGCCTGTTTTCTCTGCTCGATACCCTCCTGGAGCTTCCGATGGCAGAGCTGATGAAGCAAATTGCGGTGCCGCAGAGCGTGAGCAACGCGCTGTGCCACCAGGAGGGACGGTTAGCCGACATGATTAACCTCTGCCGTTACTATGAACAGCAGCGGTGGGACGAGGCGACCCGGGTTCGTCAGGCGCTGGGCCTGTCAGATGAAGAGGTGGTTGAGGCGATGCGAAAGGCGACGCTCTGGGCTGGAGAGAATACGGTCAGTTAATCCTTCCTCACGCCGCGCAGGCGGCGTGAGGAAGAGCGCGATACCGGTTAGCGGCCCGCTTTTAACTTCTGGTAATACTCTTCATAGAGGCGGCTGGCGTCGCCGACATCGTTCTGCCACTCACCTTTGCTGATGGTTTCCGCATCCGGGTAGAGCGACTTATCGTTAGCCACTTCAGGCTTCAGCAGCTTGCGTGCGGCCAGGTTTGGCGTCGGGTAGCCAATCGTCTCGGCAACCTGTTTCGCCACGTCCGGGCGCAGCAGGAAGTTAATCAGCTTCAGCGCCCCATCCACATTTTTCGCGTTAGCCGGAATGGAGAGGCTGTCCATCCAGAAGATCCCGCCTTCTTTTGGCCAGACTACCTCAAGCGGCGTACCGGCCTGGCGGGCCACATACGCGGAGCCGTTCCACACCATCCCCAGGTTTACTTCGCCTTCCATATACGGGTTTGCCGGGTTATCAGAGTTGAATGCCGCCACGTTAGGCATCAGCTTTTTCAGCTCGGCATATGCCGCTTCAATCTCTTTAGGATCCGTCGTGTTGCCAGAGTAGCCAAGCTTGCGCAGCGCCACCTGGAAGACTTCGCGCGCGTCGTCGGTCAACAGCAGGCTGCCTTTGTACTGCGGTTTCCACAGATCGGCCCAGCTTGTCACCGATTTCGGATCGACGGCCTCGCTGTTAACGCCAATCGCGGTTGCCCCCCAGATATACGGAATGGAGTAGTCGTTGTTTGGGTCAAACGGCTTGTTGAGCATCTCCGGATCGAGGTTTGAAAAATGAGTTAGCTTCGTTTTGTCGATCTTCTGGATCATGCCCTCTTTGCGCATTTTGTCGACAAAGTAGGTGGAAGGAACCACCAGATCGTACGCGCCATCTTTGTAGGTTTTGAGCTTGGCGTACATGGTTTCATTCGACTCGTAGGTCGAGTAGATCACCTTGATGCCCGTCTCCTTGGTGAACTGCTCCAGCAGGCCCGGCGGCACGTACTCGGTCCAGTTGTAGAAGTAGAGCGTTTTGCTGTCATCAGCGTGTGCGGCACCCATACCAAGCACCAGCGCCGCAGCGGCGAGCATTTTTTTCATTTCATTGTCCCCTGAGATTTTGTTTTATCACGAGCAATAACCTGGCTGGCGATCACCAGAACCAGCGAAAACACCAGCAGAATGGTCGCCAGCGCGTTCACCTCAGGTGAAACGCCGACTTTCACCATCGAATAAATTTTCAACGGCAGAATTTCATAGCTCGGCCCGGTCACGAAGGAGGAGACCACCACGTCATCCATCGAGAGGGTAAAGCTCAGCAGCCATCCGGCCGCCACGGCGGGCATCGCCAGCGGCAGGATGATTTTGCGCAGGATGGTCATTTCGCTGGCGCCCAGATCTTTCGCCGCCTCCAGCATGCGCACGTCGAACCCTTTCAGGCGCGCAAAGACGGTCACCACCACAAACGGCAGGCAGAAGGTGATATGGGAAAACAGCAGCGACCAGAAGCCAAGCTGTACGCCCAGCAGCATAAACAGCACCAGCAGCGAAATCGCCATCACGATGTCCGGCGACATCATCACCACAAACAGCATGCCGCTGACGAACGGCTTACCGCGAAAGCGATAGCGGTAGAGCGCCACGGCGGTCAGGGATCCAATCAGCGTGGCGAAGGTGGCGGAGAAGATCGCCATCGTCAGCGAGTGCTGCGCGGCCTGCAGCAGGCTGTCATTGTTCATCAGCAGGCTGTACCAGTCGGTGGTAAAGCCCTGCCAGTTAATCCCAAAGCGCGAGCTGTTAAACGAGTTCACGATCAAAATAATGATCGGGATATACAGGTAAGCGTAAATGGCGGTCATGAAACCGCCGCGAAGCAGTCGACCGATCATTCGAGTTCCACCTTCTTGTTCAGCAGCCGTGAGGCGCGCCAGTAAACCAGCAGCATCAGACCCATCACCACCGTCAATGTAATGCTGGTGGCGGAGCCGAACGGCCAGTCGCGAATGTTGAGGAACTGACTCTTGATCACATTCCCAATCAGCAGGTTTTTCGCGCCACCCATCAGGTCCGAAACGTAGAACAGACCCATGGCCGGAAGCATGACCAGCAGACAGCCCGCGATAATGCCGGGCATGGTCAGCGGAATGATAATGCGGATAAAGGTCTGGAACCTGTTGGCACCCAGATCTTTTGCCGCTTCCAGCAGCGGTTTATCCAGCTTCTCAATGCTGGAGTAGAGCGGCATCACCATAAACGGCAGCAGGATATAGACCAGACCCACAATCACCGCGCTCGGGGTAAACATGATGCGGATCGGCGTATCAATCACCCCCAGCCACAGCAGAAATTCATTGAGGTAGCCTTTGGTGCTGAGGAAGATTTTCAGCCCGTAGATGCGAATCAGCGAGTTGGTCCAGAACGGCACAATCAGCAGAAACAACAGCAGCGGACGCACCTTTTGCGGCAGACCCGCGAGGAACCATGCGAACGGATAACCCAGCACCAGGCAGGCAATGGTGGCAATCAGCGCCATATTGAGCGAATGCAGCAGCACGTCAAAATAGAGCGGATCGAGCAGGCGCGCGTAGTTGTCCAGCGTAAAAACCAGCGAAACGAAGTTTGCGTCGTCACGGGTCAGGAAGCTGGTGGCGATGATCATCAGGTTGGGTAAAAAGACAAACAACACAAGCCAACCGACGATCGTGGCAATCACCACATTCTGGAACTTACTTGTGTTCTTCATCAGCCAGTACAACCTCCCAGCTTTCTACCCAGTTGATAACCATTTTCTGGTCGAGAGAGTGGTCGAAGTCCGGGTCGTCCTCGTTAAAGAACTCGCTGACCATCACCATTTTGCCGTTCTCCAGCTCGACGACAGACTCCAGCGTCATCCCTTTGTAGTTGCGCTCGCGGATATAGCCGATTAACCCTTCGGCCTCGGTATTGCCGTGAATTTCATCGACGCGCAGATCTTCCGGGCGCAGCAGAACGTTGAGCTTTTGTCCCTTTTCGACGGGGAAATTCACCGTGATGGCGCACTCGCGTCCTTCGACGCACGCGCGAACGCGCTGGTCGTCCAGACGCTCAATCACCGTGGCGTTGAAGATATTGATCTCACCAATGAAGTTGGCGACAAACAGATTTTTCGGCTCTTCGTAGATTTCACGCGGCGTGCCGTCCTGCTCGATTTTGCCGTCGCGCATCACCACGATGCGGTCGGACATGGTCAGGGCTTCTTCCTGGTCGTGGGTGACGAAGACAAAGGTAATGCCGAGCTTGCGCTGCAGGGCTTTAAGCTCGTTCTGCATCTGCTTGCGCAGCTTGTAATCCAGCGCGGAGAGGGATTCATCCAGCAGGAGCAGACGCGGCTTGTTGACCACGGCGCGGGCGATGGCCACGCGCTGCTGCTGGCCGCCGGAAAGCTGATGCGGTTTTCGCTGGGCAAACGTCTCGAGCTGTACCATGCGCAGGGCTTCGGTGACGCGCGGTTCGATCTCACTCGCGGGGGTTTTTTGCATCCGCAGGCCAAACGCCACGTTTTCAAACACGGTCATGTGCGGGAAGAGGGCATAGCTCTGAAAGACAGTGTTGACGTGGCGGTCTTCAGCGGGAACCTGGGTGATGTCCTGGTTTTCAAGATGGATATGGCCGTTATCGACGCTTTCCAGCCCGGCGATAAGGCGCAGTACGGTGGTTTTGCCGCAGCCGGAGGGGCCAAGCAGCGTCAGAAACTCACCGTCATTGATGGTGAGAGTGAGGTCGGAAATGACGTCTTTGCCATCAAAACTTTTACGAATTCGTTCCAGTTGCACCAGCGGTGAACGTGAACGGGATTGTGTATTCAATTTTTGCGCTGTCCCATATAGACGCCTCAGGCAGCAGACTGAAGCGGGGTTTGTGTGTAACCACCTTGGTGACTCGTAATGAGGGCGGACATTCTACGGCAATCCCCCGCAATCGCCAATCCTTGTCACTGATTCATAAGCTACATTTACTAACGCATAACGATATAAACGGAAAATATTCTCGTTTGCGGGATAAAAGTGACCTGACGCAATATTTGCGTTTTGATGCTTATTGATAATGTTGTCACAAAAAGTGAGGGTGACTGCATGGATAAATTACTTGAGCGTTTTTTACAGTACGTTTCGCTGGATACCCAATCTAAGCCGGGTGTTCGCCAGGTGCCGAGCACCGAAGGCCAGTGGAAGCTATTAAACCTGCTTAAAGAGCAGCTTGACGCCATGGGGCTGGTCAACGTCACGTTAAGCGAGAAAGGCACTGTGATAGGAACGCTGCCGGCGAATGTCCCGGGCGACATTCCGGCGATTGGCTTTATCTCCCATGTCGACACCTCTCCGGATTTTAGCGGTAAACATGTGAACCCGCAGATTGTTGAAAACTACCGCGGCGGCGACATTGCGCTGGGCATTGGCGACGAAGTGCTCTCGCCCGTGATGTTCCCGGTGCTGCACCAGCTGCTCGGTCAGACGCTGATCACCACCGATGGTAAAACGCTGCTGGGGGCGGATGACAAAGCGGGCATCGCGGAGATCATGACGGCGCTGGCAGTGCTGAAGGGCAACGATATTCCGCACGGTGATATCCGCGTGGCCTTTACGCCGGATGAAGAGGTCGGCAAGGGCGCGAAGCACTTCGACGTGGACGCCTTTAACGCCCAGTGGGCCTACACCGTCGACGGTGGCGGCGTCGGTGAGCTGGAGTATGAAAACTTCAATGCCGCGTCAGTCACGATCAAAATTGTCGGCAACAACGTCCACCCAGGCTCTGCCAAAGGCGTCATGGTCAACGCGCTGTCGCTGGCGTCGCGAATTCACGCGGAAGTCCCGGCGGAAGAGAGCCCCGAACAGACCGAAGGGTATGAAGGTTTCTATCACCTGACCAGCATCAAAGGCACCGTGGACAGCGCGCAGATGCACTACATCATCCGCGATTTTGACCGTAAAGCCTTTGAGGCGCGCAAGCGTAAGATGATGGAGATCGCCAAGAAGGTGGGCAAGGGCCTGCATCCTGACTGCTATATCGAGCTCATCATCGAAGACAGCTATTACAATATGCGCGAGAAGGTGATGGCCCATCCGCATATTCTCGATATCGCCCAGCAGGCGATGCGCGACTGCGATATTGAACCGGTATTAAAACCGATTCGCGGCGGTACCGACGGTTCTCAGCTGTCGTTTATGGGACTACCGTGCCCGAACCTGTTTACCGGTGGCTATAACTACCACGGTAAACATGAGTTTGTGACGCTGGAAGGGATGGAAAAGGCGGTGAAGGTGATAGTGCGGATAGCTGAGTTGACCGCTAAACGCTAAAAAATGCCCGGTGGCGCTGCGCTTACCGGGCAATGAGGCAAGGAGTGCCCATGTCAAACTACCGTCGCCATTACGTCCCCGGTGGCACCTGGTTTTTCACCGTTAACCTGCAAAACCGTCAAAGCGATTTGCTTACCCGCCATATCGATAACCTGCGTTCCGCCACCTCAACGGTTAAGCGTGCGAAGCCCTTCACCATCAACGCGTGGGTTATTTTGCCTGAACATATGCACTGTATCTGGACCCTACCGGACGGGGACAGTGATTTTTCCGCCCGCTGGCGGGATATCAAAAAGACATTCAGCCGCAGCATCGACATGCGCTATATCTGGCAGCCACGATTCTGGGAGCACACTATCCGCAACGAAGAGGACTACCGGCGGCATGTGGATTACATTTATATCAATCCGCTGAAGCACGGCTATGTGGGTAAAGTCAGCGACTGGCCGTATTCAACGTTTCATCGGGACGTGGCTGAAGGGTTGTATCCGGTGGATTGGGCAGGAGAGATTGAGGATTTTGCCGCGGGGGAGCGGAAGTGAAAAGCCGGGTGGCGGCTACGCCTTACCCGGCCTACAAAAGCTCGATCCCATAGGCCCGGTAAGCGCAGCGCCACCGGGCACTAAAGCGACTCAGTCCTCAAAGAACCAGTACCCGCTGTTGACCAGTGCGGCCAGCATCGCGAGGAAGGACGGGTCTTCCAGCGCATCGCCAAAGGTATCAGCAGTCAGCACCAGATGGCTGGCAATCGCTTCCAGCGCCGGTCGGTGCGGAGAGTCCAGCTTCTCGCCGTTGACGAACACGTCCTCACCAATGCGCAGCACGCGCAACCCGCCCAGGCGCGTCAGCTTGTCGCCTTGCTGAAGCGCATCGTAAATCTCGTCCGCCTGATACGGCGGCTCCGGAGGCGCAACGTCCAGCTCGTGGCGGGACTGGCTAATAAACTCGCCAAACCACTGACGGAAATGTTCCGGCTCGTTGATCAGATCCAGCATCATGCCGCGCAGCTTATCCAGCTCCGCAGGCAGGATGTCTGCCGGGTGCTCACGCGCAGGCACGTCGGGATCGCTATAACGATAGCTGCCCAGCTCGCACTGCAGAACATAGTCGGCAAATCCGCTGATCATCTCGCGGCCGCTTGGCGCGCGGAACCCGACGGAGTAGTTGAGGGAATTCTCCAGGGAGTAACCTTCGTGAGGGAATCCCGGCGGGATGTAGAGAATATCACCCGGCTCCAGCTCTTCGTCGATAATCCCTTCAAACGGATCAACCTGAAGCAGGTCCGGATGCGGGCAGTGCTGCTTCATCGGCACTTTTTCGCCCACGCGCCAGCGGCGGCGGCCCGTACCCTGAATGATGAACACATCGTACTGGTCCAGATGCGGGCCTACGCCGCCGCCCGGCACGGAGAAGGAGATCATCAGATCGTCCATGCGCCAGTCGGGCAGGGCGCGGAACGGACGCATTAATGCGGCCGTTGGCTCGTGCCAGTGGTTGACCGCCTGTACCAGCAGCGACCAGTTGTTTTCACCGAGATGATCGTAGCTTTCGAAAGGACCGTGGCTAACCTGCCATTTCCCGTCCTGGTGGCTGACCAGGCGGCTGTCGACTTCGTTTTCCATGGCCAGACCGGCCAGCTCGTCAGGCGAGATAGGGTCGACAAAATTGCTGAACCCGCGTTTCAGAACGACCGGGCGTTTTTGCCAGTAACGTTCAATAAACTCGGGCCAGTTAAGCGTTAAGTGATAATCCATATTTTTTTATTCCGCAGGCTCTTACTGACTCGGATTATAAAGGAAGCTCAGCCCCCCGGCTGCGAGATCCTCGCATTTTTCACATAACGGGTTAACTATCGTTCGATGTGGGCTGCTGGCGACCAAAAATGACCTCCATTCGCGCGCCGCCCAGCAAACTTTCGCTGGTTTCGATTTTCCCGTCATACTGGTCGACAATCTCCCGGGCGACGGCTAATCCAACGCCCTGGCCAGGACGTAGCGTATCGGCGCGCTGACCGCGATCGAACACCACATCACGTTTATTGCGCGGGATCCCCGGGCCATCATCCTCCACGATGATATGCAGTTCGTTATCCGTCTGCCGCGCCGACACTTCCACGAACTCCAGACAGTATTTGCAGGCGTTATCCAGCAGGTTGCCCATCACTTCCATGAAGTCATTTTTTTCACCCACAAAGCTTATCTCTGGCGAGATATCGAGGCTGATATTCACCCCTTTACGCTGATACACCTTGTTGAGGGCGGACGTGAGGTTATCCAGAAGCGGGGCGACCGGATGCAGCTCGCGGCTCAGCAGGGCGCTGCCGGAACGCATGCTGGCGCGGTGGAGGTAATAGCCAATTTGCTGAGAAATACGGCTGATCTGCTCCAGCATCACCGGCTCGGCATCGTCGACGCTCAGCTTCGAACTGCGCATGGAACGCAGGGTGCTTTGCATCACCGCGAGCGGGGTTTTCAGGCTGTGGGTCAGATCGGTAAGCGTCGTACGGTATTTATCATAGCGTTCGCGTTCACTTTTCAGCAGGCGGTTGAGGTTTCGCACCAGGCTGGTGAGCTCGCGGGTGGTTTCCGGATTTAGCTTTTCGCGATGATGTTCTTCCAGCTCGCGAACCTCTTTCGCCAGTGATTCAATGGGGCGCAGGCTCCACCACGCCGCTATCCACAGCAGCGGGATCACCAGCAGCAGATTTGCCGCCAGAACGTAGATGAACCAGCTCCAGACCATATAAGAACGCTTCAGCTCGACCGGAATGGTGTCGATCACCACGATGGTCAGCTGCGGCATGTTTAGCGTCGCCGGATAAAGGTTAATCGCAACGGAGTGCGTCATCTCCGTTTCGGCGTCGTCGGCGCGGATCTCGTTCAGCTTTTGCTGCAGGGAACGATCTTCACGGATCAGCGAGCTGGTGGTGTTGAGATCGGCTTCAATTTCGTGAAACCCGTTGGTTTTAAGCCACTCCGGACGAATGCTTTTGACCAGCCACGGAATGTCGCGCTGCGCCCACAGCAGCTTTCCCTTTTCGTTGTAAATCAGGGCCAGGGTGGGGCTTTGCTGATTAAGGTTTTCCGGCATTTCGACGGTGATTCGGTTGTCTTCCCATTTCGCAAGGGTATAAAACAGATTGCTTTCGCCGCGTAAGAGACGAAAGGTCGTTTTATCGAAGCTGACGCTGTACCCCACCAGGGCGACCATGCCGTAGGAGAGCGACAGCACCAGCACCACCGCAGCCGTTGCCAGTAAAAAACGAACCCGCAGTGAGAGGGGCAGAAGATGACGCAAAATCCGTCTCATTTAGCGTAATTCAAACAGGTAGCCCTGACCGCGGACGGTGGTAATCACATCCTGCGGGTACTGGGCCTGAATTTTCTTACGCAGTCGTCCCATCAGCACGTCAATGGTATGGCTCTCGCGCAGTTCAGCGTCAGGGTAGAGCTGAAGCATTAAAGAATCTTTACTCACCACCTTGCCGCTGTTGCGGATCAGCGTTTCCATAATCGTATATTCGAATGCGGTCAGCTTGATGACTTCATCGTTAATTGAGAGCTCGCGGCGGGAGAGATCGACCTGGAAAGGCGGGATGGAAATAACCTGCGACGCCAGCCCGCTGTTGCGACGGAGCAGCGCCTGCATGCGGGCCGCCACCTCTTCAATATGGAACGGCTTAGTGACGTAATCATCTGCGCCCGCGCTGAGCACTTCAACTTTATCCTGCCAGCCTTCACGAGCGGTCAGCACCAGAACCGGCAGGGAAACATCGTGGCTGCGCCAGCGGCGAATCAACGACAGGCCGTCTTCGTCAGGCAACCCTAAATCGACAATGGCGATATCCGGCAGGTGTTCATTGAGATAATAATCGGCTTCTTTTGCATCTTCAGCATCGTCCACCTGATGTCCCATCTCCTGAAGCTGAACCTTCAGGTGATGGCGTAGCAATGCGTTATCCTCAACAACCAGTACGCGCATCATCTTTTCTCCCAGAATAAATAGTATGAATAGTTTAACGCTGATTATGTTGCTGTGGGGATAAACATTGAGTAAACCGGGGAAAAGCAACCCCCTTTCCGGGCGGAAAGGGGGAGAAGGGATTATTTCAGTTCGTCAACCATGGTGATGGCGCGGCCAATGTAGTTCGCCGGAGTCATCGCCTTCAGGCGGGTTTTCTCTTCTTCCGGCAGCGCCAGGCCGTCGATAAACTGCTTCATACCTTCGGCATCAACGCGTTTGCCGCGGGTCAGCTCTTTCAGCTTCTCGTACGGTTTTTCGATGCCGTAACGACGCATCACGGTCTGAATCGGCTCCGCCAGCACTTCCCAGTTGTGATCCAGTTCGTCCAGCAGACGATCGCGGTTCACTTCCAGCTTGCTCACGCCTTTCAGCGTGGACTGATACGCGATCAGCGCGTAGCCGATGCCCACGCCCAGGTTACGCAGTACGGTGGAGTCGGTCAGGTCGCGCTGCCAGCGGGATACCGGCAGTTTGCTCGCCATATGCTGCAGCACGGCGTTCGCCAGACCCAGGTTACCTTCGGAGTTTTCGAAGTCGATCGGGTTCACTTTGTGCGGCATGGTGGAAGAGCCGATTTCACCGGCGATGGTTTTCTGCTTGAAGTGGTTCAGGGCGATGTAGCCCCACACGTCACGATCGAAGTCGATCAGGATGGTGTTAAAGCGCGCGATGCAGTCAAACAGCTCCGCAATATAGTCGTGCGGCTCAATCTGGGTGGTGTACGGGTTCCACTGAATGCCCAGCGAGGTCACGAACTCTTCGCTGAACTGGTGCCAGTCCACTTCCGGATACGCGGCGATGTGGGCGTTATAGTTACCGACCGCGCCGTTGATTTTGCCCAGAATTTCAACCTGTTCCAGCTGACGGTACTGGCGCTCCATACGGTACGCGACGTTCGCCATCTCTTTACCCATCGTGGATGGGGTGGCTGGCTGGCCGTGGGTACGGGAGAGCAGCGGAATGTCGCGGTATTCCACGGACAGCGCTTTCACCGCGTCGATGATTTTACGCCAGTAAGGCAGCACCACCTCTTTGCGCGCGGTGGAGAGCATCAGCGCATGAGAGAGGTTGTTGATGTCTTCAGACGTACAGGCGAAGTGGATGAACTCAGACACGGCGTGCAGCGCAGGAACGCTTTCCACTTTCTCCTTCAGGAAGTACTCAACCGCCTTCACGTCGTGGTTGGTGGTGCGCTCAATGGTTTTAATGCGCGCGGCGTCTTGTTCGCTAAACTCGGCAACGATTTTATCAAGGTAATCGTTTGCCTTTTCGTCAAAAGCAGGAACTTCCTTGATTGCTGCCTGGGCGGCCAGCTTTTGCAGCCAGCGTACTTCAACCTGAACACGGAACTTCAGCAAACCATATTCGCTGAAGATCCCGCGCAGCGCGCTGACTTTATCGCCGTAGCGTCCATCGACAGGGGATACGGCGGTCAGTGAGGATAATTCCATAATTCGCAACTCCGGGAGGTTAACAATGAGCAAGAATTTGTTTTGCCTGAGTGGTCAGGCGATTACGAGAAAACATGAGCTGCAGGCGGCCACCGCCAACCTGGTGCCACAGCACGGCAGCGCGGATCCCTGCCAGCAGGGAGGCGCGTACTTTTGCCTGTACCTGCGGGCTTTGCAGCACGGCAGGGGAGCCGGTGACCTGAATCCGTGGGCCCAGCGGGCTGATGACGTCAACATAAATGCCGGCCATGGCGCTCAGCAGCGTGTCGGACTGCAGGTCAAAATGGTCAAGCTGACGCTGTAACCCGGCAATGCGATCGCCCAGGGTATTAAGCGCGCCTTTTGCTGCGCTCAGCTTACGCTCCAGCACCATCAGGCTCAACGTGTAGCGGGTCAGCTCTGCGTTTAACCCCTGACGGCTGCTGGCGTTAAGCACGCCAAGCAGGGTTTCAAGACCGAGACGAAGATTGGTTTCACTGCCACCGAACACGCCCAGGGTCGAACCGGGGTTGAGGTCGATAACGCTATTGAGTGAAACGTGCAGGGCATCAGCGTCGCAATGACCCTGATGCGCCAGCTGTTGCACCAGACGGGCTGACTGGCAAATTCCCGCCAGCGCCAGGGTGATGTCATAGTAGTTCTTCGCCACACGGTCTCCTTTATGTGTGCAAACGCTGTTAAACAGCGGGCAGCGGCAGGCGCTGTTCAATGATCCCGCCGCCCAGGCAGATTTCGCCGCTGTAGAAGACAGCGGACTGACCCGGGGTGACGGCGGCGACCGGCTCGTCGAAGCGCACGTCAATGCGGTCGTCATCAAGCGCGGTAACGGTGCAAGGAATATCGGTCTGACGGTAGCGTGTTTTCACCGTGCAGCGCAGCGTGCCTTTCAGCGGCTCACGATCGACCCAGTGCAGCTGCTGCGCGATCAGGCCAACGGACATCAGACGCGGATGGTCATGGCCCTGAGCAACAACCAGAATATTGTTTTCGACATCTTTGTCGACCACGTACCACGGATCTTCGCTACCTTCTTTCGTCCCGCCGATACCCAGGCCTTTACGCTGGCCTAAGGTGTGGTACATCAGCCCCTGATGCTGGCCAATCTCTTCCCCGTCGACGGTGACAATTTTACCCGGCTGTGCGGGCAGGTAACGTCCGAGGAAATCGCGGAATTTGCGCTCGCCGATGAAGCAGATACCCGTAGAGTCTTTTTTCTTCGCGGTGATCAGGTCCAGCTCTTCGGCGATTTTACGCACCTGCGGCTTTTCCAGCTCGCCGACCGGGAACAGGCTCTGGGCGATTTGCTCGTGGCTCAGCGTATAGAGGAAATAGCTTTGATCTTTGTTGCCGTCCAGACCGCGCAGCAGCTGGCTTTTACCATTGACGTCTGCGCGACGCACGTAGTGACCGGTCGCAATGTAGTCTGCGCCCAGATCTTCCGCGGCGAATTCCAGGAAGGCCTTAAATTTGATCTCTTTGTTGCACAGAATATCCGGGTTCGGCGTGCGGCCCGCTTTGTACTCTTCAAGGAACAGTTCAAACACGTTGTCCCAGTATTCTGCGGCAAAGTTAACGGTATGCAGTTCAATGCCGAGCTTATCGCACACGGCCTGCGCATCGGCGAGATCCGCTGCGGCAGTGCAGTATTCCTCGCCGTCATCTTCCTCCCAGTTCTTCATGAACAGGCCCTCCACCTTATAGCCCTGTTGCTGTAACAGGTAGGCGGAAACGGAGGAATCGACACCGCCGGACATGCCGACGATCACTTTTTTCTGGCTATTATCTGACATGGAATACTCACGACATTGAACTTCAAGGCGGCGTATTCTATCACGCCCCCCCACCATTGGCACCCTCTGTAAACGGCCAGTTAAATGCGCCGATGACATCCAGCGGCAAGCGTGCGCCTGACTGCCAGCAGCGGATGCTTTCCGCAACCAGCGGCGAGCGCAGGTTTGGCGCGTTCAGGATCTCGTCGGCGGTGACCCACAGGCAGCGATCGATATCGTCATCCTGCGGTTCAGTGGCGCACGTTTCGCTAAGCTCAACGGCAAACAAAAAACGCAGGAACGGTGTGCTGTCGGGCGCAATCCACTGGTGCATACGGATGAAGTGCTGGGGCTCGGCGTGAATACCGGTCTCTTCCCACAGCTCGCGTTTTGCCGCCTGCAGGAGGGTTTCATTGGCTTCAAGGTGCCCGGCAGGCTGATTCCACAGCGCTTTGCCGTTAATGCTCTCTTCGACAACAAGGAATTTCCCCCGGGCGTGGACCACGCAGGCTACCGTGACATGAGGTTTAAACATAGTGACTCCTTAAGAGGTAACGTCCCGCCATTCACCGTTTGCCAGCGTTTCCAGGGTGTAGTTACCCATGGCGTAACGAATCAGGCGCAGGGTGGGGAAGCCGACGTGTGCGGTCATGCGCCGAACCTGGCGGTTGCGGCCTTCATAAAGGGTGATTTTAAGCCAGCTTGTCGGAATCGATTTGCGTTCGCGGATAGGCGGGTTACGCGGCCACAGCCACTCCGGTTCATTCACGCGTTCAATACCTGCCGGCAGGGTGGGACCGTCGTTGAGCGTGACGCCTTTGCGCAATTTTTCCAGCGTCTCATCATCCGGCTCGCCTTCTACCTGGACGAAGTAAATTTTGCCGGTGCGTTTCCCCGGCTGTGTGAGTTTCGCCTGTAAGGCGCCATCGTTGGTCAAGACCAGCAGGCCTTCGCTGTCGCGGTCCAGACGCCCGGCCGCGTAGACCCCCTGAACCGGGATGTAGTCCTTAAGCGTGCTGCGCCCGGCTTCGTCGGTGAACTGCGGCAAAACATCGTAGGGTTTATTGAACAGAATCACCCGCTTTGGCTGGGTTTCTTGCGGTCGTCTGGCGGCTTGTCGCGAGCTGAATCGCTCAACCCGGTGTTTTGTAAAAGAAGTTTTCTTCATGGTATTTTCAGGCGTTATCAATTGCCGCATTATAGCCTAATAACGAAGACCTTTCATGGCGTCGGACAATCAGGTACTATCGAAGGGCTCATTACAATTTATTAACATAAGATCAGTAACAACCAGAAGCGCTCGAAGGAGAGGTTAATGGAAAGCAAAGTAGTTGTTCCGGCGGAAGGTAAAAAGATCACCCTGCAAAACGGCAAGATTAACGTTCCTCACAATCCGATCATTCCATTCATCGAAGGTGATGGTATCGGTGTAGACGTTACCCCGGCAATGCTGAAAGTGGTTGATGCCGCTGTTGAGAAAGCCTACAAAGGCGAGCGTAAAATTTCCTGGATGGAAATTTACACCGGTGAGAAATCGACGCAAGTTTATGGCCAGGACGTCTGGCTGCCAGCAGAAACGCTGGACCTGATCCGCGACTACCGCGTTGCTATCAAAGGCCCACTGACGACGCCAGTTGGCGGCGGTATCCGTTCCCTGAACGTGGCACTGCGTCAGGAGCTGGACCTGTACGTCTGTCTGCGTCCGGTTCGTTACTATCAGGGCACCCCAAGCCCGGTTAAGCATCCAGAACTGACCGACATGGTCATCTTCCGCGAAAACTCAGAAGACATCTACGCGGGTATCGAATGGAAAGCGGACTCTGCTGATGCAGAGAAAGTGATTAAATTCCTGCGCGAAGAGATGGGCGTGAAGAAAATTCGCTTCCCTGAGCATTGCGGTATCGGCATTAAGCCGTGCTCCGAAGAAGGGACCAAGCGTCTGGTGCGCGCGGCCATCGAATATGCGATCACCAACGACCGTGACTCTGTGACCCTGGTTCACAAAGGCAACATCATGAAGTTCACCGAAGGCGCGTTCAAAGACTGGGGCTACCAGTTGGCGAAAGAAGAGTTCGGCGGTGAGCTGATCGACGGCGGCCCATGGCAGAAGATCAAAAACCCGAACACCGGCAAAGAGATCATCATTAAAGATGTGATCGCCGATGCGTTCCTGCAGCAGATCCTGCTGCGTCCAGCGGAATACGACGTGATTGCCTGTATGAACCTGAACGGTGACTACATCTCTGACGCCCTGGCAGCTCAGGTTGGCGGTATCGGTATCGCCCCTGGCGCGAACATCGGTGACGAGTGCGCCCTGTTCGAAGCTACCCACGGTACTGCACCTAAATACGCAGGCCAGGACAAAGTGAACCCGGGCTCTATCATCCTCTCCGCAGAGATGATGCTGCGTCATATGGAATGGTTCGAAGCCGCAGACCTGATCGTTAAAGGTATGGAAGGCGCGATCAACGCGAAAACCGTAACTTACGATTTCGAACGTCTGATGGAAGGCGCTAAGCTGCTGAAATGCTCAGAGTTTGGCGACGCGATTATCGCGAACATGTAATCCAGATTCTGGGTTAAACAAGAGCGGGGGCCTGAGGGTTCCCGTTTTTTTTGCCTCTGCCCGCGGGAGACAACCCGATGTTAGCCACTGTCCTTATCACTGTCGTTGCACTTATTCATCTCTACATTCTTGTGCTGGAAATGTTCCTGTGGAATACCAAAACAGGGCACAAGGCCTTTAATCTGCGTCCTGATTTTGCACGCGACACCCGCGTGCTGGCGGCGAATCAGGGTCTGTATAACGGGTTCCTGGCGGCGGGCCTGCTGTGGAGCCTCTGGCTCGGCGAAAACGGGATTCAGGTGGCCATCTTCTTTCTGACCTGCGTGCTGATCGCCGGGCTTTTTGGCGCAGCCACCGCCAGCCGAAAAATTTTGTACGTTCAGGCCATTCCCGCGCTCGCTGCGCTGCTTGCGTTACTCATCTGAAGCAATGCTTTGGTTGAGATAATGTGTCCGATATACTCGTGACGTTACCTTTATTGACCAGAGACGAGACTGTTATGCACAACGATATCCCCCTGAAATATTATGATATTGCCGATGAGTACGCGACGGAGGCCGCAGAGCAAGTCGCGGAATCAGAGCGCGACGCGCTTGCACACTATTTCCAGCTGCTGCTTACCCGCTTAGCGAATAATGAGGAGATCAGCGAGGAAGCCCAGCAGGATATGGCCACAGAAGCCGGGATCCGTGCGGGTCGCATTGATGATGTTGCGAACTTCCTCAATCAGTGGGGAAATGAATAGCCTGCCTCAAAAACCGTTATGGTGATGCTTTGCGATACAGCTCAGCATCACGCTATCGGACCACATGCATTTTTTCCGCAGAATAGGCGAAGCGGGTTTATCGACAAGCAGCGCGAAAATAACGATCAGAAAAAAGAGTACTACTGGAAAAACTAAGGATAATTTCACGTTTTTAACCAAAATAAGAGTGTGCTTCAGGGTAATCTACCGTCTGAATATGACGACTATATGTTTTGGCGGAAAAAATGGAAACGTCCGAGTGTAAAAAAACGAGCAGGACAGGCTTCAGGTTAGGGGGCGACGCCGGTGAGTCGCTTCGCCAGCTCGCTCCGGGTGAGTGCTTTTGAAAAATACCATCCCTGGATCAGCGCGTCGGGATATCTGTTCGCAATAAAGCGATACTGAGTTTCATTTTCCACGCCCTCGAACACAAGGGTTTTATTCAACTTCGCGAGGGCATCGCTGAAGATAACAAAGATGTTTTGCTTATAATCTTCGCTGATGCCATCCACCAGCGATTTGTCAATTTTGATTTCATCATATTCAAGCTGCGACAGCCGCGCCAGATTTGAATTTTGCACGCCGAAATCATCGATTGAAATTTTAACGCCAAGCGATTTTAGTTCCTGGCAGAATCCCTCAAGGATATCCGCCGCGGAAACGGCTTTCTCAGAAAGCTCGACCTTCATCAGGGAAAGGGGAAGGTTGTTGACTAAGCACTCGCGACGCAAAATGTTAATAAACTGTCCGTCTTCAATTTCTTTCCGCCCAACGTTGATTGAAACGATCAGCTGATGCTTAATCGCCAGCGGGGCAATTTCTGAGAGAGATTTACCGATAACATTGCCATAATATCTTTTATACAGCCCGATTTTCTTAATTAATGGGATAAACAGCTCCGGCGAGACGTCTCCGTGTTTTTGATCGCGCCATCGCGACAGAACTTCCACGCCCACGATTTTTTGATCGCTAATGCGAATAATGGGCTGATAGTTAACGCTGAAGGTATTTGTTATCACGGCTTTGATTAGCGTACGTTCCAGCGAAAAACGGTCTTCATGGATACGGAAGACAAATAACGTTATCGCGGCCCAGATAAAGTAGAGAATGATCGCGAGAAACGTCAAGATAAACGGGGGTAACGAGGCCAGTCCCGCATCGTGATGTTTTACAATCACGCATAAATCCCACACGGCGCTGCACTGTGTAATGGTCAGGGTGAACAACGTGGAGTGCAGCCAGCTCCGCGCTCGCAGGTCGGGGGCAGCCGAAAAAAAGATCCGGCCAAAGTCCTTTGTGGTGGCACTCAGAGAATAGCTTGCGGTAACCGGGGTGAATTTATCGTAAGCATAGCGGGAGGTGAAGATAATAATATTATTATAAATGGCCGCATTGCCCGTGAAAAAGTCTTTTCTTGAAAACTGCGCGAGGAGAAAACCTCTCGGCGTTTTATGCAGTTCCGCAGGAAGTGGAACGGGCGTCGCGAGTTTACCCCAAAAAGCAGTACAGATAATTTTTCCTTTTTCAATAAAACCGATATCGCCGAAATAGAGGTTGTTAAGCTTTATTTGTCTGTAGCTATCAAGGCTGGTTTTATCACACCCCTGCGTCGTTATGCTTTTAAGGCCCAGCGCCACGTTTTGGGACAGGTCTTCGGAATAATGTAAAAGGGTCCGGGATATTTCAAGCTGTTTGGTTTTTTGCTGACCAAGGATAACCGCATTGACCGCATAAAGAGACAGGATGACCAGAAGCGTTGAAACGATCGCAACGGCAATGCGCTTTTTCATTTTCCGGTTATCCTGTCCGCTCCCTGAATTCATAAATCTTAACACAGCCTGGGCAAGGCACAAGCCTGATAGTCACGCCGAGTGAGCAAATTCGGGCGGGTGAACTCATACGAAAGCATCAGTTTTTTAAGACAATTCTCAGCTAAGCTATTTTCATTGCGATCGGCAACGTCAGGTAAACCACGGGTTCTTCTTTCAGATCCTTCATGCTTGTTTATTCTATTAAGGAAAACATCGTGCGCAACGTGATGATCCCTATTCTCAGTGCCCTGTTTCTTTTTCTGATCGGCATACTGATTATTAACTGGCAGTTATGGCAGATGGCGAAAATGAATAACGTTCATACCGCCACGGTAAGCACCCAGAAAATAGAAAGCATTTTGTCGGAAGCCGTCAGTGCGGCCAACACGGCGAAGCGCGTTGCGGAGCAGGGGTGTACCAGCAGCGGGCAGCTGGCGCTGGGGACAGAAGCTGCGCTAAAACCGCATCTGCGCGCCATCATGATCCAGCAGCAGGGGCAAATCATCTGTACATCCCTTCCGGGGAATGGCGTATTGATTGTTCATCCGGAGACGCTACCTGAAAAAGAATTAATGCTGCTCCCCGGTAATCGACTGGTGAACGGCATCCCGGTACTTGTCTTCCAGATGCCTATCGCGGGCGGGCGCATCATCGTCAGCGTCAGTGATGCGCATTTGCAGGACGTCATCGCGAATGCATCAAACAGCGTTGACCTGGGGTTGGTTGTCGGCGAAAGCATGTTTACGCGCAACGGTGATGTGACCGGATGGAAAGCGGCCTCGTGGACGGGTTCACTTACGGCATCTTCGCAATTCCCCTTTAGTCTGGCCTGGCAACCGCCTGCCTTTTTTAGCCTGACGCGGCTACTGCACCAGGGCTGGAGCCTGATACTGCTGATTCTCGCGCTATCCCTGGCGGTGGGCATTTTGATCCGCCGATACAAGGGAAAAAGCACCACCTTTGAAGACGATTTGCGTAAGGCCATTTTGCAGGGAGAGATCGTGCCTTACTACCAGCCGATCGTGAACGGGGACACCGGCGGGTTATACGGGGTTGAAGTCCTGGCAAGGTGGAAGCATCCAAAGTCTGGGTTTATCCCGCCGGATGTCTTTATTCCGATTGCTGAACGTAGCGGGTTGATTATTCCGCTGACCAAAGGCTTGATGGCGAAAGTGGTCACACAGCTTAAGCCGCTGTTGCCGAAGCTACCGGATGGGTTCCATATCGGAGTGAACATCAGCGCCAGACACATTGATGCCCCTTCTTTCCTCGGTGACTGTCGTCTCTTCGGCAAGGGGTTTCAGGGTAAAGCCGTGAAGCTGGTTCTCGAGGTGACCGAACGTGAACCGTTGATCGATAATCCTCATCTGGTGGAAAACCTCAACGCGCTGCATAACGCCGGTTTTGTCATTGCACTGGATGATTTTGGTACGGGGTATTCCGGGCTGTCATGTCTAAATGCGCTTGCCATAGATTATATTAAAATTGATAAAAGCTTTGTTAACCGGGTTTCTGAGGAGAAGGACTCAACGATCCTGCTGGACTGCGTTATTGACCTGGCGAAAAAACTCTCATTGCGTATCGTGGCCGAAGGTGTAGAAACGAAAGAGCAGCTGGAGTATCTCAACCGTAATGAAATTACCCTGTTGCAGGGGTATTATTTTGGTAAACCCGTCTCCTATATCGATTTTATTAAAGTCATTTTATCTAAGCCCAGGGAGGCCGTGATGCTGTAAAACGTCAGGCGCTGTAAAAAAAATCAGGAATAGAGCGGGTTGCCTGGCGGTGAAACACAAAATAAAGACGAGCTTCTGTTGTATGCTTAAGTGCAATTCATTTTCCTCTTATCCTGAGCTTTGTTACAGTGACAAGAGTTGTCAGCCAGGGATATCAGGCGTGATAAGGTGGAAAAGCTCGTGCATGTGAAAAATACTTTTTACACAACAACCATTACCGTCATCATTGTCTCATTGATCATCTCGCTGGCGCTTGCCGTCCAAATTGCCACGTCCAGACAGCAGTCAATCCAGCAAATTAATACCAGCGTCGCTAATCTTAGCCACACCCTGGATGTTTATACTGAAGGGATCATGCGCCAGAGTGAAATGTTAATTACTACCGTTTCCGACATAATCGAAATTTATGGCATGACCCCGCAGCAGGCGACCAATATTCAGCACATGATCCATAATCAGGATAACCTTCTTACCCAGATTAATAATGTGGTTGTTTACGATGCTCAGGGCGATATCTTCACCGCGCTGCATGAAAGTTTCACGGGACCACGCAAAGGCTCGGACAGAGAGTTTTTTATCTATCACCAGGAAAATAAAACTCAGCAGGTCTTTATTGGGGAGCCGGTGGTAAGCAGAACCAATGGCAAATGGGTTATCACCCTCAGTCGGCGCCTTGAAACCCAGTCCGGGGCATTTAACGGTGTCGTGGTGGTGACGCTGGGTATTGAAAATTTTCTGGCACTCTACGGGCAGATTAATATCGGTCACTCGGGCGTCATCGGCTTAACGACGCAATCAGGCGTGCTGCTGGTCCGTTATCCCTTTAAAAATACCTATATCGGCACGATTGTTTCTGATTCACCGCTCTTCAGGAAATATCTCAAAGTACAAAATACGGGGATAGCCAGCTCCATCTCACGGTTTGATAAAATCGAGCGCATCTATGCCTATGAGAAAAACAGACGCTACGGACTGGTCACCACAGTGGCCGTCAGCATTGATGAAGCTCTTGCACCCTGGCGCAAGCAGGCGATTCAGCTGGCGGTACTCATTTTCGTGTTTACGGCGATACTCATCGTGGCGTCGTACTTCCTGTATTCCGACCTGTCCCGAAAAACACGGGATAACAAAGCGCTGAAGATTATCGCTTCAGAAGATGCGTTGACCGGGCTTTACAACCGCCGCGTCTTTGATGAAAAAATCCTCTCGGAAATTGCTACGTGCGCCGCGCATGACGCGCCGATTTCGGTACTGATCGTGGACGTGGACTACTTCAAAAAATACAACGATAACTATGGTCATCCTGAAGGGGACCGGTGTCTGGCAATGCTCGGAAACAGCCTCAGGGAGAGCCTTACCCGTGATAATCAGCTTGTGGCGCGCTACGGCGGAGAGGAGTTTGCGCTGATATTGCCGGATACGGATATTCAGGAGGCACTTCGTCTGGCCCAGACGATTATTCGCAATGTGTTCTCGCTGCAAATCGCGCATGCCTTTAGCCCCTTCGGCCGGGTGACGGTAAGCGTCGGAATTTCCACCGCCCGTGCCGTCGACATCGCGGGCAGCCAGCAAAATATCATTATTGCCGCAGACCAGGCGCTCTATCAGGCGAAACGCGCGGGGCGTAACCGGTACGCGTTTGTTGGGGTATGAGCAAAAAAAAGCCCACTCAGGAGTGGGCAAGAAATACTGGAAGCAATGTGAGCAATGTCGTACTGAATACTTGAGTGTTTTTCTCAACTATTCAGTGTTGAGAAAGATAATCTTTCTCAACAAAAGATGCAACCCCACAGTTTCTGTGGCCCGTACATTTTTTTGATGAATAATTCCCCACTCTCTCATTGTGATGCTTATCACAAATTTCCTTTCTGGAATCCTGTGCTATCCTTTTTTGTGTCGTTGATTTAATGACAAAAACCATACAGAGAGGAAAGTTATGGGAATTTTATCCTGGATTATCTTTGGGCTTATTGCGGGTATTCTGGCGAAGTGGATCATGCCGGGCAAAGATGGCGGTGGGTTTATCGTCACCGTAATACTGGGTATTGTCGGCGCGGTAGTCGGCGGCTGGATCAGTACGCTGTTCGGTTTTGGCAAGGTCGATGGCTTTAACTTCGGCAGTTTCGCCGTCGCGGTGATCGGTGCGCTGGTTGTTCTGTTTATCTACAGAAAGATCAAAAGCTAAGGTCTTAAAGCGTTGAAAAAGGCTGCCAGATGGCGGCCTTTTTACGTACTGGCGTTTACCACCAGCCAAGCTGCGTGCCGGCAAACGCCGCGATGGCAACGATCAGCATAATGACGGTTGTCTTCCGCATTTATGCCCCCGGCGCCGCGTAACCGCCGACAAAAAACCACGCTAAAAATACCACCGCCGTTATAAATATAACGACCGGGAAGAGGATCCCTATTCTCATACCATCACCTGTTTCGGTTTCTGTAACGCCGTAGAGTGTACGGGGTTAATCCATAGTGAGAAAGCGTGATTTGCTTTTTCCTTTCTTATCCTGATACATCGCGACATCCGCAGCGCGTAACGCGCTGTCAGGATCGGTTGCGGCAGGGTCCACTTCGATCACGCCGAAGCTGGCGCCCGGATAAATAATATGAACGCTGCCCAGCCAGTATTCGCCAGCGATGCAGGCGCTGAGACGCGTTTTGAGCAGCGTAAGCTGCGCGTTATCCCCGTCCTGGTGGGGCTGGCTTAGCGACGCCACCAGAAATTCATCCCCGCCCAGACGACCGATAATATCGTCCTGCTGTTTCTCTTCGGTCAAACGCTTGCCCACTTCTATCAGGAACTGGTCGCCAGCCTCGTGGCCGTAACGATCGTTAATCAGTTTGAAGTCATCCAGATCGATGAACGCGATGATGGCGTTACGCTTAAGATGCCGGGCCAGAGAAAAGAGGGTGGTCAGATCTTCAAAAATGGCGCGACGGTTGGGTAAACCGGTAAGGGCATCCGTATAGGAGTGCGCGATGAGGGCCGCATTGGCTTCGCGAAGCTGGGTGACCAGCGACTCTTTCTGAATGGACTGGGCGATCAGCCCGGCGAAGAGCTTCAGAACCTGTTCGCCGCGCTCGCTCAGCGGCTTTCTGGCCGTGCTGGTGGCACAGAGCGTTCCGTAAAGTGAACCATCCGCAAGATGGACAGGAATACTCATGTAGGTGGTAATGCCAAGCGCTTTTGCGGCTTCACACTCGGGCCAACGTTCAGGCACATCATTGCTGAACATCGTGTCACTATCCAGCGCGCGTTTGCACAGCGTCTCATCCCATGGGACGCTCAGGCCCTCCGGGATCGTCATCTGTTTGCTGTTGCGGGCGTAGAGGATGTGCTGCAGCCGCGCCTCGATATCCACCTTCGTCAGGTAGGTCGACTCCATGTCGGTGACAATTTCCAGCATCTCCAGCAGCTGGCGAACGAGGCTTTCAAGGGATTGCTCGGTGGCAAGGGTTTCTGAAACGCGAGCGAGGATAAGGTCCGACATGACGTAGAATGACTCCCAGGCAGAAGACGTCTGCATCTGCATGTTATGCTGAGTTTTTAGGCTTCAGGCATAGTAAAACATGAATACAGAAAATTTAATATATGCAGGAAGCGGGGAGCAGGCGCGAAAAAAAGCCCCGTTGTTGAGACCGGGGCAAAGACATCTTGATTACGGAATGATGTTCTCTGGTCATATCGAGAACATGCCACACTATAGTGCTGAAAAGTGCAGTTAAAATGGAGAAATCATGGAGAACGTGGCGATGACCCGTTACCCTTAGACTCTGATGACGTCAAAAGGATCAATGAGATGAGATTTCTGCTTCTGGCGCTGGCGCTTCCCCTGGCCGCCTGCACCGCAAAAACCACGCCACCTGATGCACCGAAACCGCCGCACGTTATCGGTATGGCGAACCCAGCTTCCGTCTACTGTCTGGAGAAAGGCGGGGAACAGGTCCCGGTTCAAAGCCCGCAGGGCGTGCGTACCGAGTGCAAATTACCGGGCGGCGAAGTGATTGATGAATGGACGCTCTATCGTCGCGACCATCCGCAACCCGCCAGGTGACAAAGTAATATTGCCTGCGATACACTTCTCTTTAAGATTATTCTTAGCCAGTTCCTGGCGTTCGTTATCGTGAGAGAAGTATGTTTCAGCTAAAACCGGGCAGCATGGCGATGATCGTTGGCGCCCGCACGGCGTCAGGCCGTCGCAATATTGGTAAATCCGTTGAGCTGTTTGGCCTTTGCCAGCCTGGCCTGCGTTTTGTTAACCCGGTCAACGGCGTGATGACGCAATTACCGGTCACCGCAGATCGCGCGCTTTGGCTGGTGACGGGTGATGTCTACGCCTTTGACAACCAGCACGGCTTTGCGTTTGTCCGCGCCGAACATCTGATGCCGCTCACCCCGGATGAAGCGCCGCAAATTCTGGATGAACTGACGATCGGCTGATCACAGATGGCGCAGCCAGTCGGCTAAGACCAGAGCGTGATTTTGCTCCGTGTTTTTGGCAGCAAAGAGCAGGGTGACGGTCTGCCTGCGCGCCAGCGTCGCCAGACGCGCGCCCTCGTCAGCCTGCTGCGCCAGCTCTTCCCGATAGGCCTGACTGAAGGCGGCGAAATCAATCGTTTCGCTGTGAAAGGCCTTGCGTAGTTCAGTTGAGGGCGCGAGCGCTTTACACCATTCGTCATACGCGAGATCCGTTTTCTTCAGCCCGCGCGGCCACAGCCTGTCCACCAGTATCCTATAGCCGTCGTCAGGGCTTGCCTGTTCGTATACCCGTTTGCACTGAATCATGATTCCACCCTCCCAATTTAAGGTATTGTGATAATTGCAAAAGATCGGTAGTCTGAGGTTCCTTATGTTATCTGATAATACTCTGGCATAAGGAACCTTTCATGGAACACCTCCCGGTTAAAACAACGCTGCGCATTGCGCTGGTTGGCGATTACAATCCCAATGTTATTGCGCATCAGGCTATCCCGCTGGCCATTGACGACGCCGCTGCAGTGCTTGACCTCACCGCCGATTACGACTGGCTGGCCACGACGGAGCTAACAAGCGCTGAAGATCTGGTGGGCTACGATGCCATCTGGCTGGTTCCTGCCAGCCCCTATAAAAACACGGCGGCCGCTTTTATTGCCGCGCGCTACGCCCGTGAGAACGGCATCCCGTTCCTGGGCACCTGCGGCGGGTTCCAGCATGCGCTGATTGAGTATGCCCGAAACGTGCTGGGCTGGGCTGATGCGGCACACGCTGAGACGGATACCGAAGGCACCATGGTGATTGCGCCGCTGACCTGCTCGCTGATGGAAAAAACGGATGCCATTGAGCTGCGCAATAATACGCTGATCGCCAAAGCGTACGGCAAGCCGGAAATTGAAGAGGGGTATCACTGTAACTATGGCGTGTCGCCGGCGTTTGCGCAGGCGCTGGAAAGCGGTGATATGCATGTAACGGGCTGGGACGATCAGGGTGAAATTCGTGCCGCGGAGCTGGTGACGCACCCGTTCTTCGTGATCACCTTATTCCAGCATGAACGTGCCGCGCTGGAAGGACGCCCGGTCGTGCTGGTGCAGGCGATGCTGCGCGCAGCGCGCGGGTAAAAAAGGCAGACCCGGTGGTCTGCCTCAGGATTTAACGGGGCGCGATCTCCCGGTCTCGCCCGGCTAACACACCGCAGATAGCCATTATCACAGCGGCCAGCGCACAGCCCAGAAGCGGGATTTGCCAGTCTCCTGCAGTATCGTGAATTTTCCCCATCAGCGGCGGGCCGCAGGCGGCAAGCAGGTAGCCAATCGACTGTGCCATTCCGGAGAGCGCCGCCGCCTGGTGCGCAGAGCTGGCGCGCAGGCCGATGAACGTCAGGCCGAGGATCATTGTTGCCCCTGTGCCAAAGCCAAACATCAGCGTCCACATCACCGCCATTCCGGGCATAAACCATAATCCTGCCGCGCTTATTGCGCACATCAGGGCCACTAAGCCTGCGATCGCTCGCTGATCTTTCAGGCGGTGGAGGATCAGCGGAACGGCGAGTCCCGGCACGGCCGTGGCCAGCTGCAACAGACCGTGCACCGAACCGGCCTGCGCTTCGCTGTAGCCGTGGCTCAGCAATATCGCCGGCAGCCAGCCGATGATGACGTAGTAGATCAGCGAGTTAATTCCTAAAAAGAGCGTCACCTGCCAGGCGAGGGCCGAGCGCCAGAGCGCGCGGTTTTGCAGCGCGCCTGCGCCCGTTACCGTTGCGACGTGTTTCTGACGCCACTGCGGCAGCCAGAGCAGCAGTGCGACCAGCGGAAACGCCATCAGCATCAGCAGCGCGCCATGCCAGCCCGCGCTCCCCTGTGCAAGGGGAACGATCATCGCTGAGCCAAACGCCGCCGAGACGCCCATCGTCAGGGAATAGGCGCCGGTGAGCTTCGCCACCTGGCCCGGAAAATCACGCTTAATTAATCCCGGTAACAGCACGTTCCCGAGCGCAATACCGCAGCCGACGATCGCCGTTCCGATGAAAAGCAAAGTGGCGGAAGGCAGCGAGCGAACGGCAATCCCGGCGCAAATGAGCAGCAGGGCGATAAACAGGCTGCGCTCCATGCCGATACGCCGGGCAACGCCTGCGGCGAGCGGCGAGACAAGGGCGAAAGCCAGCAGGGGCAGGGTGGTCAGCAGACCGGTTTGCGCCGTGCTTAAGCCATAATCAAGACGAATGGTATCGAGCAGCGGCGCTGCGCCAGTAAAGGTGACGCGAAGCGTAGTGGCAATCATCAGGATGCCTGCAATCAACAGCGCGCCGTGTTTTCCTGAGGTGCGAATAGCAGTAGTCATTATGTTCTCATACGTTCAAGCGAGCGCACACAATACCGATTTTCTCAGCGGTTGAAATCAGGCTAAAATGACAGTTTATCGCTCATATCGGACAAACTGATGATTGGTCTGGGACTGGAAGGCTACGATCCAGATAGCCAGTACGATGCGGCCGTCGCATTTCGCATTCAGGTAGTGGCGGAGGAACAATATATTCCGCTTCATCATCACCGTAAGGGGCAGCTGATTCTGGCCCTCGGCGGCGCAATCACCTGTGAAGTGGAAAATGCCATGCTGATGGTGCCGCCCCAGTATGCCGTCTGGATCCCTGGACAGATGCCGCACAGTAACAGGGCCACGCCGGGCGCGCAGCTCTGCTTTTTGTTCATTGAGCCGGGGGCTGCCAGCCTGCCCGAGCGCTGCTGTACCCTGAAAATCTCCCCCCTGGTGCGGGAGCTGATTTTATCGCTCGCGGAAAAATCACGTGAACAGCTGCAGCTCGCGGCCACCTCGCGTCTGGTGGACGTCCTGTTTGACGAGCTGCCGCTCCAGCGACAGGAGCATCTGCAGCTGCCCGTGTCGCCCCATCCCAAAATCAGGCTGATGAGCGAGAAGATGGCGGAAGAGCCCGCCGCCTGGCAGACGCTGGCGCAGTGGGCGAGCCACTTCGCCATGAGCGAACGCAATCTGGCGCGGCTGGTAGTGAAGGAGACCGGTCTGAGCTTCCGCCGCTGGCGTCACCAGCTGCAGCTGATTGTGGCGTTACAGCATTTAATAAGCGGCAAATCGGTGCAGCAGGTGGCCCAGTCACTGGGCTATGACTCGACCACCGCGTTTATCACCATGTTCAGGAAGGGACTGGGCCAGACGCCGGCGCGTTATATGGCCAGCCTGACTACGACTTCCCAATAAACAGCGAGACAAGGCCTGCCGCAATCAGCGGGCCGACCGGCACGCCGCGAAAGAGCGCCACGCCCAGCACGGTGCCCACCAGCAGGCCCGCCACCAGCGAGGGCTGGCTGCTCATCAGCGTGACGCCGCGTCCGCCCAGCCATGACACAAAAATCCCCACCGCGATCGCCACCAGCGATTTCCAGTTTACAAACGAATGCAGCAGCGTTGAGGCGGGAAGGGTGCCGCTGGCAATCGGCGCCATCACCCCAATGGTTAAGATGATAATCCCGATGGTGAGGCCTTGTTTTTCTATCCACGGGAAAAAGGTATTTAATGGGGTCACGCGCACAATGATCAGCACCAGAATCGAGATGGCGACGGTAGTGTTATGGCTTATAAAGCCGAGCGCGGCGAGTGCCAGAAGAATGAGCAGAGTAGGGTCAAACATAGGGAATCCTTGCCAGAATAATGGTCCTGTTTACTGTACGCGCAAACGCGGCAGAGAACAGTGTTAAAAAGATTTTATCGTTGTCATAACCTTGTCATTTACGCGGATTAAAACGAAAGCAGATATCGCAAAAGGGTCGCCATCATGAACGATCACATGTATGTGGAAACGCTGATTATCTCCTCATCGTTTTTCGCTATTGCCGTTATTCTCGTTGCCTCCGTGCTGTTCCTGGAAAGAAAAGGCTGACAGGGCGTCAGCCGTTGCAGTTAGGCTTTATGGAAGGTGACGAGTTCAGGACGGGCGATGCGCAGGTAATCCTGGGTATCCATAATCACGGATTTCTCCAGCAGGCCGGCGTTAAACGCGATTTCGTCAAAGCGCTCGAACAGCAGCGGGTCGGCAACCAGCGCCAAATCAGGATGGAAGCTAAAGGGCGGGATAGCGCCGAAAACGCAGGCGGTCAGGGCATCGACTTCGGCAGGGCTGGCGAGGGAGGCCTTTAGCCCGCCAAAATGGCTGGCAAGCTGGCTCAGGTCAGCCTGCAGGTCGGCGGCAAGGATCGCCAGAACATGTTTCTTTACGCCGTTTCCCTTCACCTTGCAGACCAGGGCTTTAGCGCCTTGCCGCAGGTCGGTTCCGCGAATTTCACTTACCGCTTCACATTTCCCGACCGCCTCGTGCTCCATGACGCGAAAACGCGCGCCCTGCTCGGTGAGTAAGGTAATGAGCTGCTGGTGGGTTCCTGTTCCAATAACGTCGTCAGTCATAACGATTTTCCCGGTGATAATCCAGTATGCAGGGGTCTACATTAGCACGGGATGAACGGGGTCGAAAGAAAACAGCCAGCGGGTTCGCTGGCTGTGGGATTATGCGTTGCTGGTAGCAGACTGCTTGTGGAACAATTCGATGATTTTTATTTTATTGTTATATAAGGTTAATTTTTCTTCCCCAAATCATCCCCAAAAAAAATCCCCAAAACTCATATAACGCCAGCTTATCATTTGGCACTTTCTAAAAGTTATCTATCTCGCTAAATCACAAGTTTGTTCCACTCCAGACCACGATCATCTCCATACATTGTGCTCATCGCTTCAGTTTTATGCCCAAGCAAAGTTTTGACATCAATACCCTGTGCTTTATAGGTTCTAGATGAAAGCGAACGCTGCTCATGAAATGGGGGCAGGGCAATACAATCCTTTGGCCAGTCAATATTTGCTTTATCTCTCGCTTCTTTGAAATACTTAGATATTGTTTTTTCAGGAACGTGAGAACCAGCTTTACCGTAAGCATGATGTTTCACGTGGTGTATCAGATACGGGCTCACAACTATGTCTCGACACTTACTTATTACTTCTGCAAGCGTCATGCCAATGGCATCACACCGTAAATTTAAAGGAATAGCTAACTTCATTCCTGTTTTACTTTGGGTTATATGAAGATGATTATCCCATATATCGCTAAACTTCATCGCCACTATGTCGCCAATACGTTGACCCGTCACCAAAGCCAATAGCATGGAATTCTGAGCGCATGGTGGCAATGTTCCCGCGCTTTCATAGATTACCTTCCATTGTTCGATACTGAGCCTGCTTCGCTTGACCTTTGCTATCGGATTTTTAACTGCTAAAGCAGGATTGTAGCCGGGTTCAACCTCACCAGCATGTTGAGCCTCTTTAAATACGTCGTTAAGCACGCTCCTAATCAGCTGACCCATTCGATGTTTACCTTCAGACTTATATTCATCAATAATTTTTGCGATTAACTTCGTGTCAACATCTTTTAGGCGAACGTTAGGAGCTCTGTCAGCCAGAACTTGAGCACATAACCTCCTAGATTTTACGGTCGGTTTTTTTATTTCTCCGTCACGCATCCTTTCCATCTGAATATCTACGTACCTTTTTATCCAGTCTGCGACTCGAATTCCTTTCTCTTTCTTATCTGTCTTCTTAATGGCCATATCGATAAGAGCGAAGGATTGACGTGTTTCCTGCTCAGATGTTATCCGATTTAACTCCGTAGCAGCAGCTTTGGCTGCCTCTTCATCTGTTCCAAAACCAACAAATGTTCCAGTGACAGGGTGGCGATATTGCCAGTAGATTTTTGATGTACGTTTATCCAACTTGCAATACAGGTTAGGTATTTTAACGTTATGCTTTCTGGGGCGAGCTGCCATTTATTGCTTTCTCCACTAACTGGCGAGCCTTGTCGGATAATGATGATGAAATATCAACATTGCTTACCATGCCAATAAAACGAGCGTCCTCATCTATAACCCAGCGGCGACCTTGCTTTAAAGCTGGTGGGAAAGTTTGCTTGGTCTTGGCTATTTTGTTCAGTGCTGAGTTGCTTAATGGATATTTGAACCCATTAGGACCCGACGCCCACTCATGAAGTGTTACTAACTGCCCCATACGTTGATCTCCACTTAACCGGCTGCACCCGGCTATCTCTTATAGAAAATGCAAGATGAGCAACCACCTCGGAGCCCATCATTGCAGGTACGACATCTTTTTGTTTCGGTGTAATAGAGCTGGTGGACCATCTCCTTTGGCATGAGAACCGGCATCGGCACGCGGATGACCAGCTTTTTGAGCCTGTCGATTTCTGCGGCCAACTCCAGCAGGCGGTAGCGGCAATCCTCTGCCTCTTCACGCCACCATGCGACATCCGCTTTAAGGCGGCGCATACGCCGCTGTTTCAGTTTACTGGACATCAAGCCTCCGGCCTGGGCGCTGCTGCTAACATTGCCGCCCAGCATAGTTTTGCCCGGTGAGCCGCCTGCTGGCATCCACTCATAGCCTCATACTCTTCCCATTCTTTCTCATCGCTAAAGCTCTCATCTGGCTCTGATTCGAACCCATTGACCATCATGTCTTCTGTCGGCTCTACCGGAACCAGCACCCAACCATCCGGAATCACCGGAGAGTTGCCAGGTCTCACATATCCACTGTGCGCATCAGCGTCATAATCCAAAATGCTTGGGCGCTCACTTTTTTCACCGATGAGGTAACGGACGCGATCTGCGGCATAGAGTACGCGACCAGGATATTCAGAACGGTCAATGGTGAACCCATCCATGCAGCGACCTTCGCCCTTGCGATGAAGAATTGCCGTCCAGTTAGCCTTACCATTACTTTCCGGCATTGAACCATACCAGACAGTTAATTCAGGTTTTCTATCGGCAGCCTGAAGCATGGCGTCGCGGCATCCGTCATACGCTTCTTTCATGGCGTCACGAACCCAGCCGAGAGGTTTCTGCTTAGTCTGCTCACACCATTCCTCGAATGTGGGCACAGATACCGGCGCCGGCGGGGCGGCGCGATACAGAAGCACATCACCCATCTCTGTTCTGGATGCTGGCCATACAGGGCAAGCTCCGCATGTGGGGCCGCTGGTCATACATCGGTGGTGGTTCAGGCGGAAACATGTTCAACCAGCTGCTGGCATCCGGGAAAATCACCAAGACCGCAATCAACGATGCGTTGCGCCGCATGAAGAAATCCGGCATCACTAAACCTGAGCTGGAAGCTTACCTGCGCGAAATCCTCGACAGCAAAAACAAAAGTGGCTTGGCGTTCTGCTCCGACGAAGAGGGCCTTAAGGTGGATGGTGTTATTGCTTCGGTCCTGATGAATGATGAATACCGTGGGTTGTATGGCGTAATAGTTGACCGTCACCGGCTCCGCAAGAGCAAACTGCAGATGGCAAACGAGCTGAATGCAAAACACCCTGACTGGACTCTAATCACTTGCCGCCGCCGCATCGACACATGGGTAAGTTTGGCAGAATCGATCCTGTACGCTCCACTTTGTGATGCGTTTGGCACAAATGGCGACAGATTTAAGTTGCAGAGTGAGCAAGAAAGTGCTTAAATTGTGGTAGGCTCGGGACAGTAAAGCGTACTGAGCAACAGAACAAAACATAAACCCGCCAGAAGCGGGTTTTATTTTTTTAGAGACTCTCAACAAACTCTCTATAACGCTTAACATCTGAAGAACTGATGTTTTTGTTATCTTCCAGCTGAATAATCAACTGAGAAAGATTTTCCTGTGTAAAAAATACTTTTGCTGTTTCAATTATCTCTTTAACCCTTTCAATTCTTGTGTTCAGAGCTGAGATACCGTTAACAATAGGCCGCATTTGGGTTCTTGATAGTTTTTCAGGATCTGCATTCTGTAATGCTTGAACTACTCCTCGTAATTGATTTTCATAAAGTTCGGTTAAATCGTTATCAGGCGATATAAAATCAATATTTGAAATGAAACCAACAATAACCTCAACAGCCTGAGGTACAGGTTGTCCTGAAGCTTTTGCAAGCTCTATTTCTTTCGCTGTAGGAGGGCGTGTCGTAGTGACATTGCCATTCCCGTTCGCTTGCATCTCTCTCAAAGCGCGGTAGGCAGCAAGACCAATTACGTCTGATGAGTTTATTTTTCTGTATAAATCGATAGCCCACGAGACGTTCTTAGGGCCTACAGCCAGCGCATTAACTTTCTGCCAGTATTCGAAAACACGGGCCTTATTGTCTAAAATAAAGGCTTTTGCTTTTGCTATTTCGAGGGCATTTAGAAACTCAGATGACATGGTTTCAAATTGAACATCGAAGTATTTTGAGCCGCAGTCATGCCCAATGTTGGTTTCTGAGCTGTCGTCTGTTTCAACAACATAGCCTTTAAAATGCCTCTTATGGCAATTGGAAAGTCCGCATTTTACTTTTTCAGGTAGCTCGTAGTAGCCGACAATTCTTTCGAGAGTTCGATCTTTAACTACAAGGTTTTCTAAATAGCTTGGCCTGGCACAAACCTTCTGCCAGTCGTCAACCTCAACAAATGAATCACCTTCCAGCAGATAAATCATATAACCTCCTGAAATAAAGGACTTATCATGATAGCACTGGAGATTATAGGTGTATATGTTCATAAAATGATCTCTGAAGCAAATTCAAATTTTTAAAATTCTTTCCCCTCATTTCTGAGAGGACTCACGGCAATAAGAGGGGGCTAAATGTCCGATCCTGTTTCTGGCACTACGGTAGCGGCTGGTGGTTTGATGGGAGCCAGCATGTTTGGCCTGGCAACCGGCATAGACTACGGTGTGGTGTTCGGCGCATTCGCTGGTGCGGTGTTCTACGTCGCTACGGCGGTAAACATCAGTCGACTTAAGCTGGTGGGTTACTTCATCACATCATTCATCTTCGGTGCCGGCGTTAACATGGGCCCATCGGTTCAGACCAAATGGTTCCAGCGCTGGCTGAACGTATTCAACATTCAGGGCACGCTCTATCCCGATCTGATTGCAGATGGTTTTATCGGTCCGCGAACTATCAGCGCGCTAAAAAGCTATCTTTCCCGGCGAGGGAAAGAGGGTGAACTGGTTATGCTCCGCGCCCTGAATTGCAGCCAGGGCCAGCGTTATCTCGAGCTGGCAGAACAGCGCAGCGCGAACGAGACGTTTGTTTATGGCTGGGTAAAGGAACGGGTGGTTATATGACGCTTGAGATGATCACCGGACTCGTTGTAGCAGTATTTGCTGCTATCGCTGCCGCGTTTGGCTTGGGTCATTCACGCGGTACCAGCAAAGCGGAAGCGAAAGCAGACCTGCAGCGCACCGAAGAAAAGGCCGCAGCCACTGAAGCAGTAGCCGAACGCCGGGTAGAAGCAACGAAAGAGGCCAGCAATGTACAGCAGACTGTTAACCGCATGCCTGATGACGATGTTGATCGCGAGCTGCGTAACACGTGGAAGCGTCCCGGTGGTGGTTGATACCGCCTGTGACTGGGTAAAGCCAATCTACCTGACCGATCATGACATTGACGTTATGGACCGCCAGACGAAGAAAGACATCCTGACGCATAACAGATCTTGGCAGGTCAATTGCAAGAAAAAGATTCTTAATTGAACATTTATTTGACAATCGCAATGATTAAGCCCGACTATAATCTTAAAAATAATCGGGCTCTGAAAGGTTACTTTATGTCAACAATTAATCCACCAGGTAGCATTGGGTTCAACGATGCTAGCCTCCTGAATACCTTCAATAAGGCCGAGAGTTGCAGCTCTCTCAGGATTAAGAATGGAAGAAGTTCTGATCAGCTCACGCCAGTCAGTGAATTGTCCAGCGGAAACAGTTTCCTCGTTAAAGATAGAAATGAGGCGGTCAAGGTCGTGATCTAAACTAGATACCCATTCGCGCATTCGTTCGTGATCGACACTTTGCATTCCGCCGAAGTTCCACTGAAAGGGATGCAACAAAAATCTTGCTCCATGATTAGCAAAGCGCTTTATACCAGCGAGGAAAATCGCATTAGCAATTGAATCTATATTGCTAATGTTGAAGCAATAAACTGGAATTGGAAGTGTTTTGATGAAATTGTAAGCGGTAAAGCCGGATGTTACGTCGCCGCCAGAGCTCGAAATGTGTAGGTTGATTCGGGTTGCCCCTTGAGCTATTGCTGACAAAATGTTGTTTTGAAGCAAGCTTACTGTGCTTGGATTGACTGGGCATAAAAAATGAACAGTATGAATCATAGAATTTTCCAGAGGTTATCCCGGATTGGGCAAATCTGTTATTGGTGCGAAAATTCCTATTTCAACATGAAATATTTTCAAGAAGCATAAGCCGCCTCAGGGCGGTTTTTTATTGCCGGGAGAAAGCCAATGAACCAATAAAGCGGATAGGCCGGAAAGGCAATGCAGCAGTCATGATGCTGCCCCGAGTCGCGTAATGGCGAGCAGGTATAGCAGACCGTTGTGAGGGTAAGTGAGGGAACATGCTCCGGTAAAGCAGCGCGAACGCCAGACGCGCACCGGTTATAAGCGGCGATAAAGCGACAGCGTCTCAAGGGCATGAGCGTGGCCACTCCGGGTAGTGGCAGCCATTACAAAGCTCACCTGCTGGTGGGCTTGATAATGGTTATAGACTTATGCAGATGAATAAATCAGCTGATTATCTTGCGCAACTGGATTTCTTCCTGCTCGTTAAGCCTGGCATACTCGCTTATTTGTTTAATAAGTGACCCTTTGTTATTAGACATCATGGATGAAACATAGCAGCCAGTTCTCCATTCGAAAAAGCTCACCAAAAATAAGGTTGATGCTGTAGAATACTGATAATGTATTGAGAGGTTATTGCAAATTTTTTTCGTTACCATGGAGTTAGTTTTTACTTAATGCAAATTACCGGGATTTGTAATGCTTTATTGATATGAGATATATGGGTACTTAACTGTTGCTAAGAGGGAATTTAGCGCTACTAAAAATAGTAGGAATAATCTTACGTTGTTGTTGCTGTTGGCACAATATGGATAATAACTTTGCCTAAACAATACAATAGCAACCGATGAAAATTCACTCTCTTACAATCGCTTTGCTGGCGACGATTTCTTCTCCATCCTACGCAGCGTTTCAGGAAAGAGAATACAATACCTGGTATCAAAAAGATGCTGTACTCTACGACATTACCCAGACCTCAGAGGGGTTGCCTGTCATGATAAGTATCTCTCAACCGGGGAGGGAGTCAGCTAATATGCTCGTATCCTATATGTCCGATGGTGGTTGTGGCGATAGGAAGATGCGGCTTAATGCTAACGGGAAGGATGTGCCTGCAACTTACACCTGTGTATCAGTCGGAGCTAACAGGATTGAACACTTTGCAGTGAATGATGCAGGCAAGGTCAATGAGATGGTTAACTATCTCAAGTCAGATTTCACTTTATTGCTTCAAAACGATATCAAAGTCTGGGCTGCGAATATAAAGACGCCGAAATATGGCATAGCACCAAAATTTTAAATCTCAAAATTTAACCGCCTGAGGGCGGTTTTTTATTGTCATAACGAGGATATATGCCACCACGAACACCAAAAGCCTGCCGTGTTCGCGGCTGCCGCTCCACCACTACAGACCCGTCCGGTTACTGCGAAAAACATAAAGGCGAAGGATGGAAATCCTACAAATCAGGACAATCTAGGCATCAGCGTGGATATGGAACGAAGTGGGAAGTCATACGCGCTCGCATACTGAAGCGCGACAATGCTCTATGCCAGAATCATCTGCGTCAGGGGATTGCAAGGCAGGCTTCCTGTGTGGACCACATTAAGGCGAAGGCTCACGGCGGCACTGATGATGACAGTAACCTTGAAAGCCTGTGCTGGTCGTGTCACGCCGCTAAGACCGCGCGTGAGCGGCTCAAGTGAGAATCAATGTCATCATCACTCAGGGGAGGGGGAGGTCAAATCTCTGCGACCTCGCGCCTTCCGGACTGCCCGCCTCCTCGAATTTTTTTACCCGCGAAAAATCAAATTTAACCTGGAGTGTCGCTTATGGCTGGAACGACGGGGCGTTCCGGGCGTCGCCCCAAGCCAACGGCGCGCAAGGAGCTGGCTGGTAACCCCGGCAAGCGAGCCCTTAATAAAGAAGAACCAGTTTTCACACCCATTAAAGGCGTTGAACCCCCGGAATGGTTTTCCGAAGACGATGGTATGCCGATGGCCTCCGTCATGTGGGAACTGACCACGAAGGAATTATGCGGGCAAGGTCTTCTCTGTGTAACCGATCTTGCGGTGCTTGAACGCTGGTGTGTGGCTTACGAGTTCTGGCGCCGTGCTGTCAAAAACATCGCCCGTGATGGTCTTTCAATCGTTGGGGCTATGGGGGGAAAAATTAAGAACCCTGAACTTACAGCCAAAAAAGAACAGGAATCGGAGATGAGTTCTACCGGTTCAATGCTGGGACTTGATCCGAGTAGCCGCCAGCGTCTGATCGGTCTTGCTGGTCAGAAGAAAACCTCAAACCCATTCCTGAAGATGATCAATTCATGAGCCGGAAATCGTACCCTAACGTTAACGCCGCGAATCAGTACGCCCGCAACGTTGTGCGGGGTAAAGTCCCGGCGTGCCAGTTTGTCATTCAGGCCTGTCAGCGTCATATCGACGATATGGCCCAGGAGAAGAGCCGAAAATTCCGGTACCGCTTTGACAAGGATATGGCGGAGAAAGCCGCAAAGTTTATTCAACTATTGCCGCATACCAAAGGCGAATGGGCGTTTAAGCGGATGCCGATCACCCTGGAGCCGTGGCAATTGTTCATTGTCTGCTGCGCGTTTGGCTGGGTACAAAAAGGCACTAAGCTTCGTCGCTTCCGTGAGGTCTACACGGAAATACCGCGTAAGAATGGTAAATCGGCTATCTCTGCTGGGGTGGCGCTGTTTTGCTTTACCTGTGACAACGAATTTGGGGCAGAGGTTTATTCCGGTGCCACCACCGAAAAACAGGCATGGGAAGTATTCAGACCAGCGCGCCTGATGTGCAAGCGTACGCCGCTGCTGGTGGAGGCGTTCGGTATTGAGGTGAACGCTTCTAACCTGAACCGTCCCGAGGATGGTGCACGCTTCGAGCCGCTTATTGGCAACCCCGGCGACGGGGCTTCACCACACTGTGCCATTGTCGACGAATATCATGAACACCCGACGGATTCGCTTTACACCACAATGCTGACGGGTATGGGCGCCCGCCGCCAGCCGCTGATGTGGGCTATCACTACGGCAGGCTACAACATTGAGGGGCCGTGCTACGACAAAAGGCGGGAAGTGATAGAGATGCTGAGCGGTACGGTACCGAACGAAGAATTATTCGGGGTGATCTACACGGTCGATGAAGGCGATGACTGGACCGATCCAAAGGTGCTGGAGAAGGCTAACCCAAATATGGGCGTGTCGGTCTACCGTGACTTTTTGCTCAGCCAGCAACAGCGAGCCATCAATAATGCCCGTCAGGCTGGCGTGTTCAAAACAAAGCACCTCAACATCTGGGTTGCTGCCAGAGCAGCTTTCTTTAACCTTGTGTCGTGGCAGAACTGCGAGGATAAGACCCTTACGCTGGAGCAATTTGAGGGACAGCCGAGCGTGCTGGCGTTCGACCTGGCACGCAAACTCGACATGAACAGCATGGCGCGTCTGTTTACGCGGGAGATTGACGGTAAAACACATTACTACTGTGTCGCACCGAGATTCTGGGTGCCCTATGACACGGTGTTCAGCGTTGAAAAAAATGAAGACCGTCGTACTGCTGAGCGTTTTCAGAAATGGGTTGAGATGGGATTGCTGACGGTAACTGATGGTGCAGAGGTTGATTATCGCTACATTCTGGAAGAAGCCAAAGCAGCGAACAAACTCAACCCGGTGAGCGAATCACCAATAGACCCGTTCGGCGCAACTGGTCTTTCCCATGATTTGGCAGATGAAGGTCTTAACCCCATCACGATAATCCAGAACTACACCAATATGTCTGACCCGATGAAAGAGCTTGAGGCCGCTATTGAATCTGGGCGTTTTCATCATGACGGCAACCCAATCATGAGCTGGTGTATCAGCAACGTCGTCGGGAAATATCTTCCAGGTAACGATGACGTGGTTAAGCCTATTAAGGAGCAGAACGAAAACAAAATCGACGGCGCTGTAGCGCTGATAATGGCAGTCGGTCGGGCAATGCTGAAAGAGCCTGGCGATTTCCTTTCATCACTTGATCCGGACGATGACCTCTTAATTCTATGAAATCACTTATTACTGATGTTATCGGGCTTGCCGGTTTCGGCTTGCTTACGTCCGGGGTTTACCTGCGTTTTGGTCTGGCCCCGGCACTCATGTTCGCAGGTGGGCTAATGGTGCTGTGCGCCCTGGCTATGGCCAGAGGGGGTAAACGTGCTGCTTGATGCCTTATTCAGAAGTGAATCACTGGAGAACCCATCAACGCCAATAACGGGTGATTCGATTGATACCGATGGTTTATTTCGGGCCGATGTTTATGTGAGCCCTGAAACAGCTATGAAGCTGGCTGCGGTATATGCCTGTATTTATGTCCTGTCATCAAACCTTGCTCAGATGCCGCTGCACGTCATGCGAAAACACAACGGTAAGGTTGAACCTGCGCGGGACCATCCGGCATTTTATCTTGTTCATGACGAGCCAAATACCTGGCAGACCAGCTATAAATGGCGCGAGTTAAAGCAGCGTCACATCCTCGGCTGGGGTAACGGGTACACTTGGGTAAAACGTGATCGTCGAGGTGAAATTACTTCACTGGATTGTTGTATGCCGTGGGAGACAACGCTGATTAATACCGGCGGGCGATACACCTACCACGCCTGATGCGAAAGGCGGTTACACCGTGCCAACCCAGATGCTGAATAAAATTGTGGACTCGATGAAGGCCTACGGTGGTATCGCCAGCGTGGCCCAAATCCTCAACACCTCCAATGGACAGGACATAACCTGGTCTACGTCCGACGGCACTGCGGAAGAGGGGGAACTGCTGGGCGAAAACACGGAAACAACCGAAGAAGACGTGACGTTTGGCACGGCAATTCTGGGTGCCAAAAAGTTGTCATCCAAAATTATCAAGGTTTCAAACGAGTTGCTGCAGGACAGCGGTGTTGATATTGAAGCTTATCTGGCGTCGCGCATTGGTCAGCGTATTGGGCGCGGTGAAGCAAAATATCTGGTTCAGGGTACCGGAGCAGGAACGCCAGTGCAGCCAAAAGGCCTGGTGGCTTCAGTTACCGGGACGGTGAATACTGCCGCAGCTGCCTCGTTCACCTGGCAGGAGATGAACAAACTTAAACACGCAATCGACCCGGCTTATCGCGGTGGGCCAAAGTTCCGTTGGGCGTTTAATGATTCGACGCTTCAGGTGATCGAGGAGATGGTGGATGGGCAGAACCGCCCGCTGTGGCTTCCGGATGTGGCAGGCGGCACCCCGGCCACCATTCTGAATATTCCGTATGTGATCGACCAGGCGATTGACAGTATTGCCGCGGGTAAAAAATTCGCGTTCCTCGGCGATTTCGATCGATTTATCGTGCGACGTATTACCTACATGACGCTTAAACGCCTGGTAGAACGTTATGCTGAGTACGATCAGACCGCCTTCCTGGCATTCCATCGCTTCGATTGTGTGCTGGAAGATGTGGCAGCCATCAAAGCGCTGGTGGGTAAACCTGCGTAACAGCATTACCGCCCCCAACGGGCAAGCGTTTCATTCGTACTGAGCAGCAATCGTTACTGACTCACGGTGTCGCTACTGCATATGCAGAAGGCGGTGTGCTTCGTATTCAGCGGGATATCACCACCTACAAAAAGAACGCTTACGGCGTGGCGGATAACAGCTATCTGGACAGCGAAACGCTGCATACCAGTGCGTACGTGCTCCGTCGCCTGAAGTCCGTTATTACCAGCAAGTATGGCCGTCATAAACTGGCGAATGATGGTACACGATTCGGCCCCGGCCAGGCGATTGTCACCCCTGCGGTCATTAAGGGTGAGTTGCTGGCAACGTATCGCCAGATGGAGCGTGAAGGGATCGTAGAAAACTATGACCTGTTTAAAGCGCACCTGATTGTTGAGCGCGATGCGAATGACCCGACCCGCATCAACGTACTTTAACCGGAGACATTATGCATCGCATTGACACACCTACTGCGCAGAAAGATAAATTCGGCGCGGGCAAGAATGGCTTTACCCGTGGGAATCCACAGACAGGAACCCCGGCTACAGATCTTGATGATGATTACTTTGACATGCTGCAGGAAGAGCTGGCAGGCGTGGTTGAAGCAAGCGGCGCCAGCCTGGATAAGTTGAAACACAATCAGTTACTGACTGCCATTAAAGCGATACTGCTGACCCGGTCAAGCCCATTTGCGGACATCAAATCTGATGGCAACGTTCCGGTTGCGCTGGAAAATCTTGGTTTAACCACAGGTGGAAATGTTGGCAGGTTGATCGACATTAAACCGCTGTCAGGTACCGGGATTTATACCAGGCCTGCCAACTTAAAATACGCGCTTGTGTATGTTGTGGGGGCAGGTGGTGGGTCTGGTTCTGCGCCAGCGACATCATCAGCGCAGACATCAGCATCACCTGGCGGCGCCAGTGGTTCGTGGGCTAAGGTCAGATTGACCGCAGCAGAAATTGGCGCAAGTCTTCCTTACGTCGTTGGCCCTGGAGGTGCAGCCGGAGTCAGCGGAGCGGGCGGGGATGGTGGGAACACATCGTTTGGCTCATTAATCGTATGCCCTGGCGGTAAAGGATCGCCTAATGGAGTTTGCGTAATGAATACATATGCGATGGTTTCAAAGCCAGGAAATATTGTAACTAACGTATTTCCTGCTGATTATACACTCCAGGAACTGTCCGATATGTTCCCGGACTACATCATCGTCAGGATTACAGAAGGGCTGAAGTGTGCTAACGGTGATTATTACAACGTTGCTGATGGGTTGTTTTATATCGATCCAGATTTCACCTGGCTTTCAGGGACAACTCCACCACCTTCTCTGGATGATGCTTATGCCGCATCATTGAAAATGATAAGAGAGAATGGTAGTGCTGCGCTTATGTCTATTAAACCTCCCTATTCAGAGCAGGAAGCATCAACATGGTGGGCGCAAAGCGAAGAGGCAAATCTGTGGGCAAGTAATAATAGTTTTGTGCCAGAAATGCTAAACGCAATAGTAGCATCATCCAGTGGATTATATACGTTACAAACATTAGTTAGTGAGATATTATCTAATGTTACTTCCTGGAAAGAAGCATCTGGAAATATCTTAGGGCAGATAAAGTACAAGACTGAACAGTTAAATGCTATTAAAGCTGAGGTTATAGCTGGGGAGAAAAATGTTATGGACATTGTTAACTTTAATGCTGATATAAATATTCATTAAAACTACCGCCCACTCAACTAAAAAAATGAGTGGGCGATAATTACATCAATTTGGCTATTTTTGCTCTTACTTTTTCTATTCTCGATTCTATCAAGTAAAATGCAATTGCCCCAATTAATATTGATGCAAGGATAGTAATGAAAACAGAAACAGGTTTTCCAAATTTAAACTGTGATAATGTGGATAGCGCTATGAAATGGAATAAGTAGATAGAAAAACTCCACTCCCCCACTTTTCTAATTATTACGTTTTGTAGTAAGGAACCAAGCAACCCTCTTCCAGAAATACATGCAACCACAAATATTGTCCATACAAGACCAATAGGAATAAACATATTTGTAATATCAGCCCTTGAATCCCCACCAGTAAGCAGGTTCCTGACTGAAGGGTAAAACATGAATATGATAAATATTGACATTGCAGATATCGTATTTACTAATCTAACAGTCAGCAGATTCTGTATGTCCATATATATTACAGAGCCAACAACACCAAGCAAAAAACACGGCACATACCAAGTCACATCAATCGAGTTACTTGGGGTCATGTAATACGGCCACCATAATTGAATGACCAATATAAATATGCCTGAAGCGATTATGACAGCGATATTCCCAAATTTTCTTTGCGCAAAGAAAAATGCATAACTAACTATTGGTAGAAAGAAATAAAATTTAAACTCAACTGGAATAGTCCAGAGATGAAAAAATGTATCTCTAAATATAGATATGTCTATCATCTTCTGAAAGTCGTAATACCCCATAAAGTAATAAATAGAAACGGCAATAATAAACATTGGTAATATTCTTAGAAACCTACCAATAAGGTATGATGCTAATGAGCGGGGCGTGAGATCAATCCCATTCAGTTTATGGCTTAATAAAAATGCGCTAAGTATAAAAAACAGCCAAACGCCGACCTTCCCAGATCCTCGCATATAATCTGAATGTTCAGGATAATAAAGAACAAAGGAGTGAGCAAACAGAACCAAAAGCACTGCAATTCCCCTAATTCCTGAAGCAGAAGGAAAATATTTCAATTGATAATTCCTGTCATATTTTAAGTTTTCATGATTTATAGCACAAAAAAATCATACTATAAATTCCACCAGTTATCTCGTGATAGCGGCATAGCTAAACCCGAAAGCGCCAAGTGCAAAACCCTGCGCAGGATGCCGACACTTTAGAAAGATTGAGTTTGCTATACATATCCTTCCACTTCAACAAGTTTGAAGAAAGTTAACCGCTTCGCCTTGATCAGAGCCTGGAATGATAATACTGTATATATAAACAGTATCAATCGGAGGTGCATCATGGGGTTTCCATCGCCAGCTATGGATTACCAGGAACAGCGGTTAACCATAGATCTGCTATGCGGAATTGACGGGAACTGCCGGGTAATAGAGACGTCATGTGGTTGGGCTGTCATTAACGTTGCCCTGAGACCAGAGCAGGGAGATACGCTCCTGGTAAGAATGGATAACAGGAATGAGTTTGCAAAGCTTTACGGTTCTGCGTTGGTCACTGAAGATGGTGAAGCGATAGAAGGCGACGCGCTGGATGACGTGGAGGTTTTTGGAGTGTTAACGCATAGCCTTAACAGGGTAGGGAACGATGATTGCCCGGCGATTTAAAGCACGGTTAAACCATCATTTCACCATAGTTTCACCATAGAGATTTTACACAAAGAAAAAACCAGCCGTAAAAGGCTGGTTTTCAATGTGTTTTTGGTCGGCACGAGAGGATTTGAACCTCCGACCCCCGACACCCCATGACGGGCACACTAAAAAACAGGGTATCTGGTATAGCTATTTCTTACAAAATAGCCTTCCCCAAAATAAAAGCTAAGTGGATGAAAAACATGATGAAAATCGAGCACTAAAACGCAAATAAATCAGCCAGTAAAATGCATTTAACTGGCTGATTTTAATGATTTAATTTGCTGTTGATGTGCTTTGCTTGTGGAACAGCTCCCTGAACACCGGATAAATGTCATCCTGGTCACGGATATGCTGCATGGCAAAATTATCGAACATCGACTGCAGATGCTCATACTCCCGCCACAGGGTCTGGTGCGCACGACGGGTGATTTCGATATAGCTGTAGTAACGCACGACCGGCAGAATTTTCTTCGCCAGAATCTCGTGACACAGCGGCGAGTCGTCGGCCCAGTTATCGCCATCCGACGCCTGCGCGGCATAAATGTTCCACTGTGCCGGGTCGTAGCGCTCTTTGACCACTTCATCCATCAGCTTCAGCGCGCTCGAGACGATGGTGCCCCCGGTTTCCTGCGAGTAGAAGAACTCATGTTCATCCACTTCTTTTGCCTGGGTGTGGTGGCGGATATAGACCACCTCCACGTTCTTATAGGTTCTGCTCAGGAACAGATAGAGCAGAATATAGAAGCGCTTTGCCATATCCTTGGTGGCCTGGTCCATCGAGCCGGACACGTCCATCAGACAGAACATCACCGCCTGGCTGGAGGGCTCAGGGCGTTTTTCGTAGTTCTTGTAGCGCAGGTCAAAGGTGTCGATAAACGGGACCCGTTCGATCTTCGCCCTCAGCTCTGCAATCTCTTTACGCAGGCGCTCCTCTTCCAGCAGTTGCGCCGGTTCCGTATTTTCCACCACCTTCAGGCTGCTCTCCAGCTCGCGCAGTTCGCGACGTTTGCCTGCCGTCATGGCCGTGCGTCGCGCCAGCGAGTTCTGCAGCGAACGCACGACGCTGATGTTGGCGGGCACGCCGTTGGCGGTATAGCCCGCGCGGTGGGTTTTATATTCATTAAGCTGACGATGCTGATTCTTTTTCAGATTCGGCAGCGCCAGGTCTTCGAACAGCAGGTCGAGATATTCATCTTTTGAGATCTGGAAAACAAATTCGTCCTGACCTTCACCGTCCTGGCTGGCCTGTCCCTGACCGCTCCCTGAACCACCGCCGCCGCCCTGAGGGCGCTCAATTCTGTCGTTCTGAACGAAGTGGTCATTACCTGGGTGTACGCGATGGCGCAGGCCGCCTCGCCCCTGATGAAACATCGGTTCGCTGATGTCATCGGTGGGGATGGAGACAGACTCGCCGCTGTCGACGTCGGTCACCGAGCGTTTGTTGATGGCCTCGGAGATAGACTGTTTAATTTGCGCTTTATAACGACGCAAGAAGCGCTGGCGGTTCACCGTGCTCTTGTTTTTGCCGTTAAGACGCCGGTCAATAAACCAGGTCATATACCCCCCGTACTGCATTTGCCAACTTGCATTTTGTAGGCCCGGCAGGCGCTAAGCGCCGCCGGGCACTTGTTTTAAGACGATTTACGCACGCGCAGGTACCATTCGCAGAGCAGGCGGACCTGTTTGCGGGTGTAGCCTTTTTCCATCATACGGTCGACAAAATCGTCGTGTTTTTTCTGTTCATCGGTTGAGGTTTTGGCGTTAAACGAGATCACCGGCAGCAGCTCTTCGGTATTGGAGAACATTTTCTTCTCAATGACCGTGCGCAGCTTCTCGTAGCTGGTCCAGTTCGGGTTGCGCCCGTTGTTATGCGCTCTGGCGCGCAGGACGAAGTTCACAATCTCGTTACGGAAGTCTTTCGGGTTGCTGATCCCGGCAGGCTTCTCGATTTTTTCCAGCTCCGCGTTCAGGGATTCACGGTCAAACAGCTGGCCGGTATCCGGGTCGCGGTATTCCTGATCCTGGATCCAGAAGTCAGCGTAGGTGACATAACGGTCAAAAATGTTCTGCCCGTATTCTGAATAGGATTCCAGGTAGGCCGTCTGGATCTCTTTGCCAATGAACTCGGCGTATTTCGGGATCAGGTAACCTTTCAGGAACTCAAGGTAGCGTTCAGCCTGCTCCTGGGGGAACTGCTCGCGCTCGATTTGCTGCTCCAGCACGTAGAACAGATGCACCGGGTTGGCCGCCACTTCCGCATGGTCGAAGTTAAAGACGCGGGAGAGGATCTTAAACGCGAAGCGCGTGGACAGACCGTTCATCCCTTCATCAACCCCGGCGTAGTCGCGATACTCCTGATACGACTTCGCTTTCGGATCGGTATCCTTCAGGCTCTCACCGTCATAGACGCGCATTTTCGAGTAGATGCTGGAGTTTTCCGGCTCTTTCAGGCGCGACAGGATGGAGAAGCGAGACAGCGTTTCCAGCGTGCCCGGCGCGCACGGCGCATGCACCAGCTCACTGTGGTTAAGCAGTTTCTCGTAAATTTTGATCTCTTCGGAGATCCGCAGGCAGTAAGGCACCTTGACGATGTACACGCGGTCAAGGAAGGCCTCGTTGTTTTTGTTGTTACGGAAGGTCACCCATTCAGATTCGTTCGAGTGGGCAAGAATGATCCCGTTAAACGGCAGGGCGGAGATACCTTCCGTCCCGTTGTAGTTTCCTTCCTGAGTGGCCGTCAGCAGCGGATGCAGCACCTTGATGGGCGCTTTAAACATCTCGACGAATTCCATAATCCCCTGGTTAGCCCGGCACAGCGCGCCAGAGTAACCGTAGGCATCCGGGTCGTTTTGCGCGAAGTTTTCCAGCTTGCGGATGTCGACCTTACCGACCAGCGCCGAAATATCCTGGTTGTTCTCATCACCGGGTTCCGTTTTAGCGATGGCGATCTGTTCCAGGATCGACGGCCAGACTTTCACCACGCGGAATTTGGTGATGTCGCCACCAAACTCGTGCAGGCGTTTTGCCGCCCACGGCGACATGATGGTGCCGAGGTAGCGACGCGGGATGCCGTACTCTTTATCCAGAATCTGCGCATCTTCCTGCGGATTGAACAAGCACAGCGGGTGGTCATTCACCGGGCTGCGCTCGCCGTTGGCGCTCAGGACATAGATAGGCACGCGCTGCATCAGCGACTTCAGGCGTTCCGCCAGCGAGGATTTACCGCCGCCCACGGGGCCGAGTAAATAGAGGATCTGTTTCTTCTCTTCCAGACCCTGAGCGGCATGCTTCAGGTAGGAGACAATCTGTTCGATTGCATCTTCCATACCATAGAACTCTTCAAACGCCGGGTATCGGGCGACCACCCGATTCGAAAAGAGACGGGAAAGCCGGGGTTCCAGGGCAGTGTCAACCATGTTTGGCTCACCAATAGCCATCAATAGCCGTTCTGCCGCATTGGCATAGGCACTGCGATCTTGCCGACAGATGGTAAGAAACTCCTGCAGTGTGAACTCTTCGTCCTTGGCAGCTTCATAGCGCTGGCGATAGTGATCGAATATATTCATGGCATGCCGTCCTTTCGTTTTTTAGCACAGGATAAGAGCCGTTCGTATGAGTAGTGGAGGCTCCCGGAAGAGAATCTCTCGCACCTCACTGCCAGAGCAGCAACCTGTGTGCCAGGTCAGACGCTAAGAACCGCAGGGTGTTCAGGAAAACTCTTCTTAAATTAAAGCGTAGATGGCATTTGCAAAACTTGCATGCCCATAAAATCTACTTTCAATGACATATCAATAACTCATCCAAAAATTTCCACTCTGGTAATAAGGCAAAAGCACATTTTTCATTCAGCGGTCATGTAAATGAAAGCCGGTTGTCATCTGATAAGTTAAAAATAATGGGTTAATCAGACTGATTAGCAGGCAAAAAATTTTGGGATGTACGGGAATGGCGGTTACACTTCACCCGCTGATTATTTGACTACAGGAAAGAATGGATTGTGACCAAACTCAAACTTCTGGCATTAGGCATCCTTGCCGCGACCGCAGTAAGCACCGCACAGGCGGAAAGTCAGTGGACGGTTGGCGGGGGTGTTGGCGTCATTAACAGCCCGTACAAACAGTATGACCGTGATGTTTATCCTGTCCCGGTTATCACCTATGAAGGCGATAACGTCTGGTTCCGTGGGCTCGGCGGCGGCTACTATCTGTGGAACGATACGGCCGATAAGCTTTCCATCATGGCGTACTACGATCCTACGCACTTCAAGCCGGGTGACAGCGACAGCCACGCGCTTCGCCAGCTCGACAAGCGTAAAAGCTCGATGATGGCCGGCCTCTCTTATGTGCATAACACCCAGTATGGCTTCCTGCGTACGGCCCTGGCAGGCGATACGCTGGATAACAGCAACGGCTTTATCTGGGATCTGGCGTGGCTGTACCGTTACACCAACGGTGGTCTGACCCTGACGCCGGGTATTGGTGTGCAGTACAACAGCGAGAACTACAATGACTACTATTATGGCGTCTCTAAAAACGAGTCCCGTCGTAGCGGTCTGAAGAGCTACAGCGCAGATGACGGCTGGGATCCGTACCTGGAGCTGACCGCGAGCTATAACTTCCTTGGCGACTGGAGCGTGTACGGTACTGGCCGTTATGAGCGTCTGAGCGATGAAGTGAAAGACAGCCCGATGGTCGATAAGTCCTGGGCAGGCATCTTTTCTGTCGGTGTGACCTACAAGTTCTGATTGCGCACTTATATTGTGCAATTGGTGCATCAAAACGGGGCGCTTGCGCCCCGTTTGCTTTAGTGTGGTGCAGCGAGATTATCGCTTAATAATGCGGATCGTCTGACCTAAACGAGATGGCTTTTCTTCACTCGCTTTCTGCGGGGCAGTCACGCAGGCCGTTTCCACGCAGACAAACGTTTTATAACCGTCGTCAGGCACGTCGGCCATGCTGACAGACAGTGCAGGGCCCGGGTTCCAGCCCACCACGTTGCTGTGATGGTGATGTACTACCTCAATGCCGCGGTTCAGGGCACCGTCGTGGATCATGCTGCATGCTTCCGGATGCAGATAGACGCGGTCGGTACGGTCAGGAAACGCCTGAACGCCGTCGCTGAGTTTGCCTTCTTTCGCGTTGTCGACTTTATCGATAAAGGTATCGCCAAGACCGCTCACCTTCACAGCGCTGATGTCACCCACGTTGAAATAGGTGTGCAGGGCGGAGGTGGTTTCGAACTCGCCATGGGCTTCCAGTTCGATTTCACAGGTTTTACCCAGCTTAAAGCGGGCGTACAGGGTGAAATCGTGCGGCCACAGAGCGCGGGTTTCGTCATTTGCCTGCAGCTCAAAGGTCAGCACGGCGCCGTTGTCGTCTTCGTTATGCGCTTTAAGGGTCCACTGCTGGTTACGGGCAAAACCGTGAGAAGGCAAACCCGGCTGTGCGGACGGGCCGAACCACGGCCAGCAGATCGGTACGCCACCACGGATTGCAGCCCCTTTTTTGAAGGAGGTCGCATCACTGAGCCACAGTCCCTCAACTTCACCTTCCGGCTTCCAGGAGAGCAGGTGGGCGCCGTTCAGCGCCACGGAGGCCTTAACGCGTGGATGGTCAACGACGATAACGTCAGCACCGTCAATCTGGCGGCGGGAGAGCACAGGGGTAAGTTGTTCGACTACCGGAAGTGCAAAAATTTTATTAATCATTAAGCAATCCTCTGTCTTATAAATAAAAAAGGCGACCGAAGTCGCCTTTTTGGATCAAACACTCATCTCAACTTATTTGGAGATGTGAGCGATCAGGTCCAGTACTTTGTTAGAGTAGCCGGTTTCGTTGTCGTACCAGGATACCAGTTTAACGAAGTTGTCGTTCAGTGCGATACCTGCTTTAGCATCGAACACAGAAGTGCACACTTCGCCGTTGAAATCGGTAGATACAACGTCGTCTTCGGTATAACCCAGAACGCCTTTCATTGGGCCTTCGGAAGCAGCTTTGATTGCTTTCTTAATTTCTTCATAAGAAGCAGCTTTTTCCAGACGAACGGTCAGGTCAACAACGGATACGTTAGGAGTTGGAACGCGGAACGCCATACCAGTCAGTTTGCCATTCAGTTCTGGCAGTACTTTACCTACAGCTTTAGCCGCACCGGTAGAGGATGGGATGATGTTCTGAGCCGCGCCACGGCCGCCGCGCCAGTCTTTGTGAGACGGGCCATCAACGGTTTTCTGAGTAGCGGTGGTTGCGTGAACGGTAGTCATCAGACCTTCGATGATGCCGAAGTTGTCGTTGATAACTTTAGCCAGCGGTGCCAGGCAGTTGGTGGTGCAGGATGCGTTGGAAACGATGTCCTGGCCAGCGTAAGTTTCGAAGTTTGCACCACGAACGAACATTGGGGTGTTGTCTTTGGAAGGACCCGTCAGAACAACTTTCTTCGCACCCGCAGTGATGTGTTTACGTGCAGTTTCGTCGGTCAGGAAGATACCGGTTGCTTCAGCAACAACGTCAACACCAATTTCGTTCCATTTCAGGTTAGCTGGGTCTTTCTCAGCAGTAACGCGGATGGTTTTGCCATTTACAACCAGGTGGCCGTCTTTCACTTCAACGGTGCCGTCGAAACGACCGTGAGTTGAGTCGTACTTCAGCATGTACGCCATGTATTCAGCGTCCAGGAGATCGTTGATACCAACGATTTCGATGTCAGAACGTTTCTGAGCAGCACGGAAAACAATACGGCCGATACGGCCAAAACCGTTGATACCTACTTTGATAGTCATATATTCCACCAGCTATTTGTTAGTGAATAAAAGGTTGCCTGTAAAATTACAAAAACCTTACGCAGCGTCAAGCGGAATCGTGTCAATCATTGCGACAAATCAATCCTGTGACTAACGTTTGTGCGACTGACTCGCCTCACTTTCCCTTTGAGCTTGCAACCACATGGGGGCTGCGCCCGGAATTTTAAAGTCCTCGCAGGATAAAAATGTGAATATGATCACAATTGCCTGACCGCCTTTTCGCGACACATAAGTTTAGATCAAAAGTGCACGCAAGGGTGTTAATGTTTTGTTAGAATGCGGGGTAAAAGATGTCTGTTTCTACAGCGAGATGTAAGCATATGTCGAACCAACGTAACCCCGACGATTTGAAAAAAAACCTCACAGAAATGCAGTTTTACGTGACGCAGAACCACGGGACGGAACCGCCGTTCACCGGGCGTTTACTGCACAACAAGCGAGACGGCGTCTACCACTGCCTGGTCTGTGATGCTCCGCTGTTCAATTCCCAAACGAAATTTGATTCGGGCTGCGGCTGGCCGAGCTTTTACGAGCCGGTGAGCGATGAGGCTATCCGCTATCTGACCGACTCGTCGCACGGTATGGTGCGCACCGAAATTCGCTGCGGCAACTGCGATGCGCACCTTGGACACGTCTTCCCGGATGGCCCTCAGCCAACGGGCGAGCGTTTCTGCGTGAATTCAGCCTCAATGAGCTTCACTGACGACGAAAACGGCGACCAGATCAAGGGTTGAAAAAACGATTCAGCAAATTATTCCTTCGAAAGGGCGGGATTGTGAATATTGAAGACATGATTAGCGGTATGACGCCGGAGATTTATCAGCGTCTGGTCACCGCCGTAGAGCTGGGAAAATGGCCCGATGGCGTCGCGCTGACCACGGAGCAAAAAGAGAACAGCCTGCAGCTGGTTATGCTGTGGCAGGCGCGCAACAACACCGACGCGCAGCACATGACGATCGACACCCATGGTCAAATGGTGATGAAGAGCAAGCGTGAGCTGAAAGAGGACTTCGGTATCACGCCGAAGCCGATTGCGACTTTCAAATAAGGCTCTCCCTGTAGGCCGGGTAAGCGCTAGCGCCACCCGGCACGCTACACTTTAGTGCGGGATCCCGAGCGACGCCGCCAGCTGCTTCGCTAACTGGTTTTCATCATCCGCGCCGTACTCCCAGAACATCGCCCCGGCGAGACCTTTCTCTTTGATGTAGTCCGCTTTGATCGCCACGGATCGCGGGTTCTCATACGAAATCGCAAACAGCGCGTTGCCATCGGCACCCTTCACCGAAAGCCACGGCACTTTCGCCTGGTCGTCCCAGTGCTCGGTAAAGCGTTTCTGCGGATCGTTCAGCAGCTTTTTGACGATATCGTTGTACTTCACGTAGGTATCTTTGGTCAGGTCGTAGCCGAGCGACTTGAACAACCCGATCTCCTGCGGCCCGAAGTAGGGCTGAGTGGCCGGATTTTTTTGCGCATCGGGTTTCGTCCAGTCAATGCCCGGCTCCACGGCGCGTTTTGGTACGCGGCCATAGAAACCAATCCCGAGATTCATCTGCTGCGGCTTCAGCCCGGCGGCCAGATAGTTGTTCACCACAAAATCGACGCTGTATTTGTCCGCGGCGGCCACCGTCGGCCAGGCGCTGGAGTCGTACAGGTTGGCATTGAAATACTGCGTGCCGTACGCCATGTCGTAGGTCATCAGGTTGATGTAATCGAGCAGGGGGGCAATGGCTTTCACATCCACCCAGCTTTTCGGACTTTCCGCATTCGCGCCTACCGCAATGGTCACCAGCTTTTTATGCCCGAACGCGTCGCGCATCTCCTTCAGCAGGGCGGTAAAGTTATCCCTGTCGGCGGGCTGGCTTGCCACCAGGCCCCAGGCACCGTTGACCGGATACTCCCAGTCGAGGTCGATCCCGTCCAGACCATATTTTTCAACAATCTCCTGCGCGGAGCGGATGAACACCGCGCGACTCTCTTGGGTTGCCGCTGCGCCAGAGAAGCCACGGGCGCCCCAGCGGCCGACGGAGAGCAGGACCTTAAGATTTGGGTTTTGCTTACGCAGGGTGGGGATCAAGGCCAGGTCGGACGCCACTTTTGGTGATAGCCAGATTTGATGCAGCTTCGCCGGATCTTTCAGCGCGGCGTTGGTTTCGTCTTTTTCGTCGTTATAGACCAGACCAAACGAGTAGTTCAGGTGGGTGATCTGGCGAACGTCCAGCTTATTGATATCGCCACCCGGTCCAGCGGTGACGTCGCCACCCCCGTTAAAGTAGCCCACGGACATCAGGGAACTGGCGGAGGCAACTGACGCGCAAAGCAAGGGTAAGGCTGCCAGCAAGGGCAAACGTTTCATACAAGTTCCTCTTTGACTTAATAAAATTAACCACGCCACGGAAAAGGCGTGGCGAAAAAACAGCCTGAAGAGAATAGCATTGCCGCTTCGGTGAGGTTGCGAGGGAGTTCACTTTATGGGGATCGGAGGGGGAGTTTTGCCGGGTGGCGCTGACGCTTACCCGGCCTACAAAACCAAAGAAGTCGGCCGGGTAAGGCGCAGCCGCCACCCGGCTTAAAAGACTACGCCTGCGTTTCCAGCCAGTCTTCGAGCGTATACAGCGTCGCGCCTTCCGCAGCCATATCCATAAACGCCTGAGCGCTGTCCTGCGGGTGAATGTTCACCCCGCGGCAGCCGTCGGTGATGACGCTGACGGTGTAGCCAAGCTGAAGCGCATCCAGCACGGTGAACTTCACGCAGTAGTCCGTTGCCAGCCCCAGTACAATCAGCTCGGTGATTTCATGGTGACGTAACCAGGCGTCCAGCGCCGTTTTCTGGCGATGCCCGTTATCAAAAAACGCGCTATAGCTGTCGATAGCCGGGTTTTCACCTTTATGGAACACCGCGTCGATGGCTTTCTGGTTCAGGAGCGGATGTAACTCCGCGCCTTCCGTTTGCTGTACGCAATGATCCGGCCAAAAAGTTTGCGCCAGCCCGTCGAGTTCACCGTGGGTGAAGGGCTCGACATTGTGCTGGCTGGCAAAGCTGCCGTGATTTGCCGGGTGCCAGTCCTGGCTTGCGACAACTGCTTCACCACGGGCTTTGCACCAGTCAATCAGCGTGTTGGCTACGTCAACGGTGCTGTCACCTTCGGCGACGGCCAGCGCACCGCCCGCGCAGAAATCATTTTGCAAATCGACCAGGAGCAGGGCGCGTTGCTTCATGAGACCTCCTTATTCGTCAGGTGTCAGTTCACCGCGCAGGTTTTGCATCATCGCGCTGCGAATGGACTGAATGTCCAGATCCTGACTCAGTAAATAGTGAAGTTTAGTCAGCGTTGCCTCAACGGTCATATCGAAACCGCTGATCACGCCCGCATGCGCCAGCGCGTTGCCGGTGGCATAGCCGCCCATATTCACTTTACCGGACATACACTGGGTCAGGTTCACCACCACAATTCCGCGCTCGCTGGCTTCCTGAAGCTCTTTCAGAAACTCGCCGTTTTGCGGCGCATTGCCCACGCCATAGGAGCGCAGGATAAGCGCTTTCACCGGCTGGCGCAGGAAGTTACGCACCACGTCCGCAGAGATACCCGGATAAATGGTCACCACGCCAATCGGTTGCGGAGTAATCGGATGCACAATCAGCTCGCCCGCGGTGTTCGGCGCAGGAGGGGTTCCCAGACGACGGATATGAATCCCGGCCTCCAGCAGCGGCTGCAGGTTGGGTGAGGCAAAGGCGTCAAAGCCGTCAGCGTGGGCTTTGGTGGTGCGGTTCCCGCGATACAGACGGTTGTTAAAGAACAACGACACTTCGTTAATCGGGTAATTCGCCGCCACGTACAGGGAGTTCAGCAGGTTGATCTGCCCGTCAGAGCGCAGCTCCGCCAGCGGAATTTGCGATCCGGTGACGATAACCGGCTTGCTCAGGTTCTCCAGCATGAAGGAGAGCGCCGAGGCGGTAAACGCCATGGTGTCGGTACCGTGCAGGATCACGAAGCCGTCGTACTGGTCGTAATGGGCTTTAATGTCATCCGCGATGTGCTGCCAGTCTTCCGGCGTCATGTCGGAGGAGTCCATCAGCGGCTCGTATTCGTGGATGGTGAAGTCAGGCATTTCCGGACGGTGAAATTCGGGCATCAGCGCAAGCTGACGCTGCAGGTGGCCGGAGACGGGGATATAGCCGTTTTCAGAGCGCTGCATACCGATGGTACCGCCAGTGTAGGCTACATAAATCGATTTCTTCTGCATGGTAGTGAGTTCTTGTTCTTCAAAAGAAAAAAATCCCCTCTTCGTAGGAAGAGGGGACGGTTTTTAACGGACGTTCGCGCAGGTCAGGCAAAACGCGTAACGACTCTGTGGATCGTTAAAGGCCGCAAGCTTATCGCTTTCTGCCTTCATCGCTTTTGCCGCCGTGGCGACCGGCGCAGGCAGATAAGCCTGCAGCGCCTCCGGCAGCATGGCGCGTACCGAGCCGGACATGCTGTCCATGACCATATCGAAGAACGACGGTTCGTCCTGGTAATACTCGATATGCCACTGCTTCAGCTTCGCCAGTTCGGCGGCTTTCTTCACCGCGTCATCGAAGTCGCCCAGGCTGTCCACCAGTCCGTTGCTCTTCGCATCCTGACCGGTCCAGACGTGGCCCTGCGCAATCTGGTCGATCTGCTCAGGCGTCTTTTTGCGCGAGTCGGCGACCAGGGTGATAAAGCGTTTATAGCCGTTTTCAATGCTGAGCTGCATCATCTCAGAGACTTCCGGCGGCAGGGATTTGGTCACCGCGACATCCGCGAGCGGAGAAGTCGCTACGCCGTCAGTATGCACGCCCAGAGAATCCAGGCTGTTTTCTACGGTGTTGATCACCCCGAAGATGCCAATCGAGCCGGTGAGCGTGCTTGGGTTCGCCACGATGTAGTTGGCTGGCGTGGAGATCCAGTACCCCCCGGAGGCGGCCATTCCGCCCATTGAGACGACGACAGGCTTACCGGCGGCGCGGGCCGCGGCCAGTTCAGCGCGGATCACTTCGGAGGCGCTGACGCTACCGCCAGGGCTGTTGACCCGCAGGACAATCGCCTTCACTTTCGGATCGAGGCGCGCATCGCGGATCTGTGACGCCGTGGTATCGCCGCCCACGTTCCCCGGGGTCTCCTGACCGTCCATGATCGCACCGTTAGCAAAGACCACCGCGACGCTGTCACCGTTCTCATCCGGTTTCTTCGTCGAGTAATCATACATGCTGATGGCGCTGTAATTTTTGTCCTCTTTGCTCCAGCCAAACTGTTTGCTCAGGGATTTTTCAATCTCGGCGCTGGTGCCCAGGGCATCAACCAGTTTGTTATCGAGCGCGTATTTCGCGGTATCGCCGTCAACCTTACGCAGGCCTTCGAGCACGCCCTGCGCGCCAGGGAACACCTGCTCAGGCGTAATCTGACGGTTCGCGGCAACGGTGCCGAGATAGTTCTGCCACAGCTCGCCAATCCAGCGGCTGTCCGCTTCGCGGGCGGCAGGTGACATATCGTCGCGGATAAACGGCTCCACGGCGGATTTGTACGTGCCGACGCGGAAGACGTGGGTGGTAACCTTCAGCTTGTCGAGCAGCGATTTGTAGTACAGGCCGTTGGTGGCAAAGCCGTGCAGATCGACCGTACCCTGCGGGGAGAGCCAGATTTTATTGGCGAAGCTCGCCAGATAATATTGCCCCTGGCTGTAGCTGTCGCCCACGGCAATCACCGGCTTGCCGCTGTCGCGGAATTCGCGCAGCGCTTTACCGATGTACTGCATAGAGGGCTGGTCGCCGCCGGCAAAATCTTTCAGATCCAGCACGATGCCGGTGATGTTGCGGTCATCTTTCGCCTGACGGATGGCATCGACGATATCGAACAGGGAGTTTTCCTGCAGGCGGTCGGACGTGGCGCCAAACAGCTGGCGACTGATCACACCCAGACGGTTGCTGGCTGACGGTTTATCAACGATGACGCCGGTGATATCGAGTAACAGGGCCCCGCGAGTCGAATGCTGCGCCTGATTTGCGTTGCTGATATGCATCCAGATGCCCGCGCAAACCAGAACCAGCAGGATGAAGAAGATATTCATCACCAGGTTGCGGACGAAGTTGAGCAGTCGCCACGTCCATTTAAAGAAACCGGCAATAATTCGCCAAAGGGTTCGCATGTATTCTCCCTAACCAGAAAATGACTGTTTCCGTCGCCACTGGACGGTAATGTTGGGTTATCGTAATGACCCAACCGCCACTTGTCAGCAGGAATCGCCTGCCAGGCTGTAACAAAATCTGCCGTCGTGTTAATTTTGTGAGTAAATTTCAAGAAAGGAGTTAACCAATGGACGCACTCGAACTGCTTGTTAACCGCCGTAGCGCTTCCCGTCTGGCCGAACCTGCCCCGGCAGGCGAGCAGCTGGAGAACATTCTGCGTGCCGGCATGCGTGCCCCCGATCATGGCACGCTGCAGCCGTGGCACTTCTTTGTGATTGAAGGCGAAGGCCGCGATCGTTTCAGTAAACTGCTGGAGCAGGGGGCGGTGGCCGCAGGGCAGGATGAGAAAGGAATCGATAAGGCGCGTAATGCCCCGTTCCGCGCCCCGATGATCATCGCTGTCGTGGCAAAATGCCAGGCGGATCATAAAGTCCCGGTCTGGGAACAGGAAATGTCTGCGGGCTGTGCGGTGATGGCGATGCAGATGGCCGCCGTCGCGCAAGGCTTTAACGGTATCTGGCGCACCGGTGCGCTGACCGAAAGCCCGGCGGTCCGGGACGGTTTTGCCTGCGGTGAGCATGACAAAATTGTCGGTTTCCTCTATCTCGGTACTCCGCAGCTTAAAGCCTCCAGCACCATCAGCGTGCCGGACACCACGCCTTTCGTCAGCCGTTTCTGATAGCGCGCGCTAAACTGTCTGGATTCTGAGCATCTGCCGCAGAATTCAGACAGTCATACTTACCTCTTTATGGAATGAGCGCTACCATAGCGCGATTGAGATGACAGGAGACGTCCATGAGCGAGCAAACCATTCGTTTAACGCAGTACAGCCACGGAGCCGGTTGCGGTTGTAAAATTTCCCCGAAAGTGCTGGAGACCATCCTGCACAGCGAACAGGCGAAGTTTGTTGACCCGAACCTGCTTGTCGGCAACGAAACGCGTGACGATGCAGCGGTTTATGACCTGGGTAACGGCACCAGCATTATCAGCACCACCGACTTCTTTATGCCGATTGTCGACAACCCGTTCGATTTCGGGCGTATTGCGGCCACCAACGCCATCAGCGATATCTTCGCCATGGGCGGCAAACCGATTATGGCGATCGCTATTCTGGGCTGGCCGATCAACACCATCCCGCCGGAAGTAGCCCGTGAAGTGATTGATGGCGGCCGTTTCGCCTGCCAGCAGGCGGGGATTGCGCTGGCCGGTGGTCACTCTATCGATGCGCCGGAGCCTATCTTCGGCCTGGCCGTTACCGGCGTGGTCCCGACCGAGCGCGTGAAGCGCAACAGCACCGCGCAGGCGGGCTGCAAGCTGTTCCTCACCAAGCCGTTGGGCATTGGCGTGCTGACCACCGCCGAGAAAAAATCCCTGCTCAAACCGGAGCACAAAGGGCTGGCAACGGAAGTCATGTGCCAGATGAACCTCGCGGGTGCCGCTTTCGCCAATATCGACGGCGTGAAGGCGATGACCGACGTGACCGGTTTTGGTCTGCTGGGGCACCTCTCCGAAGTGTGTCAGGGCGCGGGCGTGCAGGCGCAGGTCTGGTATCAGGACGTGCCGAAGCTGCCGGGCGTGGAAGAGTACATTGCTCAGGGCGCGGTCCCGGGCGGTACCCAGCGTAACTTCGCCAGCTATGGTCACCTGATGGGCGAAATGCCAGAAGAATGGCGCAACCTGCTGTGCGATCCGCAAACCTCCGGCGGCCTGCTGCTGGCGGTCACGCCGGAATCCGAAGCCGAGGTTCAGGCCACGGCCGCCGAGTTCGGCATTACCCTGACGGCGATCGGCGAGCTGGTGACCGCGCGCGGTGGCCGACCGATGATTGAGATCCGTTAATTCGATGCGGTTGTTTATTGCCGAAAAGCCGAGCCTGGCCCGTGCCATTGCTGATGTGCTGCCCAAGCCGCATCGCAAAGGCGACGGCTTTATCGAATGCGGTAACGGGCAGGTGGTCACCTGGTGTATCGGTCACCTGCTTGAGCAGGCGCAGCCGGATGTCTATGACAGCCGCTACGCCCGCTGGAATTTAAACGATCTGCCCATCGTGCCGGAAAAATGGCGCCTGCAGCCCCGACCTTCGGTGACCAAACAGCTCAACGTGATCAAGCGCTTCCTGCATGAAGCCGATGAAATCGTGCACGCGGGTGACCCGGACAGGGAAGGACAGCTGCTGGTGGATGAGGTGCTGGACTATCTTGAACTGGCACCGGAAAAGCGTCAGCAGGTGCAGCGCTGCCTGATCAACGACCTCAACCCGCAGGCGGTGGAGCGTGCGATCTCGCGCCTGCGCGCCAACAGCGAATTTATTCCGCTGTGCGTCTCGGCGCTGGCCCGCGCGCGCGCGGACTGGCTGTACGGTATAAACATGACCCGCGCCTACACCATCCTCGGGCGCAACGCGGGCTATCAGGGCGTGCTCTCGGTGGGGCGCGTGCAGACGCCGGTGCTGGGGCTGGTCGTGCGTCGTGATGAAGAGATTGAGAACTTCGTCGCCAAAGATTTCTTTGAAGTGAAAGCGCATATCGTCACGCCTAAAGACGAACGCTTTACCGCCGTCTGGCAGCCGAGCGATGCCTGCGAGTCATATCAGGATGAAGAGGGGCGTTTGCTGCACCGTCCGCTGGCGGATCATGTGGTTAACCGCATTACCGGACAGCCCGCTATCGTCACCAGCTATAACGATAAACGGGAATCAGAACCGGCGCCGCTGCCGTTCTCGCTGTCGGCCCTGCAGATTGAGGCCGCGAAGCGCTTCGGCCTCAGCGCGCAGAACGTGCTGGACATCTGCCAGAAGCTCTATGAAACCCATAAACTGATCACCTATCCGCGTTCGGATAGCCGCTACCTGCCGGAAGAGCATTTTGCCGGTCGTCATTCGGTGATGAACGCCATTAGCGTGCACGCGCCGGATCTACTGCCGCAGCCGGTGGTGAACCCGGACACCCATAACCGCTGCTGGGATGATAAAAAGGTGGACGCCCACCACGCGATTATCCCGACGGCGCGCGCCAGCAGCGTCAACCTGACGGATAACGAAGCGAAGGTCTACAACCTGATCGCTCGTCAGTACCTGATGCAGTTCTGCCCGGACGCGGTGTTCCGCAAATGCGTGATCGAGCTGGAAATCGCAAAAGGGAAGTTTATCGCCAAAGCCCGTTTCCTCGCGGAAGCAGGCTGGCGCACGCTGCTCGGCAACAAAGAGCGTGACGAAGAGAACGACGGTACGCCGCTGCCAGTGGTCGCCAAAGACGACGAGCTGCTGTGCGAGAAAGGGGAAGTGGTGGAGCGCCAGACCCAGCCGCCGCGCCATTTTACCGATGCGACGCTGCTTTCCGCGATGACCGGCATCGCCCGGTTCGTGCAGGATAAAGATCTGAAGAAAATCCTGCGCGCCACCGACGGTCTGGGCACGGAGGCAACCCGCGCGGGGATTATCGAGCTGCTCTTTAAGCGCGGTTTTCTTGAGAAAAAGGGGCGCTATATCCATTCGACCGAGCCGGGCCGCGCGCTGATTCATTCCCTGCCGGAGCTGGCCGCCAGGCCGGACATGACCGCGCACTGGGAATCGGTGCTGACGCAGATCAGCGAGAAGCAGTGCCGCTATCAGGACTTTATGCAGCCGCTGGTGGGGACGCTTTACCAGCTGATCGATCAGGCGCGCAGCACGCCCGTGAAAACGTTCAGAGGGATGGTTGCACCCGGTGGTGGCGCGAAGAAACCGTTTAAAAAGAAAAAGAGCGCGGCCGCTTCTTAACCCGTAGGCCGGGTCAGGCGAAGCCGCCACCCGGCGAAAGACAGCTCTGCGGCCTGAAAAAAGCCCGGTGGCGGCTACGCCTTACCGGGCCTACAGGGCGAGAACCCCGCGAAACTTTAAATCACACCCTGCCCAATCATCGCATCCGCCACCTTCACGAACCCGGCGATATTCGCCCCACGCACGTAGTTGGTTTGCGATGCTTCACCGCCGTACTCCACGCAGGCGTGGTGAATATCCAGCATGATATGGTGCAGGCGCGCATCCACTTTCTCCGCCTTCCAGCCGAGACGCGCGGCGTTTTGCGCCATTTCGAGGCCGGAGGTTGCCACGCCGCCCGCGTTGGCGGCCTTGCCCGGTGCAAACAGCACGCCTGCCTCCAGGAACAGGTCCGTCGCGTCGATGGTGGTCGGCATGTTTGCCCCTTCGGCGACCGCTTTTACACCGTTGCTAATTAACGTGCGCGCGGCTTCAGCATCCAGCTCGTTCTGCGTGGCGCACGGCAGGGCGATATCCACCGGCACGCCCCACGGCTGTTTACCTTCGAGGTAGGTCAGGCCAAACTCCCGGGCGTAATCCGCTACGCGTCCATCGCGGCTGGCTTTGATTTCACACAGGCGCGCCAGCTTCTCTGCCGTGAAGCCCGCTTCATCCACCACCGTTCCGCTGGAGTCAGAGGCGGTCACCACGCGAGCGCCAAACTGCATCGCTTTTTCAATCGCGTACTGCGCCACGTTACCGGAGCCGGAAACGGCTACGCGCATGCCTTCGAAGCCTAAGCCGTGACGCTTGAGCATGGCCTCTGTGAAGTAAACCAGGCCGTATCCGGTCGCTTCCGGGCGGATCAGGCTCCCGCCAAACGACAGCCCTTTGCCGGTAAAGACGCAGGCGCTGTTGTTGGAAAGCTTTTTCATCATCCCGGCCATAAAGCCCACTTCACGTCCGCCCACGCCGATATCACCGGCAGGCACGTCGGTGTCCGGGCCGAGGTGACGGTAGAGTTCGGTCATCAGCGCCTGGCAGAAACGCATCACTTCACCTTCGCTTTTGCCTTTCGGGTCGAAATCGCTGCCGCCTTTTCCGCCGCCCATGGGCAGCGTGGTCAGTGCGTTTTTAAAGGTCTGCTCGAAGCCGAGGAATTTCAGAATCGACAGGTTCACGGACGGATGGAAACGCATGCCGCCCTTAAACGGGCCGATGGCGGAGTTAAACTGGACGCGCCACGCGCGGTTGACCTGCACCTGATTGCGATCGTCCACCCAGGTCACGCGGAACTGGATCACGCGCTCTGGCTCGACCAGGCGTTCGAGCAACGACATCTGGCGATAGCGCGGGTTTTGTTCAAGGAAGGGCCACAGGGTGGTCATCACTTCACGCACGGCCTGGGCAAACTCGCTTTGGTGCGGGTCGCGCTGCTGAACATGGGCAAGGAAACTTTCCAGAGAGCGTGTCTGATCCATAGATATAAGAACCTCTTATAATAATGTTTGTATATGACTTATGCGTTTTGTGTTGTTTTTTTGACTATACCACCCGTACCGCTTTGTGTGGCAAGCAGAAATTCAGGACGAAAGGGAAATTAATGACAGGTGCTGCGTCATAACCAAAAGCGATGACGAGATAAATTAAAGGTTCCGCGCCGGTTTACCGTTATAGTCATTATCAAGGGAACAACAGGAAGATGTGTCTATGAACCGTTATGTACTTACCGCGTTATGTGCGATCTTTACCGCAGGCGCGCAGGCTGACCGCATTCGCCCGGATGTAGAAGTGAACGTGCCGCCGGAGGTGTTTAGCTCCAGCGGCCAGCGCGCGCAGCCGTGTAACCAGTGCTGCATCTACCAGGATCAAAACTATTCTGAAGGGGCCGTCGTGAAGGCGGAGGGCGTGCTGTTGCAGTGCCAGCGCGACGAGCGCGCCATCAGCACGAACCCGCTGGTCTGGCGTCGCGTAAAACAATAAACGCCTCCAGCAGGGGAATATCCGCGGGGGCTAAGGCGTAGCCAAACGCCTCTTCCGGCGTGCACCATGCCAGCGCGCAGTGGTAGTGCGCCGTGAGCGCACCGCTAAACGCAGGAACGTGCCAGGCGTGCAGGTTGATTAAGCGCTGCGAGACCTCGCGCTGGTGGCTTGCCACGTATTGCGCAGGCCGTGCTTCAATACCCAACTCTTCACGCAGCTCGCGGATAAGCGCCTCGGGCTGGGTTTCTCCCGCCTCGACTTTGCCGCCTGCAAATTCCCACATGCCCGGCTGGTCGGCGTGGGCAGGGCGCTGCGCCAGTAAAATTTTGTCGTCTTTTTCGATGATGGCGGCAACGACATCGAGTGTTTTCAGCATGGTCGTCAATAATTGATAGCGAAAAAAGACATATTATCGTGCCCTTTCTCAGAGTCCAGTAATCAGGAGAATCAGGTGAAAGAGACTACCGCCTGGGTTGCCCCTATCGAATCCCTTCCCGCCAGCCTTAAACCCATTACCGTGATGCAGAAAAAGCATTTTGGCGCCGTGCTGAATCCCACGCGCTGGTGGGGGCGCATGCCGCGTCTGTTCTGGCTGGTGGCGCTGTTCGTCGGTTTTCTGGAGCGTCGTCGCGCGCGCCTGTCACCCGTGCTGCGTTCGCTGCTCATGACGCGGGTGTCCCAGCTCTGCCACTGCGCTTTCTGTATTGATGCCAACAGCCTGCGGCTAGCCGAGCGCTGCGGGGCGCTGGATAAGGTGCAGGCCGTGAGCGACTGGCAGGATTCCGCCTTGTTCACGGAGCAGGAGCGCGCGGCGCTGGCCTACGCCGAGGCGGTGACCGCCACGCCGCCCCGGGCGGATGAGGCCATCAGAACGGCGCTGAAGCGCCACTTTACGGAAGATGCCATCACCGAGATGACGGCGCTCATTGCCTTTCAGAATCTCTCTGCCCGCTTTAACGCCGCGCTGGATATTCCGGCGCAGGGGCTATGCGCCACCTTTAACGAGACGCCCCATGCTTGATCGCCATCTTCACCCGCGGATAAAACCGGCTCTGAATCGTCTGGTCTCCGTGCTGGACAGGCCGGGCATCACGCCCGACGGATTAACCCTGGCCGGGTTTGCCATCGGCGTGCTGGCGCTGCCGTTTCTGGTCCTTGGCTGGTATCCGGCGGCGCTGGTCGCCATCGTGCTTAACCGCCTGCTGGACGGTCTGGACGGGGCGCTGGCGCGCCGCAGAGGGCTGAGCGATGCGGGGGGATTTCTCGATATCGCGCTCGACTTTCTGTTCTACGCCCTGGTGCCGTTTGGCTTTGCGCTGGCAGCACCGGCGGAAAATGCGCTGGCAGCCGCCTGGCTGCTGTTCGCGTTTATCGGGACCGGCAGCAGTTTTCTGGCGTTCGCGGCCCTGGCCGCGAAGCACGACATCGACAACCCCGGCTATGCGCACAAGTCGTTTTATTACATCGGCGGGTTAACGGAAGGGACGGAGACCATCGTGCTGTTTGCGCTGTGCTGCCTTTTTCCTGCGCACTTTACGCTCTTCGCGTGGGTATTCGGCGCGCTGTGCTGGCTGACCACCACAACGCGCATCTGGAGCGGCTACGTGACGCTGAAGTCACTTAACCCTTAGCGCGCGCTTTCAGGCCCGCGCTCACCGGTCGTCACCGGGTTCTGCGGGTGACTGCTCCATTCGTACCAGCCGCCGTCATAGACGGCGATATTCTTCCAGCCCATCGCCCGGGCGTACATAAAGGTTTCAGACGCCCGCCAGCCGGTGCCGCAGTAAAACGCGACGTGCTGTTCCGGCAGAATATTCCAGCGCTTCCACTGGGCGGCGATGTCGTCAGCGCTGCGCATGGTGCCATCCGGGTTATGGAAATCCTCCATGTGGGTGGCATCGCTGCCCGCGTGACCCCAGCGGGCACCGGCAATTTCACCTTTTGGCTTGATGTAGCTGTAGCCGCTGGTTTCGCCGATGAACTCCGGCCACGAGCGTATGCTGACCAGAGAGGCATCCTGACGGTGCAGCATGCCGCGCGCCTGTTCCATATCCACCATCAGCTGCGGCTGACCGGGGATCGGCGCGCCGAAATCGGGGGCGGGCGTCACTTTACCGGGCGTACCGCGCTCAACCGGCAGGCCTGCATCTGACCACGCCTTCCAGCCGCCGTCGAGAATACGCACATCCTTCACGCCCGCATACAGCATAATCTGCGCAACGCGCGCGGCGGCGTAGACGTCGCGGCCATACAAGATGACGGTGGTGTCGTGACGGATCCCGTGCTTCGCCAGCATCGCTCTAAGCTTGTCGTCGGAGACTTTATTCCACAGCGGTTCGCTTTCCACCTCGTTGGTGTCGATATAGCCCGCGCCGGGAATGTGGTTCAGCAGGTAAAACTTCGGTGCACCCCAGGCGGCCTCAATCACTTTCCAGTCGCCCGCCGGTGCGGCAGCCACGGGTTTACCCTGCTGGAGCCGGTGGATCCACTGCGGGTAAACCAGCTGTTCAAAGTGAGGCAGGCGCTGAAGGCGATCGGGCGTCTGCAGAGCATCGCTGAGCAGCGAAACGTGGCGGTACCCGGCTTTCTCCAGGCGGGCTTTCACCGCCTGGTTATCGTTCTCGTCGCCGTACAGGGCGATGGTCGTCGCAGGGGTAAGCTGATGCTGTTTTGCCCACAGCGCAATCTGCTCGTCGCTCATGGCGCTGAGCCAGGCGGCAGCAAGGTTGAGCGCGGCGGGTTCATGCCCGGAGGGGCCGCTGAGCGTCTGCGGCCAGCCGTTATAGAAGGCGCTGGCGCGTGTGTCGACAGGCGTGCCGTGCTGTGCCTGAAGCTGAGACAGCGTGATGGCGTTGGGCATATCAGCCGCCAGCGAGGAAAAAGAAGCGAGGCCGCAGAGCAGGGCCAGCGCGGTCAGTTGAGAAACACGTTTCATCGAATAACCTGACGTCAGTAAAAGAGGGGGGCATTGTCGTCTCTCCCGAAACGGAAAACATTGCGTTAGCACATTATTGCCAGCGAGAAATCTCAATCAGCTCGCCGCCGGGTGGAATATCGTCCTCATCGTGCGTGACCAGCACCGCCGGAATATTGCGCGCGCGGACGGCGTCAAATACCCATGCCCGAAACGTGGCCCGTAACGCTTTATCGAGGCGGCTGAACGGTTCATCCAGCAGCAGCGCCTGCGGCTCCGCGAGCAGGGCCCGCAGCAGGCTGACCCGGGCACGCTCCCCGCCGGAGAGGGTGGCCGGATCGCTGGCGTAATGGCCGCTCAGCCCGGCGGAATCCAGCGCCTGCGCGACCGCCTCCCGACGCGCGCGCCCGGCGATGCGCTCGGGCAGCGCCAGCAGCAAGTTTTGCCCGACGCTGAACTGGTCGAACAGCAGCGCGTCCTGAAAGAGAATACCCAGCCCGCGGGACTCCACGGGAAGCGCGTCGCAGCGACGCGCGTCGAGCCACAGTTCGCCCCGCGCCTGGAAATCGTCTGACAGCGCGCCGACCATCCAGGCAAAAAGGGTCGACTTTCCGCTGCCGGACGGCCCCATCAGAGTGACGATCTCCCCGCGGGGCACGCAAAAACTGACCTCGCGGAAAAGCGGTTCGATGGTGAGATTTTTTACCTTCAGCATTAACGTAACCCTTGTCGGTAGCGGCCCACGAGCCGGGATAGCAGGGCAGCAGCACCAAACACCGAACCCGTGACCAGCAGTAATCCCAGCGCCCGGTTAGCGAGAATCGGGATGCTGCCCCCGCTGCTGAGCGCCACGGTTTCGGTGGTCAGCGTGGCGAAACGCCCCGCGCCCAGCCACAGCGTCGGCATGTATTGCGCCATGCTGACGGAAAAGCCGGTGGCAAAGGCCAGTAGCGCAGGGCGCACCAGCAGCGGGCATTTCAACAGTAAAAAGATTTTTGTCCGCCGCCAGCCGAGCGTTCTGGCGGTGAGGATAAGCCGGGAATCGATCCGGCGCCAGGCGGGTTGCAGCACCAGCAGCATCCACGGCAATACCCACAGAAGGTGGCTCCAGAGCACGGCGGCGTAGTGCCCGTCGATGCCCAGGTGCAACGCAATGGCATACTGGCCGGTGACGAGCGGGAGGGCCGGAAGGGCGAGCGGTAACCATACCCACAGCGTGCCGCGCTGCGGGCCCCACTCCAGCCAGAGTAACCCGACGACCAGGGCAATCAGGGCTGAAAGCAGACCGAAGGAAAGGCTGGTTCCCACCGGGCCAACGTCATCCCGTTGCGCCAGCATCAGCAGTACCGCGGCGCACAGGACGCCGCAGGCGGGCAGAAACCCGCTCAGTGCCCGCTCAGGCAGGACGCGCTGCGACCGGGGACGCGTTCCGGTGAGGTCTGCAAGTGTGCGAACCCATGCCTTCCAGAGTCCGTATCCCAGAGCGGCAAGCGCGGCCAGCAGCAGAAGGAGAAGCAGGCACAGCAGCGTCCCTTTTGCCTGCTGCTGCGCGTCGCCCTGGCTTAACCACTGCCAGGCCTGCACGGCCAGGGTAGGCGGGTTGCCGGGCCCGAGAACGATCGCCACGTCCACGACCGACAGCGACCATGCCAGCACCGCCAGCATGACTGCTCCGAGGACGGGCGCGATAGCTGGCAGGATCAGCCAGCTGAGCGTCTGAAAACGCCCGTAGCCGAGCGTCTGCAGGACGATCTTCTGCTGCGCGAGCCGTTTTTCCGGCAGTACGGCATAAATGGCCCACAGGACAAACGCGCTCTCTTTGACTGCGAGCGTCAGCCCCAGCCCGGCGCCGTAGCGGTCAAACGGCGGCGAACAGACGGTGCAGACCTGATAAAACAGTCCGCCCTCGGCAAACAGCAGTAGCGCGCCGGTGGCGAACGCCACATGGGGTATCGCCAGCAGCCACGGCAGACGGGTTGTGAGACGTCGCCAGCGTTTTCCGGGCCAGAGAAGGCTGACGAGGAGAAGGGCAATGAACAACGCCCCCAGCGTGGCGATGAGCGTTGAGACCAGCGTGGCGACGGCCGCCTGCGGGAGCTGCGGATCGTTCAGCAGCCGCTGCCAGTTTGTCACCGAAAACGCCGGGGCAAGCAGCATGGCGCCGGCGGGCAGGATCGGCAGATAAATCACCGCCATCGCCAGCCAGACGAGCCCGCTCAGCGGGTGCCGTAACGACGCAGCCATTCCTGCTCCAGCGCGTTCACCCAGGCGGACTGCGGCTCGGCAAGCACCTTCGGCAGCCCCTGAGGCGTGTGGGCCAGCAGCTGTCTGGCTTCTTCTTCGGGCAGCGTTTTCGCATCCAGCACGCTCGGATCGCCCCAGATGGCCGGGTCAGCTTTGCGGATCTGCGCCTGCGGCGACAGCAGGAAATTGGCGACCATTTTCGCCCCCGCGCTCGCGCTGGCGTTGGCCGGAATCGCCACAAAATGGACGTTGCCGAGCATCCCGCCCTGAAAACCAAAGCTATAGCTGTCGGCGGGCAGTTCGCCGCTCGCCACTTTCTGCTGCGCATGGGCCGGGTTAAAGGTCAGCGACAGGTACAGGCTGCCGCTGGCAAGCAGGGCATCCATCCGTGCAGGAGAAGGGGGAAAATCTTTCCCTTCGCGCCACAGCAGCGGGTGGAGCGTGTCCAGATAATCCCAGAGCGGGGCCGTGACCTCGGCAAAGGTGCTATCGGGGGCCTTTTGCAGCGCCTCCGGGTGAGCGGTTAGCGTCATCAGCAGCTGCTCAAGAAATGCCGTGCCGGTAAAATCGGGCGGGCGAGGATAGCTGATCTTGCCCGGATGCTGCTGCGCGTAAGCCAGCAGCGCCTGAGGATCCACAGGCGGCGTCGGCATGCTGGCTTTGCGGGCGATAAAGGTCAGCTGCGCGCCGCCCCACGGCGATTCCGCGCCGTCTGTGGGGATAGCAAAATCCTCCGTAACCGGTTTGCGGGTATCAACATAGCGCCAGTTGGGCAACGTCTGCGCCCATCCGGTCTGCAGCAGGTTTGCCTCTTTCAGCGTGCGGAAGTTCTCGCCGTTAACCCACAGCAGGTCGACGGAGCCGTTGGTCTTACGTCCCGCGGCGGCTTCGGTCTGAATACGTTTTACCGCGTCGGCAGCATCCGCCAGCGGGACAATTTTAAGGGTAATGGCATAGTGCGTTTGCATCTCGCCGCTGACCCACTCCAGATAGCGGTTGACCGCCGGATCGCCGCCCCAGGCGTTAAACCAGACGGTCTGGCCTTTGGCCTGTTGCTGAATGGCCTGCCAGCCGTCGGCGGCATACAGAGGGGCTGCCAGCAGCAGCCCGGTCAGAAACGCGCAAAAACGCACACGGCGCATAATGCCTCACTTTTTAGCAGACGGGAGATAACGGGAAAACAGCCGGCGGGTGACCAACGGCAATACCCCCAGTAGTGTAAAGGCGAATACCATGCCCGGCGACAAAATATCGCGCAGCGAGGTCACTTTTCCTAGCTCGCGCCCGGCGTTCAGAAAGATAATCGTGGCGGGCAGCATGGCGAGCTGGCTGACCCACCAGTAGCGAAATACTCCCATGCGGGTCAGCCCCATCAGCAAATTCACCAGGAAAAACGGGAACAGCGGCATCAGGCGCAGGGCAAAAAGATAGCCCGCGCCGTCGCGCGCCATGCCGGTATTCACCGTACTCATCTGCCGGGCAAACCGCCGTTGCACCCAGTCGCGCAAAAAATAGCGGCTGGCGAGCATCGCCAGCGTGGCCCCGAGCGTGGAGGCAAAGGAGACCAGCACGGTGCCTTCCCACAGGCTAAACAATGCCCCGCCCAGCAGGGTCAGGACCGCCGCGCCGGGGATCGAGAGGGCGGAGACCGCCACATAGACCGCAAAGAAGATCAGCGCGCTGCGCAGCGGCGCGTGGTCGACATAGGAGAGTAATGCCTGCTGGTGCGTTTTAATCCCTTCCAGGGAGAGGGTTCCCGGCGGAAGCATGATAAACGCCAGAATAAAGGCGCCCAGAAGGGCGCACAGGAAGAGTGTTTTTGAAAGGTTCACGCGTCATTACAGCTTGAATTTAGCCCACACCGGCGCGTGGTCAGACGGTTTTTCCATGCTGCGGATGTCGTAGTCGATCCCGGTTTCGATGCAGCGCTCGGCCAGCGGGGAACTGGCCAGCAGCAGATCGATACGCAGGCCGCGGTTGTCGTCAAAGCCTTTGGAGCGGTAGTCAAACCAGGAGAAGCGATCCTGCGTTTCCGGGTTGGCATTGCGGAACGTATCCACCAGGCCCCAGCCCAGCAGGCGCTCCATCCACTCACGCTCTTCCGGGAGGAAGGAGCATTTGCCGGTGCGCAGCCAGCGTTTGCGGTTCTCTTCGCCAATACCGATATCGAGATCCGTCGGGCTGATATTCATGTCGCCCATGATCAGCACCGGATTCTCTTTTTTGAGTTCGGTGGTCAGGTAGTCCTGTAGATCCTGATAAAACTTCGCTTTCGCCGGGAATTTGGTTTCATGGTCACGGCTCTCACCCTGCGGGAAATAGCCGTTGATGACCGTGATATTGCCGATCGCAGAAGGGACTTCCGCCATGATAATGCGACGCTGCGCTTCTTCACCGTCGCCCGGGAAGCCGCGACGCACGGAAACCGGCGGCGCTTTGGTGAGCAGCGCGACGCCATAGTGACCTTTCTGGCCGTGATAAAAGACGTTGTAGCCGAGTTTCGCCACCTCTTCGAGGGGGAACATGTCGTCGTGAACCTTTGTCTCCTGCAGGCCGATCACATCTGGCTGATGTTGCTCAACGATAGCTTCAAGCTGATGAGGGCGGGCACGCAGGCCGTTGATATTAAAAGAGACAAATTTCATAGTCGCTGCCAGTGCAAGGTGAATAGTGCAAGGATGGTAGCAGAATTTGCGTCAACTGTTACCGGCTTCGACCAATAACTGCAACAGATAATGCCGGTGGTGCAATATTTGCACCATTCTGACGCGCTTCGCCCCCAAAGAGGGCGTAAATGGCCGATAAATTTCGCGAGCGATCACAATTCCAGAATTATATTTGGCCTGTGCATACTCTTTCTGATTTTCATGCGGCAAAGCGCCGCTTGTCGTAAAAATATTCACTTTTTATGCACTAACAGTGAATAACTCCATGTTGTAACTTATTGATATTCTGTTCTCTCAACCCGTTTATGCATTTTTATCGCTGGCTGGCACGAAGGCTGCAATCTACATTCACAGTGCAAACACTCAATTATTTAACATTCAAATAACCTTTTATTTACCGGATGAGGTCGCTATGTCTCTGTCAATTACGCGTGAAAATTTCGATGAATGGATGATGCCGGTTTACGCTCCGGCGGCTTTTATTCCGGTTCGTGGGGAAGGCTCGCGCCTGTGGGATCAGCAGGGTAAAGAGTATATCGACTTTGCCGGTGGGATTGCGGTGAACGCGCTGGGGCATGCGCACCCGGCGCTGCGTCAGGCGCTCAATGACCAGGCAGCGAAGTTCTGGCATACCGGCAACGGCTTTACCAACGAGCCTGCGCTGCGCCTGGCCAAAAAACTGATCGACGCGACGTTTGCCGAAAAAGTCTTTTTCTGTAACTCGGGGGCGGAAGCCAACGAAGCGGCGCTGAAGCTGGCGCGCAAATATGCGCACGATAAGTTTGGAACCCACAAGAGCGGTATCGTGGCGTTTAAAAATGCCTTCCACGGACGGACGCTCTTTACCGTCAGCGCGGGTGGCCAGCCTTCCTACTCGCAGGATTTCGCACCGCTGCCGCCGGATATCCGTCACGGTATTTATAACGATCTGCAGTCTGCCAGCGAGCTGATTAACGACACCACCTGTGCGGTGATCGTCGAGCCGATGCAGGGCGAGGGCGGCGTGCTTCCGGCGAAAAAAGAATTCCTGCAGGGGCTGCGCGAGCTGTGCGATCGTCATAACGCGGTGCTGATTTTCGACGAAGTGCAGACCGGCGTGGGCCGCACCGGCGAGCTGTATGCCTATATGCACTACGGCGTCACGCCGGACGTGCTGTCGACCGCCAAAGCGCTGGGCGGCGGCTTCCCGATTGGCGCAACGCTGACTACCGATAAATTCGCCAGCGTGATGACCGTCGGCACCCACGGTACCACCTACGGCGGCAACCCGCTGGCCACCGCCGTTGCCGGACAGGTGCTCGACATCATTAATACCCCTGAGGTGCTGAAGGGCGTTAAGCAGCGCCACGACTGGTTTGTTGAGCGCCTGAATGCCATCAACGGCAAGGTTGGCCTGTTTAAAGAAATTCGTGGCCTGGGGCTGTTAATCGGCTGCGAGCTCACCGCTGAGTTTGCCGGAAAAGCTAAACTTATTTCACAGGAAGCGGCAAAAGTGGGCGTGATGGTACTGATTGCCGGTGCCAACGTCGTGCGTTTTGCTCCCGCGCTGATTGTCAGCGAGGAAGAGGTGCAAACCGGTCTGGACCGCTTTGCGCTGGCGTGTGAAAAGGTGAAATCCGGGGTGTCATCATGATGGTCATCCGTCCCGTTGAGCGCGGCGATCTCGCCGGGCTCATGCAGCTTGCCGGTAAGACGGGAGGCGGGCTGACCTCGCTTCCAGCCGATGAAAAAACGCTGTCGGCGCGCATTGAGCGCGCCCTTCAAACCTGGCAGGGGACGTTGCCAAAAAGCGAACAGGGGTATGTGTTCGTGCTGGAAGACACCGACACGGGGACCGTGGCCGGGATCTGCGCCATTGAAGTGGCCGTCGGGCTTAACGACCCGTGGTACAACTACCGCGTCGGCACCATGGTTCATGCCTCGAAAGAGCTGAACGTCTATAACGCGCTGCCGACGCTGTTCCTCTGCAATGACCACACGGGCGCCAGCGAGCTTTGCACGCTGTTCCTCGACCCGGCGTGGCGCAAGGAGGGCAACGGCTATCTGCTCTCCAAATCGCGCTTTATGTTTATGGCCGCCTTCCGCGATCGCTTTAACGAAAAGGTGGTTGCGGAGATGCGCGGCGTGATCGACGACACCGGCTATTCACCGTTCTGGGAGAGCCTGGGCGAGCGCTTCTTCTCGATGGAGTTCAGTCGGGCGGACTATCTCTGCGGCACGGGTCAGAAAGCCTTTATTGCCGAACTGATGCCGAAGCATCCTATCTATACCCATTTCCTCAGCCCGGAAGCGCAGGCGGTGATCGGCGAAGTGCATCCGCAAACCGCACCTGCCCGCGCGGTGCTGGAGAAAGAGGGCTTCCGCTACCGTAACTATGTCGACATCTTTGACGGCGGGCCTACGCTTGAGTGCGATATCGACCGCGTGCGCGCGATCCGTAAGAGCCGGCTGGTTGAGGTCTCTGAAGGCCAGCCCGCGCCGGGCGACTGGCCGGCATGCCTGGTGGCAAACGAAAATTACGCCAACTTCCGTGCGATGCTGGTGCGGACCAACCCGAAATGTGAACGTCTGGTGCTGACGGCTGCAGAACTGGATGCCCTGAAATGTAACGCCGGCGATAAGGTTCGCCTGGTGCGTCTCTGCCCTGAGGAGAAAACAGCATGACATTATGGATTAACGGTGACTGGGTCACGGGCGAAGGCGAACAGCGCGTAAAGACCAATCCGGTAGGAAAAGAGGTGCTCTGGAACGGGAACGACGCCAGCGCCGCGCAGGTGGAACAAGCCTGCCATGCCGCTCGCCGCGCGTTCCCGGCGTGGGCAAAACAGCCTTTCGCCGTGCGCCAGGCGCTTGTTGAAAAGTTTGCCGGGCTGCTGGAGGCCAATAAGGCCGAACTGACGCGCATCATCGCGTCTGAAACCAGTAAACCGCGCTGGGAAGCGGCAACCGAAGTGACAGCGATGATCAACAAAATCGCCATTTCGGTGAAGGCGTACCACACCCGCACCGGCGAACAGCACACCGAGATGCCGGACGGCGCGGCCACGCTGCGCCACCGTCCGCACGGCGTGCTGGCGGTGTTTGGTCCGTACAACTTCCCGGGGCATCTGCCGAATGGCCACATTGTGCCCGCGCTGCTGGCAGGCAATACCGTGATTTTCAAGCCGAGCGAGCTCACCCCATTAACCGGCGAGGCGGTGGTGAAGCTGTGGGAACAGGCTGGCCTGCCGCCGGGCGTGCTGAACCTGGTGCAGGGCGGACGTGAAACCGGCCAGGCGCTGAGCGCGCTGAGCGATATCGACGGCCTGCTGTTTACCGGCAGCGCCGGGACGGGCTATCAGCTGCATCGCCAGCTGGCGGGGCAGCCGGAAAAAATCCTTGCTCTCGAGATGGGCGGCAACAACCCGCTGATTGTGGAAGACCCTGACGATATCGACGCCGCGGTGCACCTGACGATTCAGTCCGCCTTTATTACCGCCGGACAGCGCTGCACCTGCGCCCGCCGCCTGCTGGTGAAACGGGGCGCGCAAGGGGATGCGTTCCTCAAACGTCTGGTTGAGGTGAGCGCGCGTCTGGTGCCAGCCGCGTGGGATGCCGATCCGCAGCCGTTTATCGGCGGGCTGATTTCCGAGCAGGCCGCGCTGAACGTGCTGAAGGCCTGGCAGGACCACCTCACGCGCGGCGCGAAAACCCTGCTCGAACCGAAACAGGTTCAGCCGGGTGCCTCGCTGCTGACGCCGGGCATCGTTGAGATGAGCGGCGCGAGCAACGTGCCGGATGAAGAGGTCTTTGGCCCGCTGCTGTGCGTCTGGCGCTATGACGATTTTGACGATGCCATCGCAATGGCCAATAACACCCGCTACGGTCTGTCGAGCGGGCTGATTTCGCCGCATCGCGAGAAGTTTGACCAACTGCTGCTGGAAGCGCGCGCCGGGATTGTGAACTGGAATAAACCGCTGACCGGGGCCGCGAGCACCGCGCCGTTCGGCGGCGTGGGCGCGTCGGGGAACCATCGCGCCAGCGCGTGGTATGCCGCTGATTACTGTGCCTGGCCGATGGCGAGCCTGGAAACCCCGGCGCTGACGCTGCCGGAGACGCTTAATCCGGGGCTGGACTTTACCGGAGGGGACCGTCATGAAAGCGCGTGAAGTCAACTTTGACGGGCTGGTGGGGCTGACGCACCACTACGCCGGTCTCTCTTTTGGTAATGAAGCCTCCACGAAGCACCGTTTTCAGGTTTCCAACCCGAAGCTGGCGGCGAAGCAGGGGCTGCTTAAGATGAAAGCGCTGGCGGATGCCGGTTTCCCGCAGGCGGTGATCCCGCCGCAGGAGCGTCCGAACGTGGCGGTACTGCGTCAGCTCGGCTTTAGCGGCACCGATGAGCAGGTGGTCGAAAAAGCGGGGACGCAGACGCCGCACCTGCTCTCGGCGGCAAGCTCCGCCTCTTCGATGTGGGTCGCCAACGCGGCAACCGTCGCGCCGTCAGCCGATACGCTGGATGGCAAAGTCCACCTGACGGTAGCGAACCTGAATAACAAGTTTCACCGCGCCACCGAAGCGGAAACCACCGAGCGCGTGCTGCGCGCCATTTTCAACCAGGATGCCCATTTCGCGGTGCATCAGGCCCTGCCGCAGGTGGCGATGTTTGGCGACGAAGGCGCGGCCAACCATAACCGCCTGGGGGGCGATTATGGCGAGCCGGGTGTGCAGCTGTTTATTTACGGGCGAGAAGAGGGGGGCCACGTCGCGCCAACCCGTTATCCTGCCCGTCAGACGCTGGCGGCCAGCCAGGCGGTTGCCCGCCTGAACCAGGTGAATCCTTCCCAGGTGATTTTTGCCCAGCAGAACCCGCATGTGATCGACCAGGGCGTGTTCCACAACGACGTGATTGCCGTTTCTAACCGCCAGGTGCTGTTCTGCCACGAGCTGGCGTTTGCCCATCAGGAAAAGCTGCTCGCCACGCTGCATGAGCGCGTGCACGGCTTGACGCCTGTCCAGGTGCCAACGGAGGCGGTGAGCGTGCAGGACGCGGTTGAAACGTATCTGTTCAATAGCCAGCTGCTCAGCCGCGATGACGGCAGCATGATGCTGGTCCTGCCGCAGGAGTCCCGGGATCATCAGGGCGTATGGCGCTACCTGACCGAGCTGGTGAAGGCGGATAACCCGATTGACGAACTGCGCGTGTTTGACCTGCGTGAAAGCATGGCCAACGGCGGTGGTCCAGCCTGTTTACGTCTGCGCGTGGTCTTGACTCAGGACGAAATGCAGGCGGTTAACCCGGCGGTCATGATGAACGATACGCTCTTTACGCGCCTGAATGACTGGGTCGATCGCTACTATCGCGACCGTCTAACGCAGGCCGATCTGGTTGACCCGCAGCTTCTGCGCGAAGGTCGCGAGGCGCTGGACACGTTGTCGACAATCCTGCAGCTGGGATCGGTTTATCCGTTCCAGCGCTAAAGGAGTGGGTATGGAAAATTTACTGGCGCTGACCCTGGCCGATGAAACGCCGGAACAGAAAGAGGGGGATGGCCCCTCATTTCGCTGGCGGTGGCTGGGGCGCGGGGTGCTTGAGCTGACGCCGACCGCAAAGAGCGATCTCTCGCTGCTGCTTTCAACGGGCATTCACGGGAATGAAACGGCGCCCGTTGAGATTGTCGATCTGCTGCTGCGCGCGCTGTATCGCAATGAAATTGCCCTGAAGTGCCGCGTGCTGGTGGTGCTCGGCAATCCCCCTGCGCTGGCGCAAAATAAACGGTATCTGGTGAGCGACATTAACCGCATGTTCGGCGGGCGCTGGTCGCAGTTTCCGCAAAGTGACGAAACGGCGCGGGCAGCGTGGCTGGAGAACGTGGTGACCGCGTTCTTTGCCGCTGCGGGGCCCGTGCGCTGGCATCTGGATCTGCATACGGCCATCCGCGCGTCCTACCATGTCCGCTTCGGCGTGCTGCCGCAGCGCAATCAGCCGTGGGAGGAAGATTTCCTGAGCTGGCTGGGAGATGCCGGGCTGGAGGCGCTGGTGTTTCACCAGTCGCCGGGCGGAACCTTTACGCACTTCACCTGTGAGCACTTTGGTGCGTTGTCCTGTACGCTGGAGCTGGGGAAAGCGCTGCCGTTTGGGCAAAACGATCTCACCCGCTTTGCGCCAACGCATCTCGCCCTGCGGGCGCTGCTGGGCGGGTCGGCTCCCGAGCATACGCACCAGACCGTTGAGCGTTACCGGGTCGTGCAGCAGATCACGCGCCGCAGCGATGCCTTCCTGCTCCACATGGCCGCACACACCCTCAACTTCACCCCGTTCCGCAAAGGGGCGCTGCTGGCCGAGGACGGCGAGGAACGTTACGAGGTACAGAAAACCACCGAGTATGTTTTATTCCCTAACCCAACCGTCGCGTTTGGCCTGCGTGCCGGGCTGATGCTGGAAAAAATATCCTGAACCTTTCCCCTCTCATCATCCGGGAGGGGAAGTTAAATACCTTTTCTTAGCAATTAAAGCGCGTGAACGTGTTTTGCAGAATATTCCTGGTGAATTGCTTTATTATTCACCTTCACTCCGTTATACTTTTTCTAAATCGCTTTAAAATCATCGCATTGAATATTTTTGGTTGCAACTCTCCACGCTTTATCCTTATTTCCTCCATATTTGGCGAAAATTTGTTTTTTACACTTTCATTGTTTTACCGTTGCTCTGACTAATTGACGATAAACCCCGTAAAGTTAATCTCGTCAACACGGCATAGCGCCGAAGAATAACTGAAAGAAAGGAAATAAATTATGCGTAAGTTTACTGCACTGTTTGTTGCTTCTACCCTGGCTCTGGGCGCTACCAGCATGGCCTTCGCCGCAGATACTGCGACCACCACCGCTGCCGCGCCTGCTGAAGGCAAAATGATGATGCATCATAAAGGCCCGGGTATGCACAACGAGATGATGATGTTTAAGGATCTCAACCTGACGGATGCGCAGAAACAGCAGATCCGCGATATCCGGAAAAGCGAACGCGACCAGATGAAACGTCCGCCGCTGGAAGAGCGTCGTGCCATGCATGACATCATCGCTAGCGACAGCTTCGACAAGGCGAAAGCCGAAGCGCAGATCGACAAAATGGCCGAGCAGCACAAAGCCCGTATGCTGGCTCACCTGGAAACCCAGAACAAGATCTACAACATTCTGACCCCGGAACAGAAAAAACAATTTAATGCGAATTTTGAGAAGCGTCTGACAGAACGTCCGGCGATGGAAGGTAAAATGCCAGCACCAACCGAATAATCGGTTCACTCTCTTAAGACCGCCGGGATCCTGTCCACAAAAGCGCAATCGCTGTGGACAGGACCGGCGGTTTTTCTTTCCTGCCCTCTTGTCTGCCGCCGCCAGCGCGGTATGCTCCTGTAGTCGCATCAGAGAATGTTTGTAGAGTCATGGCGTTAGAATTTTTATTAACGTTCCGCTAAGGCCTGCCCGCTCTGCTGCCGATACTGTGTTGTGAATACCTAACGATAACAAACAAGACAGCAACGATAGCAATATCCTTGCCCTGGCACGGGTTGTGCCATTCAGGAGTGGTGATGGAGTTCTTTGATATCCGTAAGATGCCGGTCAGCCTCTGGCGCAATGGTGCGGGTGAAACGCGTGAGATTTGTTGTTTCCCTCCCGCAACGCGCGATTTTCACTGGCGCGCCAGTATCGCAACTATCGCCAGCAACGGCGAATTTTCCTCTTTTCCCGGCGTCGATCGGGTAATTACCTTGCTGGAAGGCGGGGAGGTGACGCTGGATGCGGGCCAGGCGTTCTTCCATACCCTGAAGCACCATCAGCCCTACAGCTTTGCTGGCGACCTGCCGGTGAAAGCGCTGCTGTCCGATGGGCGGATGGCGATGGACTTCAACATCATGACCCGTCGCGACTGCTGTCGGGCGAAGGTGCGCGTGGCTGACCGTACCTTTACCACCTTTGGCACACGCGGGGGCGTGGTGTTTGTGTTAAGCGGGGCGTGGCAGCTGGGTGATAAATTGCTGACGGCCGATCAGGGCGCCAGCTGGGAGGAGGGTACCCATACGCTGCGTCTGCTGGAGGCTCAGGGTACCTTATTGTTCAGCGAAATCACGTGGCTGCTAGGCCATTGAGCTCAATGATTTCAAACTTACCGGCCAGCACAGGTTTACAGAGAATTTTGTAGCCATCGTGGTCAAATCCGGCGGGCGTGCGCAGCAGGGTTGCCGCGTCGTTGATATCGTCGACAGCGCCCAGCCAGAGCCAGTTATTGACGATGTGATATTGGGTCATCGCGTCACCCACTTCTTTTAGCGCAACGGCGCTTTCCCAGGGCCAGCACTTCACGCTGATGGCCGCCAGACCGGCGAGGAGCCGGGCGTGGTGCGCCTCAACGCTCTCTTTCCCACAGCAGGCACCGGCACAGCGCTTCAGCGCGGATCGGAAACAGGCGCGTCCGCGCGTGGTCGCCTCAAGGCCCAAAAGGCTGTAGCAAAGCTGGAGTTCGTCCGCCAGCGTCTGCAGCGCCTGAAGTGCGGCTCTTTTATTAGCGAACAACCCATAGAGATTCGGGGCATGAGAAAAATCGACGTCCCGCGCGTAGACGACCTGCGGCTTGCCTTCGTTGATCTGCAGGGAGCAGAGCTGACGGTTGCGGCGCAGGCGCTTGTTGAACAGCGGCTGCTGCTCTTTAATCAAACGCGCTTCCAGCAACAGCGCGCCCATTTCTCCCGCCGTCTGGAACCAGGTAATGCGTCGCGACTGGCGCAGCATGGCGGCCTCGTCCGGGGTACGCAGATGGGATAACACCCGACTGCGAATGTTAACGCTCTTGCCGATGTAAAGCGGCAGCGTGTCGCTTTCGCCGTGAAAGATGTACACGCCCGGCTGTTTAGGCAGTGCCTCAAGCCAGGGGCGAAGGTGCTCGGGGTATTCGTAGATAGCCGCCGCTTCAAACTCAAGACGCGGGGCGGATTGACGCCTGCTCACATACTGCTCCATATACTGTTCAGGCATACAGTGTAGCAGGAGTGTGGTGGTTAAAAAAGAGCCGGGTAGCGGCGACGCCTTACCCGGCCTACAAAACGGGGTTACCGTTTTGCGTTTATTTCCAGAAGTCGTCAAACACCGTAATTGGCGTGTGGCGCTTGTGCTCGGTTTTCAGATACCAGCCTTCGATGATCTTCGCGGTGCCTTCATCCAGCTTTTTGCCTTCCAGATAATCATCAATGTTGTCGTAGGTGACGCCAAGGGCCGCTTCATCCGGCAGGGAAGGGCGATCGTCTTCAAGGTCCGCTGTCGGCGCTTTCTTATACAGATGCTCAGGACAGCCCAGCGCGGCAAGCAGCTGCTTACCCTGACGCTTGTTCAGGCGGAAGATCGGGTTGATGTCGGTGCCGCCGTCGCCGTACTTGGTGAAGAAACCGGTGATCGCTTCTGCCGCATGGTCGGTGCCGACCACGACGCCTTTGGTCATCCCGGCAATGCTGTACTGCGCTTTCATGCGCTCGCGGGCTTTCTCGTTGCCGCGAACAAAATCGCTTAACTCAATGCCCGCTTCGCGAAGCGCCTGCTCGCTTGCCAGCACGGAGCCTTTAATATTGACGGTCAGCACGCGGTCAGGCTGAATGAAGGCGATTGCATCCTGGCAATCCTGCTCGTCCGCCTGTACGCCATATGGAAGACGCACGGCGATAAATTGCAGGGTTTCATCTCCCGTCTCCTCGCGCAGCTCTGAAATTGCCATCTGGCAGAGCTTACCGGTCAGCGTTGAATCCTGGCCGCCGCTGATGCCTAGCACCAGAGATTTCAGGAAAGAGTTCTTCTTTAAATACGCTTTTAAAAAATCCACGCTGCGGCGGATCTCTTCATTTGCATCTACCGCAGGCTTCGCGCCCAGCGCCTGGATAATCTCTTGTTGCAGAGTCATCACGCTCTCCATAAACAGAATGTGTTAACTGTTAAAACTAACCCTTTGGACGTAAAACGACAAGGATCACAGTTTCGAGTGCGCTAATTTACGCCGTTTTAGCAGGTTATCGTTGTTTTATTAGAATTTTCCGAAATTCGTCTGGCGTAACGCACAAAGTTGAACAATAGTACTTTTTATCCCATGCTTAGATAACACGCTGATAAACAAGAGGACGGAATATGAACAAGAACGTAGCAGGAATTCTTAGCGCAGCGGCGGTACTGACTATGCTGGCAGGGTGTACGGCTTACGATCGCACCAAGGATCAGTTTACGCAGCCCGTAGTAAAAGATGTCAAAAAAGGGATGACCCGTTCGCAGGTCGCTGCGATTGCCGGTAAACCTTCTTCCGAAGTTACCATGATTCATGCGAAAGGGACCTGCCAGACCTACATCCTGGGTCAACGTGATGGTAAGGCAGAAACCTACTTTGTCGCCCTGGATGATACCGGTCATGTGATCAACTCCGGCTATCAGACCTGTGCTGAATACGATACTGACCCGCAGGCACCTAAGGCGTAGTCACCCTGCTTGCCTGAGGATGTTAACAAACCGGCCCCGGGGCCGGTTTTTTTATGCATCAGAAAATCTTATTTCTTTTCGCGAATTATTTGCCCGAAATGTGAGGGTAGTCAACAAGCCAGGTCAATGAGAGACAATTTGAGTCTGTTCAGAATTATCCCCTGTCTGTACCATTGCGTATACTCACTCCAACGATAAACAACAGTACGCAAACTACCTGTCTGCCGGGACAGCGAGTCGAGTGAGAACGCGACGGCAGGTAGTCATACAAGAGGGAAATTACGATGGAAAAGAAACATATCTACCTGTTCTGCTCAGCGGGCATGTCAACCTCGCTTCTGGTGTCAAAGATGCGTGCGCAGGCTGAAAAGTATGAAGTCCCTGTGGTGATCGAAGCGTTCCCGGAAACGCTGGCGGGCGAAAAAGGTCAGACAGCCGATGTTGTTTTACTGGGACCGCAAATTGCCTATATGTTGCCCGAAATTCAACGACTGTTACCCAATAAACCGGTCGAAGTGATCGACTCGGGGCTGTACGGCAAGATTGATGGTTTAGGTGTTCTTAAAGCTGCTGTGGCAGCGATTAAAAAAGCTGCTAATTAATTTTTATTTTTCCCGTCAAAGAGTTATTTCACACACAATACGCCGTAACATGCGTTACGGCATTTAAGGGTATTTTCCTATGAGTAAAGTCATCGCTTCACTTGAAAAGGTACTCCTTCCTTTTGCTGTTAAAATAGGAAAGCAGCCTCACGTTAATGCCATCAAAAACGGCTTTATTAAATTAATGCCGTTGACGCTGGCCGGGGCCATGTTCGTTTTAATTAACAACGTTTTTCTGAGCTTTGGTGAAGGTTCCTTCTTTTATTCATTAGGAATTCGGTTAGACGCTTCCACAATTGAAACCCTTAATGGTTTTAAAGCCATCGGCGGCAACGTCTATAACGGTACGTTGGGGATTATGTCGCTGATGGCGCCTTTCTTTATTGGGATGGCGCTGGCAGAAGAGCGTAAGGTGGACCCACTGGCTGCCGGGTTATTATCCGTCGCCGCCTTTATGACAGTGACCCCGTACAGCGTCGGTGAAGCCTATGCTGTGGGCGCCAACTGGTTGGGTGGGGCTAACATCATCTCCGGTATTGTTATCGGCCTGGTGGTGGCAGAGATGTTCACCTTTATTATCCGTCGCAACTGGGTGATCCGCCTGCCGGATAGCGTACCGGCCTCCGTTTCCCGTTCATTTTCCGCGTTGATTCCAGGCTTCATTATTCTCTCTATTATGGGGATTATCGCCTGGGCGCTCTCTCACTGGGGCACGAACTTCCACCAGATCATCATGGACTCTATCTCTACGCCGCTGGCGTCTATGGGTGGCGTGGTCGGTTGGGCGTACGTGATTTTCACCTCTCTGCTGTGGTTCTTTGGCGTGCATGGTTCACTGGCACTGGCCGCGCTGGACAGCGGAATTATGACCCCGTGGGCACTGGAAAACGTTGCACTGTATCAGCAGTACGGCTCCGTTGACGCGGCGCTGGCAGCGGGTAAAACTTTCCATGTGTGGGCGAAGCCGATGCTTGACTCCTATATCTTCCTGGGCGGTACCGGGGCAACCTTGGGTCTGATCATCGCGGTCTTTATTGTCTCTCGTCGCGCAGACTACCGTCAGGTCGCGAAGCTGGCGCTGCCATCAGGCATCTTCCAGATTAACGAACCGATTCTGTTCGGTCTGCCAATCATCATGAACCCGGTCATGTTCATTCCGTTCATCCTGGTTCAGCCGCTGCTGGCCGCTATCACCCTGACGGCGTATTACATGGGCATCATTCCACCGGTCACCAACATTGCACCGTGGACCATGCCAGCGGGTCTGGGCGCCTTCTTCAACACCAACGGCAGCGTCGCAGCCTTCCTGCTGGCGATATTTAACCTCGGGATTGCCACCCTGCTGTACATGCCGTTCGTAGCGATTGCGAACAAAGCCGCCACCATCATTGATGAAGAAGAGAGCGAAGAGGATATCGCCCTCTCACTGAAATTCTAAGATTGACGGCGCGGGGAAACCCGCGCCAGCCACAAGGAGCTTAAAGATGTTAGATTTGGATAATATTGTCGCAGACGACGCCGTCGAGAACGATCTCGAAGAAGTGGTGATGGGGCTTATCATCAACTCCGGGCAGGCCCGCAGCCTGGCCTACGCCGCGCTGAAGCAGGCCAAGCAGGGGGATTTCGCCGCGGCGAAAACCATGATGGAACAGTCCCGCACGGCGCTGAACGAAGCGCACCTGGTGCAGACAAAGCTGATTGAAAGCGATCAGGGCGAAGGGAAGATGAAGGTCAGCCTGGTGCTGGTCCACGCGCAGGATCACCTGATGACCTCGATGCTGGCACGCGAGCTGGTGGCGGAGCTCATTGAGCTTCACGAGAAGATGCAGTAAGTCAGACTGAGTAGCAGGAGGTCAGCACGATGGAAATTAAAACCGCACTTGAACAGCAGCTGTTTAATGGCAAAAATTTTCACGTGGTTATCTACAACAAAACGGAGAGCGCCAGCGGTCTGCATCAGCATGACTACTACGAGTTCACGATTGTTCTGACCGGCCGCTACTACCAGGAGATCAACGGTAAGCGCGTTCTGCTTGAACGAGGGGATTTTGTCTTCCTGCCGATGGGATCTTATCACCAGAGCTTTTACGAATTTGGTGCCACCCGTATTCTGAATGTGGGCGTCAGCAGACGTTTCTTCGAGAAGCACTATCTGCCGCTGGTGCCGTTCTGCTTTGTGGCCTCCCAGGTTTATCGCGTCAAAAACGAGTTCATGACCTGGATTGAAACGGTTATCGCCTCGCTTAACTTCCGCGACAATGAATTTGATGAGTTTATTGAAACGGTGACCTTCTACGTGATGAACCGGCTGCGCCATCATCGTGAAGAGCAGCAGGTGACGGATGATATTCCGCAATGGCTGCGCAGCACCGTTGAGCTGATGCACGATAAAAGCCAGTTCAGCGAAAATGCGCTGGAAAATATGGTCTCCCTGTCGGGCAAATCCCAGGAATATCTGACCCGCGCGACGCAGCGTTATTACCGTAAAACGCCCGTGCAAATTATTAATGAAATCCGCATTAATTTTGCTAAAAAACAGCTGGAAATTACCAACTATTCTGTCACCGATATTGCATACGAGTCAGGATACAGCAGCCCCAGCCTGTTTATTAAAACCTTTAAGAAACTGACGTCATTCACACCGAACAGTTACCGGAAAAATTTGACGGTAATTAATTAACTGTCGGCGGATTACCCGCCACGAATATTGCTTTAATGGCTTGCCCAAATAGCGGGAAGAGCACGCTATACCTTGCAGGCGATTAACCTGATACGCTAAGGGAGATATTATGCAGAAGAAATTAAAAGTCGTAACCATTGGTGGCGGCAGCAGCTATACCCCGGAATTACTCGAAGGTTTCCTGAAACGTTATCATGAATTACCGGTCAGCGAATTATGGCTGGTAGACGTTGAGGAAGGTCAGGAGAAGCTGAATATTATTTTCGACCTGTGCAAGCGCATGGTGGAAAAAGCGGGCGTGCCTCTGACCGTGCATAAAACCCTCTATCGTCGTCTGGCGCTGAAAGATGCGGATTTCGTCACCACCCAGCTGCGCGTCGGCCAGCTGAAAGCGCGTGAGCTGGACGAGCGTATTCCCCTGAGCCACGGGTATCTGGGGCAGGAGACCAACGGCGCGGGCGGCCTGTTTAAAGGCCTGCGCACCATCCCGGTCATTTTCGACATCGTCAAAGACGTGCAGGAGATCTGCCCGAACGCGTGGGTCATTAACTTCACCAACCCGGCCGGTATGGTGACCGAGGCGGTCTATCGTCATACGAATTTCAAACGCTTTATCGGCGTCTGTAATATTCCGATCGGCATGAAGATGTTCATCCGCGACGTGCTGGCGCTGACCGACAACGACGATCTCTCCATCGATCTGTTCGGCCTGAACCACATGGTGTTTATTAAAGATGTCATCGTGAACGGGGAATCGCGCTTTGCCGAGCTCCTCGACGGCGTAGCCTCCGGTCGTCTGACGGCGGCATCGGTGAAAAACATCTTTGACCTGCCGTTCAGCGAAGGGCTGATCCGCTCGTTGAATCTGCTGCCTTGCTCGTACCTGCTTTACTACTTCAAGCAGAAAGAGATGCTGGCCATTGAAATGGGCGAGTATTATAAGGGCGGCGCGCGTGCGCAGATCGTTCAGAAGGTCGAAAAGCAGCTGTTCGATTTGTATAAAGACCCGAACCTGAACGTCAAACCGAAAGAGCTGGAGCAGCGCGGCGGGGCCTACTACTCCGATGCGGCGTGTGAAGTGATCAACGCCATCTACAACGACAAGCAGGCTGAGCACTATGTTAACGTCCCGCATCACGGCCATGTCGACAATATTCCGGCTGACTGGGCCGTCGAAATGACCTGCATCCTGGGGCGCGAGGGGGCTAAACCGCATCCCCGTATCACCCACTTCGATGACAAGGTCATGGGGCTGATTCATACCATCAAAGGCTTTGAAGTGGCAGCAAGCAACGCGGCGCTGAGCGGGGAACTCAATGACGTGCTGCTGGCCCTGAACCTCAGCCCGCTGGTGCATTCTGACCGCGACGCGGAGCAGCTGGCCAGCGAGATGATCCTGGCGCATGAAAAGTGGTTGCCGAACTTTGCCGCCACGATCGAGAAGCTGAAGTTCAAACAGCAATAAGAGGACGCACAATGGAAAACCTGCTGATCGTTAATGCTGATGATTTTGGCCTCTCGAAAGGCCAGAACTACGGCATTATTGAAGCCTGTCGCCGGGGGGTTGTGACCTCTACAACGGCGCTGGTTAACGCTGAGGCGGTTGAACACGCGGCGCAGCTGAGCCGCGAGGTGCCAGAGCTGGGCGTCGGCATGCATTTTGTGCTGACGCTCGGGATGCCGCTTTCGCCAATGCCGGGCCTGACGCGCGACGGCCAGCTGGGTAAATGGATTTGGGAACGGGCGGAGCAGGGTGCTCTGCCGCTCGAAGAGATTGCCCGCGAGCTGGAGTGCCAGTTCAACCGCTTCGTTGATGTGTTTGGTCAGGCGCCGACGCACATCGACAGCCATCACCACGTGCATATGATCCCGGCAATTTTCCCTGTTGTCGCCGGGTTTGCGCAGCGCAAAGGCGTGGCGATGCGCGTGGATCGCGAGGTGCACGGATTGCCGGACTGCGCTGTTACGTCCACTGAGGGGTTCAGCAGCGGGTTTTACGGAGAAGAGATCAGCGAAGCGCTGTTCCTGAAGGTGCTGGATGATTCCGCTGCCCGCGGTGAAACCTCGGTGGAAGTGATGGCGCATCCTGCCTTTGTCGATAACACCGTGCGTAAAAGTGCCTACTGCTGGCCGCGGCTGGCGGAGCTGGACGTGCTGACGTCGGCCTCGCTGAAATACGCGATTGCCGAGCGCGGGTATCGGTTGGGGACGTTCAGGGAGCTGTAAGAGTTGCCGGGTGGCGGCTTCGCCTTACCCGGCCTACGAACGACCTGCTAACTCTTGTAGGCCCGGTAAGGCGAAGCCGCCACCGGGCTTTTTTTTACGCCGGAATCTGATCGACCTTGCTGCTTCGCGACCAGACGCGGTGCGCGGCGAGCAAATCAAACAGCTTCGTCATGAAGGCATCGTCAACGTTATCGCCCTCGACAATGCCGTCCTCACCCTGATCGGCCACCTTCAGCTGCGCTTTAAACTGTCGCGCGTCGCCGGACAGCGCGATCGGTTTCAGGTGCTTATAGGCTTCCAGCAGATAATAGACGGCGTCGCCGTTGGTCAGCAGACTGGCAAGATCTCCGCCTGGCACAATCACCGCATCGACGGTGAGCGATGGCGCACCGGCAAAGGTCGCCGCGACCGGCAGCACAGAACCATCGTCGGCCGTCACTTCACCCATGCGGGAATTGAGCAGTTTGGCATGCACGCCCTGGGTTTTTAGCGCCTGCATGATCCCCAGCACGTCGCTGGCGCGGGTTTTGTCGTTCAGCAGAATGGCAACCACGCGGCCTTTAATCGAGCCGCCCGGCAACGCATACAGGCTCAGCGACGGATCTTTCTTCACGCCGTTAACCTCTTTCGGCGGAGCGAGGTTACGCTGCTCGTCGGTCAGCGTAATGCCCAGGTTGTCCGCGACGCTCTGGGCAAGCTGAACATCAATATGCGCCAGCTGATCGACCACGCGCTCGCGGATGTAGGTGCGCACCACTTTACTCAGCTCAAAGCTGAAGCCGCCGATGATGTGCTGTTGCTCAATTCGGCGTCTGGCTGTTCCAGAACAGGCGAGGGTGGGCGTAATACTCGCCGAACGAGGGGCTGCGTTCGCGAATTTTATTGCCATCGATACGCTCCTGATAGGATTCAAATCCACCGCGTTTCGGTCCGGGAGGCGTTTCACGCGGCCAGTTATCGTTGATGGAGTTCGGCTCATAGTTCGCCGGGTTGGTATCAATATCCTGACGGTGCATCCCGTCGCGCTGGAAGTTGTGGTACGGGCAGGTTGGGCGGTTGATCGGTATCTCGTGGAAGTTCGGCCCGCCAAGACGGCTGATCTGCGTATCGGTATAGGAGAACAGGCGTCCCTGCAGGAGCGGATCGTTGGTGAAGTCCAGCCCCGGCACGATATGCCCCGGGTGGAACGCGGCCTGCTCGTTTTCGGCAAAGAAGTTATCCGGGTTGCGGTTGAGCACCATTTTACCCACCAGCTGCACCGGTACCAGCTCTTCCGGGATCAGCTTCGTCGGGTCCAGAAGGTCGAAATCGAACTTAAATTCGTCCTCTTCCGGGATGAGCTGCAGGCCCAGCTCGTATTCCGGGAAGTCGCCCGCTTCAATGGATTCCCAGAGCTCGCGGCGATGGAAGTCCGGATCGCGCCCGGTCAGCTTCTGCGCCTCGTCCCACACCAGCGAGGCTTTACCCGCCACCGGCTTCCAGTGGAAACGGACAAACGTGGCTTTCCCCTCGGCGTTGATCATCCGGAAGGTATGGATGCCAAACCCCTCCATGGTGCGGTAGCTGCGGGGGATCCCGCGGTCTGACATCGCCCACATCACGTTGTGTAAGGTTTCAGGCTGCAGGGAGACATAGTCCCAGAAGGTGTCGTGCGCACTTTGTCCCTGCGGTATGGCCCAGTGGGGCTCCGGTTTTACCGCATGGACAAAGTCAGGAAATTTATGCGCGTCCTGAATGAAAAACACCGGCGTGTTATTGCCGACCAGATCGAAAATACCTTCTTCGGTATAAAACTTGGTGGCAAAGCCGCGGATATCCCGGACGGTGTCTGCCGAACCTGCGCCGCCCTGCACGGTGGAGAAACGCACAAATACCGGGGTAATTTTATCCGGGTCGGAGAGGAAGTCCGCTTTGGTGATCGCCTTCAGGCTCTTGTAGGGCTGAAAATAGCCATGCGCAGCGGAACCGCGTGCGTGGACGATGCGTTCCGGTATCCGCTCGTGGTCAAAATGGGTGATTTTTTCCCGAAGAATGAAGTCTTCCAGCAGGGTTGGCCCGCGCGAGCCTGCGCGAAGGGAGTTCTGATCGTCAGCGATGCGCACGCCCTGATTGGTGGTGAGCGCAAAACCTTCGCCGCCTTTACGGTGTGGCTCAAGCGACTTCAGCTTCTCGTTTCCCGTATCCGGGGATTTCATGCTTCCCGGTGCGGTAGGCTGTTCGCCTGGTGCGGAAGGGCCCGGGGAGGGGCGGTGAGAGCCGTCTGCAGGGGCGAGAGAGTCCATGCCCGGTTGAGATTCTTCAGTGCCATGAATCGGTGATTGATGTGTTTTATCTTTGTTCGACATTGCACGCTTCTCCTTTATCCATTGCTAAAAACCCTATTAAGGATAGAACAATGTCGTGAGATGGCTCGCGAACTAAGAGTTTTCACAGGCCATCATTAACGAAAGGAGCCATCTCACCCACTCGGAGCGCGACGGAAGGCAGCAGGATCGGCTATCATAGAATTTTCCTGCTTCAAGAATTTGCTTTAGTGAATCCGTCGCTTATGAAACCTCTTCGTCAACAAAACCGCCAGGTTATTAGCTATGTGCCCCGCGTTGAGCCCGCGCCGCCAGACCATGCCCTGAAAGTGGAGGGTTTTCGCGATGTGTGGCAGTTACGGGGGAAATACGTGGCCTTTGTGCTGATCGGCGAACATTTCCGTCGCTCTCCCACCTTTACGGTGCCGGAGTCCGCACAGCGGTGGGCGATGCAGATCCGCCAGGATGAAGAGGTTGAAGAATAACAGCCATAAAAAAACCGCCTGTTGGCGGTTTTTTTATATCTACAGCGATTAACGATGCGCCAGTTCGGCGTCGTCTTCACTTTCCAGAATCGCTTTGTCGGTCTGCTTCAGCCACTGGCTGGTCAGCGTACCGGCGGTCATGGAGCCGCTGACGTTCAGCGCGGTACGGCCCATGTCGATCAGCGGCTCAACGGAGATCAGCAGCGCGACAAGCGTCACAGGCAGACCCAGCGCAGGCAGCACAATCAGCGCGGCGAAGGTTGCACCGCCGCCAACGCCCGCAACGCCTGCGGAGCTTACGGTAACAATCCCGACCAGCGTGGCGATCCAGACCGGATCCAGCGGGTTGATGCCGACTGTAGGAGCAACCATTACCGCCAGCATCGCCGGGTACAGACCCGCACAGCCGTTCTGACCAATGGTGGCACCAAAGGAGGCAGAGAAGCTGGCGATGGATTCAGGCACGCCCAGACGACGAGTCTGTGCTTCAACGTTCAGCGGAATAGACGCGGCGCTGGAACGGCTGGTGAAGGCAAAGGTCAGTACCGGCCAGACCTTACGGAAGTATTTCAGCGGGCTGACGCCGTTCACGCCCAGCAGGATGCCGTGCACCACGAACATAATGCCAAGGCCCAGGTAAGAGGCGACAACGAAGCTGCCCAGCTTAATGATGTCCTGCAGGTTAGAGCCGGCAACCACTTTGGTCATCAGCGCCAGCACGCCGTAAGGGGTGAGCTGCATGACCAGACGAACCAGCTTCATCACCCAGCTTTGCAGGGTATCAATCGCGGTCAGCACGCGTTCGCCTTTTGGCGCATCGTCTTTCAGCAGCTTCAGCGCCGCCACGCCCAGGAACGCGGCGAAAATAACCACGCTGATGATGGAGGTTGGGCTCGCACCGGTCAGGTCAGCAAACGGGTTCTTAGGAATGAAGGAGAGCACCATCTGCGGCACGGTCAGGTCAGCCACTTTACCGACGTAGTTGGTCTGAATCGCAGTCAGACGTGCCGTTTCAGCGGTCCCCTGAACCAGACCTTCTGCGGTCAGGCCAAACAGGTTAGTGACCAGCACACCCACCAGCGCGGCAATCAGCGTGGTGAACAGTAGCGTACCAATGGTCAGGAAACTGATTTTTCCCAACTGGGTCGCGTTATGCAGGCGGGCAACGGCGCTCAGAATAGAGGCGAACACCAGCGGCATAACGATCATCTGCAGCAGCTGAACATAGCCGTTACCGACAATGTTGAACCACTGAATGGAATCTTTCAGTACTGGATTATCGGAGCCATAAATAGCCTGTAATGCCAGACCAAATACGACACCCATGGCCAGACCAACCAGCACCTTTTTCGCCAGGCTCCACTGTTTATGGCGCGCCTGCGCGAGAAGCAATAGCAATACAACGAACACAACGACGTTCGCGATGAGTGGAAAATTCATCCCCGTTCTCCTGATTTATTATCGGATCGGTTTTTACCGATCCTGTTGGCGGAAGGTTAGCAGAAGTGTGATGTCGCGCTTATATCCAAATGGAATGGGTTATGACAAATGGGATAGTTTTGTTGGTTTACTGTTCAATCTGGTGATGAATAAAGCGATTGAACTGAAATTGTAGCGAATTAATCATCTGGGAAGACCAGCGGACTGCACTGTTTTCGGGCAACGTTTGCGGCATCCAGACGGCGTAAGCAAACAGCGCCATGCACAAGACGCGCTCAAGCTGGTTCCCTTTCTGCGGTGCCAGGATAGGAAAACGGAAGCGCCAGCGGCAGGGCCACAGCAGCGGTACGCCCGCGGGCGTCAGCATATCGGCCAGAATATGGCTCAGATAGCCCAGCACCATCCCCTGGATGGCATCGGCGGGGACGATCCAGCTTTCGGGCACTTTTAAATAGAAAAGCGTCAGCAGGCCAAACACGGCCAGCAGGCTGTGCGTAAACCCCCGGTGGCCGAACGCGCGGGCGATGGGTTTTGACACCCACTTCAGGCGCTGACCGAGGAAGGACTTGGGATGGTCAATATCGGGCAGCAGACAGGTCAAAACGGCGGAAGGGACGATATGCCACCAGTCCCCCTGTGCCAGCACGGGGGTGAGTTCAGCGTTTTTGGCAAATACTGCGCACGCGATAGAAAAAAGCAGGTGGCCTTCCGCCGTCATGATAAAACCCATAAAACTGTCAATTCATACAGTATAGGGTTTTTATACAGTAGGCGGAAGAGGTGACGGTGTAACTGTTTGTCACAAACTGCAGGAGGGTCTTAACCGCCCCGCAGGTGATGCGCCGTGAGTTCTGCCAGTGAAATCAGCTTCACATCGGCAAGGGCAAACCGGGGATCGTGGCGGCCTTCTTCCGCAGGCACCACAATGGAGCGCATCCGCGCGGCTTTAGACGCTATCATGCCGTTAACGGAATCTTCCAGCGCAACGCAGTTGAGGGGATCCACGCCGAGCTTAGCGGCACAGTCGAGATAGACCTGCGGGTGCGGCTTGCTGTAAGGCAATTTCTCAGTGGACGCCAGCGCGTCGAAACTGTCGCGCAGTTCAAACATGATGAGCACTTTTTCCAGCATATGCAGCGGTGACGCCGAGGCCAGGCCGACCTTGAGCCCCTGGGCTTTACACAGCGCGACGGCCTCACGTACGCCGGGCAGCAGCGGCTTGCTCTCTTCTACCAGCGAAATGGCGCGGCTGATAATGCGCGCGGTCACTTCATCACGACCCGGTCCAGCCCACGGCTGTTGGGCAAACCACAGGTCAACCACCATATCGATGCGCAGGCCCAGCGTATCGGGAAGTTCATTACGGCGGCTGATGTCCACGCCCAGGCTGGCCATGACCTCCAGTTCGGCGCGATCCCACAACGGTTCGGAATCGATCAGTAATCCATCCATGTCAAAAATTGCGGCAAGAATTTGGCGCGGTGTCGACATCACAACGTCTCCTTATCCAGGGTGTTCGACAGACGATAAGTGCTAAGCACACTCTGCAATTTAGCATATTGCTTTTAAAGAGCGGGCGAAATTGATGGCCAGCAGGTAGACTTAGGCACAAATAACGCGTCTTTATGAAGAGGAACTGATGACGTATCAACAAGCTGGACGCATTGCGGTCTTAAAACGTATTGCTGGCTGGGTGATTTTTATTCCTGCCGTCATTTCTACGCTGATTTCTGTACTCAAATTTATGTACGATCACAGCGAAAAACAGCCGGGTATCAATGCGGTTATGCTTGATTTTGCGCATGTGATGATTGAGATGATGCGTTTTAATACGCCATTCTTGAATGTCTTCTGGTTTAACTCACCGACCCCGGATTTTCAGCATCAGCTGAATATCGGCTTTTGGGTGATCTACGCCCTGATCTTTGTTGCGCTGGCGCTGCAGGCCTCTGGCGCGCGAATGAGCCGTCAGACGCGCTTCTTACGCGAGGGCGTCGAGGACCAGCTCATTCTGGAGCAGGCCAAAGGCCCGGAAGGTATGAGCCGGGAGCAGATTGAATCCCGCATTGTTGTGCCGCGCCACACCATTTTCCTGCAAATCTTCCCGCTCTATATCCTTCCCGTGATTATCATTGTGGCAGGATACTTCTTCTTCTCACTGCTCGGTTTTCTGTAACCGATACGGGTGGCGGCAAAGCCACCCGTTCGCGTCTCAGGCGGCAAGCATGCGCTCAAGCGCCCGCTGGGCGTTAACCAGGTGTTCCCCACCAAAAAGTATGGCGCGGTTCATCAGCGTATAAAGCTGATACACCGGTTGACGATCGAGGAAGCCGGGCGGCAGGGGGGAAACCGACTGATACCCGTCGTATATCTGCGGCGGTTGTTCTGGGTGCAGCGGCAGCATGGCAAGATCGCACTCACGGTCGCCCCAGTAGCAGGCCGGGTCGAAGATATAGGGGCCGTTGGGCCCCAGCGCGCAGTTATCGGACCACAAATCACCGTGGAGCAGAGACGCCTGAGGCTGGTGGGAGGCCAGACGCTGCTGCACGTGTTCGACGATGGCATCAATATTGCCAAATTCCAGGCCTTTCTCGGCGGCAAGCTCTAACTGCCAGCCAATGCGCTGCTCGGCAAAAAACGTCGACCAGCGGCGCTGCCAGGCATTGGGCTGTGGCGTGGTGGAGAGATCGTTGTCAAAATCAAGGCCAAACTGCGGCTGGTCGCTCCACTGATGGAGGCGCGCTAGCTGCTGGCCAAGAATGAAAGCGTTATGGGCATCCAGCGGACGGGCGGGGAGATATTCCATGACCAGAAAACTGTAATCGCGGTCGCTACCGACGGCCAGAACCTGCGGGACCGTCACCGTTTTACTGCGCGACAACAGCTCCAGCTGATCGGCTTCGGCGGTAAATATCGGAAGCAGCTCGCGTTCATCGCATTTTACGAAGAGATCGCGCCCTGCGTAGCGTAAATGCCACGCGGCGTGGATCTCTCCGCCTGGCAGTTCGTTACGCAGTTCAATTTCACCTTCACCCAGCTGCTCACTTAAAAGATGACTGATAGCCTGCCACATGTTGACTCTCCCATGTTGTCTGCCAGATCATAAAGTTAGCGCATTATTGCGGTAAAAAAATACGAACTAACGCACACCTGAGCGGTTTAATTTCATACAGGGCACTTATTGTTCTTTTTTCTGCCAGCTTTCCCAGGTGTCGACGTCAATTTCGGCTGGCTTGTCGGTCACACTTTCCACCAGGCTGGCGGCCAGCGCATGGACCTCTTCTTTATTAAGCGCGCCGATCAGGCCAAATGCCAGGGTGCCTAAATCATGAATATTGCCTTCGTCATCCGTCAGGGTGAGGAGAAAATTAGCCCGGGTGAAGGCATTGTTGAGCTCATTTAGCTCGGTAAGCGATGCTTCATGAAGGTTGACGGTTACGACATAACGAGTGATGTCACCACTGCTCATAATTCACCTCATTGTTATCATGGAAGTTTTCTTAGCATAGTCGATAGTTTGCGTTTGGCGACTCGGGGATGACGTTCCCCTCCATGCAGATGAAGGGGAACAGACGTTAATTTCGGGACAGGTAATCGACGATTTTTTGCGTATCGGCCAGCGAACAGAGGCGCGTGCCCTGGTTGATGGTGGCGGCGCTACCCGCCGCCACGCCGTAGCGCGTCATCTCCAGCAGTGACGCACCCTGCGCCAGTTTAAGCGTCATCGCACCCACCATGCTGTCACCCGCGCCAACCGTGCTCTGGCTCTTCATCGGCGGTGGAACAACCTGAACGGACGACGTTTCATCGACGGCCAGTGCCCCCTGCGGACCGAGGGAAACCACCACGCGTCGCGCTTTGCCGCTGCGTACCAGCTCCTGCGCGGCGGTGCGCACATCGTCAGGCTGCGTCAAGTCTCGGTTGACCAGCGCGCTTAACTCTTTCTGGTTGGGTTTGACCAGTTCAAGATTGCCCGGCACTAAGGCCGCTTGCAGGGCCTCGCCGCTGCTGTCGACGATGCAGCGAATACCGCGTTGCTGCGCCGCCTGAATCAGCGCGGTTAATTTTTCCGTGCTGACGCCGGGCGGCAGGCTGCCGCTGACCACCAGCAGCGCGCCGCTTTCTATCGTCAGCACTTTCTCTTCAAGCTGACGAAACTCGTCATCGGTGAGTTTCGCGCCCGGCATGACAAACCGGTACTGCTCGCCGCTGGATTCCACGTGAACATGCAGGTTTTGCCGCGTCCAGTCTTTCGCCTCGACGGTCTCTACGGCCACTTGTTCATCTGCCAGCAGGGAGACCAGATGTTCACCGGTAGCACCGCCTGCGGGGAAAATGGCCGTGGCTTTGCCGCCGAGGTGGGTAATGGCGCGCGCCACGTTGATACCGCCACCGCCGGGCTCAAAGACCGGGGCGCTACAGCGCAATTTACCTTCCGGATAAATCTGCGGCGTCAGGGTGGCGGAATCAAGGGAAGGGGAGAGCGTCAGGGTGTAGATAGGAACCATCATTACCTCCTTTTAGCATGGGTTCCTTTTAGTCTGGCACCATTTGTCAGGAAGGCAATGTAAATAACAGTATGATTTTAAATATGAATAGTGAATAAAAGTGAGGCCGGAGACATATAAAATAAAACGCTTTTTGGGATCGTTCTTATTCAAAAAATGAAATAAGAAAACATTGCTATGTTATTTGCGGCTTTTTATAATTTGTTACCTTTCTCTGGACGCCTTGTCATTGATCCTCAAGAAAGATTCCGGGACCGTGTGGTCTCTTTTTTTGTTGTACGGACTCCTTAATAAAATGAAGCTTTTAAAGACAGTGCCCGCTGCACTGATGCTGGCGGGTGGCGTGTTTGCGGCTATGAACGCGACCGCCGATGATTCCGTTTTTACTGTCATGGACGATCCCTCCACCGCGAAAAAACCGTTTGAAGGTAACCTGAACGCGGGGTACCTGGCACAATCCGGTAACACCAAAAGCTCTTCTCTGACGGCGGACAGTACGCTCACCTGGTACGGTAATACCACCGCCTGGTCTCTGTGGGGTAATGCCAGCAATACGTCCGCTAATGACGAACGCTCTTCCGAGAAATATGCGGTAGGCGGACGTAGCCGTTACAACATGACCGACTATGACTACCTGTTTGGTCAGGCAAGCTGGTTAACCGACCGTTACAACGGTTATCGCCAGCGTGACGTGTTCACGGCGGGTTATGGTCGTCAGTTCCTGAACGGTCCGGTACACAGCCTCCGTTTTGAATTCGGTCCCGGTGTGCGTTATGACGAGTACACCAATGGCGATACCAAAACCCAACCGCTCGGTTACGCTTCTGGTACCTATGCCTGGCAGATGACTGATAACACCAAATTTACACAGGGTGTTTCTGTATTTGGTGCCGACGACACGACGCTGAACTCTGAGACGGCGCTCAACGTGGCCATCAACGAACACTTTGGTCTGAAAGTCGCCTACAACGTGACCTGGAACTCTTCACCACCAGAGTCTGCACCGGATCATACCGACCGCAGAACCACGGTTTCACTGGGTTATAGAATGTAATGAAGACGGGCCGATGATAATGTCGGCCCGTTTATTCTCTCTGATCTTGTGACGTCCCTTCTGATGAGCTGTACTCGCCCCTAACCCCAAATCATCGCCGCCCAACGGAGTAACAGCATTGCGCCGCAGATGGCAATCAGCACCAGCACCATTTTCCAGTGTTTTACGGCAAATCGTTTTGTTGGCATAACCTAATCCTTGTTCGTTGATATCCACAGTCTACCAAACAGGGCCTGAATATGCCCCTTCGCAGGAACGATTGGGTTATGCCAGCGTAGGGGGCGGTTCAGAACCAGTGGAATCGTTCGGCGAGAATCAACAATAAACCTGTGGCGGAAAGGATGTTCAATATCACAACCGTTCTACTGGATACGTTCATGGTATGCACCTTTGGGTTTAAAGACCTGTTCAAGAGTAGCTCTGCATTTCTAAATTGCGAGCGCCGGGAATATGCAACCTGCAAATTCATGCGAAAGTGCCAGCACATCAATCTGCCAGCAGAGGGTGCAATCTCCCTTTTGTTAGTGTTAACATTGCAAGGCTTGCCGTATATCCGGCGTTGTCTGATTTTCCGGCAGGTGAATGATGACGAACCAATTTGACGATTGTTGGTCAGATGGTGTCGTAATCTATTGTCAAATCACGATTATTTTCTTTGTATATGCTCTTATGTGTGGGGCATCACTGCAAATAAGGATATAAAATGCCTGTAATTACTCTTCCTGATGGCAGCCAACGCCATTTCGACCGCGCTGTTAGCCCAATGGATGTTGCCCTGGACATCGGTCCTGGTCTCGCGAAAGCGACCATCGCCGGCCGTGTCAACGGTGAGCTGGTGGATGCCTCCGATCTGATCGAAAACGATGCGACGCTGGCCATCATCACCGCAAAAGATGAAGAAGGTCTGGAGATCATTCGTCACTCCTGCGCGCACCTGTTGGGCCATGCCATCAAACAGCTGTGGCCAAACACCAAAATGGCGATCGGTCCGGTTATCGATAATGGTTTCTACTACGACGTTGACCTTGACCATACCCTGACTCAGGAAGATATCGACGCGCTCGAAAAACGTATGCACGAGCTCGCCGAAACGAACTATGACGTCATCAAGAAGAAAGTCAGCTGGCACGAAGCGCGTGAAACCTTCGTGAAGCGCGGCGAGAGCTATAAAGTCTCGATTCTTGACGAAAACATTTCGCATGATGACAAGCCTGGCTTGTACCATCACGAAGAATACGTCGACATGTGCCGTGGACCGCACGTGCCGAACATGCGCTTCTGTCATCACTTTAAGCTGATGAAGATCGCAGGCGCCTACTGGCGCGGCGACAGCAACAACAAGATGTTGCAGCGTATCTATGGTACCGCATGGGCCGATAAAAAAGCCCTGAACGCTTACCTGCTGCGTCTGGAAGAGGCGGCGAAGCGTGACCACCGCAAAATCGGCAAGCAGCTTGACCTGTACCACATGCAGGAAGAAGCGCCGGGTATGGTGTTCTGGCATAACGACGGCTGGACCATCTTCCGTGAACTGGAAACCTTCGTACGCTCCAAGCTGAAAGAGTACCAGTATCAGGAAGTGAAAGGCCCGTTCATGATGGACCGTGTGCTGTGGGAAAAAACCGGCCACTGGGACAACTACAAGGATGCGATGTTCACCACCTCCTCTGAGAACCGTGAATACTGCATCAAGCCAATGAACTGCCCGGGCCACGTTCAGATCTTCAATCAGGGTCTGAAATCCTACCGCGACCTGCCGCTGCGTATGGCGGAGTTCGGTAGCTGCCACCGTAACGAGCCATCAGGTGCGCTGCACGGTCTGATGCGCGTGCGTGGCTTTACGCAGGATGATGCGCATATCTTCTGTACCGAAGATCAGGTCCGTGATGAAGTTAACGCCTGTATTCGTATGGTCTACGATATGTACAGCACCTTTGGCTTCGAGAAGATCGTGGTCAAACTCTCAACGCGTCCGGAAAAACGTATCGGTAGCGATGAGACCTGGGATCGCGCAGAAGCGGATCTCGCCGTGGCGCTGGAAGAGAACGGCATTCCGTTCGAATACCAGCTGGGCGAGGGCGCATTCTACGGTCCGAAAATTGAATTTACCCTGTATGACTGCCTCGATCGCGCATGGCAGTGCGGTACTGTACAGCTGGACTTCTCCCTGCCGCAGCGTTTAAGCGCCTCTTATGTTGGCGAAGACAACGAGCGTCAGGTGCCGGTAATGATTCACCGCGCCATTCTCGGTTCTCTGGAGCGCTTCATCGGCATCCTGACCGAAGAGTTCGCCGGCTTCTTCCCAACCTGGCTTGCGCCGGTGCAGGTGGTGGTGATGAACATTACCGATTCTCAGGCAGATTACGTTAAAGAATTGACGCAGAAACTACAAAATGCGGGCATTCGCGTAAAAGCAGACTTGAGAAATGAGAAGATTGGCTTTAAAATCCGCGAGCACACTTTACGTCGTGTCCCGTATATGTTGGTCTGTGGTGATAAAGAGGTGGAAGCCGGCAAAGTTGCCGTTCGCACCCGCCGTGGTAAAGACCTGGGCAGCCTGGACGTAAGTGAAGTGATTGAGAAGCTGCAACAAGAGATTCGCAGCCGCAGTCTTCAACAACTGGAGGAATAAGGTATTAAAGGCGGAAAACGAGTTCAAACGGCACGTCCGAATCGTATCAATGGCGAGATTCGCGCCCAGGAAGTTCGCTTAACAGGTCTGGAAGGCGAGCAGCTGGGGATTGTGAGTCTGAGAGAAGCAATCGAAAAGGCTGAAGAAGCTGGAGTAGATTTAGTTGAAATCAGCCCTAACGCCGAACCGCCAGTTTGTCGTATCATGGACTACGGCAAGTTCCTTTATGAAAAGAGTAAGTCTTCTAAGGAACAGAAGAAGAAGCAAAAAGTTATCCAGGTTAAGGAAATCAAATTCCGTCCTGGTACCGACGATGGCGATTATCAGGTAAAACTCCGCAGCCTGATTCGCTTTCTGGAAGATGGCGATAAGGCCAAGATCACACTGCGTTTCCGCGGTCGTGAGATGGCCCACCAACAGATTGGTATGGAAGTGCTTAACCGCGTCCGTGACGATCTGAGTGAACTGGCAGTAGTCGAATCCTTCCCTACGAAGATCGAAGGCCGCCAGATGATCATGGTGCTCGCTCCTAAGAAGAAACAGTAAGGCCTTCAAGCAGCAAAATCTGTGGAGCCTTCGGGTTTCATAGGTTTTGTTCGCCTATGTTTCGTTTATTTAACAATGCGAAGTGGAAGTTATTAAAATGCCAAAAATTAAGACCGTACGCGGTGCTGCTAAGCGCTTCAAAAAAACCGGTAAAGGTGGTTTTAAGCACAAGCACGCTAACCTGCGTCACATTCTGACTAAGAAAGCTACCAAGCGTAAACGTCACCTGCGTCCAAAAGCCATGGTTTCTAAAGGCGATCTGGGCCTGGTCATCGCGTGCCTGCCGTACGCATAAGTCGTTTCGTTTAACTTTTTTAACTTAGAATAGATACAGGAGAGCACACATGGCTCGCGTAAAACGTGGTGTAATTGCACGTGCACGTCACAAGAAAATTTTGAAACAAGCTAAAGGCTACTACGGTGCGCGTTCACGCGTATACCGCGTTGCCTTCCAGGCTGTTATCAAAGCAGGTCAGTACGCTTACCGTGACCGTCGTCAGCGTAAGCGTCAGTTCCGTCAACTGTGGATTGCGCGTATCAACGCAGCAGCACGTCAGAACGGTATTTCTTACAGCAAATTCATCAACGGCCTGAAAAAAGCCTCTGTTGAAATCGACCGTAAGATCCTGGCTGACATCGCAGTATTCGACAAAGTAGCGTTCACCGCTCTGGTCGAAAAAGCGAAAGCAGCACTGGCATAAGCCAGTTGAGAGAGGGGGCCTGGCTCCCTCTTTTCATATAACCCTGTAAGAAGATTGACATTTACCCGTGCAGGCTTTTCAATAAGGTCTCAACGGTTTTTACCCAACAAGGTAACGCAAGCATGAATGCTGCTATTTTCCGCTTCTTCTTTTACTTTAGCACCTGACTTCAGGAGGCTAGCGCGTGAAAGATGAAACGAAAAACAGCGCCAGATAAGCCTCCCGATGGAGGCTTTTTTTGTGCCTGAATTTGAGAGAATAACTCCACCAAATCGGTGTCTGCACCGACATAATGAGGAAAATCATGTCACATCTCGCAGAGCTGGTTGCCAGTGCAACAGCCGCCATTAATCAGGCCTCAGATGTTGCCGCGTTAGACAATGTCCGCGTCGAATATCTTGGGAAGAAAGGGCACCTGACCCTTCAAATGACAACCCTGCGTGAGCTGCCGCCAGAAGATCGCCCGGCAGCGGGGGCGGTGATTAACGAAGCCAAAGAGCAGGTACAGCAGGCGCTGAACGCACGCAAAGCCGAGCTGGAAAGCGCGGTGCTGAATGCGCGTCTGGCCGCAGAGACGATCGACGTTTCTCTGCCGGGTCGCCGCATCGAGAACGGCGGTCTGCACCCGGTTACCCGCACCATCGATCGCATTGAAAGTTTCTTCGGTGAGCTCGGCTTTACCGTGGCGACTGGCCCGGAAATTGAAGATGATTACCACAACTTCGATGCTCTGAACATTCCTGGCCATCATCCGGCACGCGCTGACCACGACACTTTCTGGTTCGACGCGACGCGTCTGCTGCGTACCCAGACCTCCGGCGTTCAGATCCGTACCATGAAGGATCAGGCACCGCCAATCCGTATTATCGCGCCGGGCCGCGTCTATCGTAACGACTACGATCAGACCCACACCCCAATGTTCCACCAGATGGAAGGTCTGATTGTTGATAAAAACATCAGCTTCACCAACCTGAAAGGCACGCTGCACGATTTCCTGAACAACTTCTTTGAGGAAGATCTGCAGGTTCGTTTCCGTCCGTCCTACTTCCCGTTCACCGAACCGTCTGCGGAAGTTGACGTGATGGGCAAAAACGGCAAATGGCTGGAAGTGCTGGGCTGCGGCATGGTGCATCCAAACGTCCTGCGCAACGTGGGTATCGATCCGGAAGTTTACTCCGGCTTCGCCTTCGGTATGGGCATGGAGCGTCTGACCATGCTGCGCTATGGCGTCACCGACTTACGTGCATTCTTCGAAAACGATCTGCGTTTCCTCAAACAGTTTAAATAAGGGCAGGACAGAACAATGAAATTCAGTGAACTGTGGTTACGCGAGTGGGTGAACACCACGCTGGACAGCGACGCGCTTTCTAATCAGATTACCATGGCGGGCCTGGAAGTGGATGGCGTTGAGCCGGTTTCAGGGGCATTCAACGGCGTGGTCGTCGGTGAAGTGGTAGAGTGCGGTCAGCACCCTAACGCGGACAAACTGCGCGTAACAAAAGTAAACGTAGGCGGTGACCGTCTGCTGGATATCGTCTGCGGTGCGCCAAACTGCCGCCAGGGACTGAAAGTGGCCGTGGCGACCGTCGGTGCGGTACTGCCGGGCGATTTCAAAATCAAAGCGGCTAAGCTGCGCGGCGAGCCGTCTGAAGGCATGCTGTGTTCCTTCTCCGAGCTGGGTATTTCCGACGATCACAACGGCATCATTGAGCTGCCGCTGGATGCGCCAATCGGCACCGACATCCGCGAATACCTGAAGCTTGATGACAACACCATCGAAATTAGCGTCACGCCAAACCGCGCTGACTGCTTAGGGATCATCGGCGTGGCGCGCGACGTTGCCGTGCTGAACCAGACCGAGCTGAACGCGCCGGAGATTGCCCCGGTTGAAGCGACCATCAGTGACGTGCTGCCTATCCAGGTTGACGCTGCGGATGCCTGCCCGCGCTATCTCGGTCGCGTGGTGAAAGGTATCAACGTGAAAGCGCCAACCCCGCTGTGGATGAAAGAGAAGCTGCGCCGCTGCGGTATCCGCTCTATCGACGCCGTGGTTGACGTGACTAACTACGTTCTGCTGGAACTGGGCCAGCCAATGCACGCCTTCGATAAAGATCGTATCGAAGGCGGTATTGTGGTGCGCATGGCGAAAGAGGGCGAAACCCTGGTTCTTCTGGACGGCACCGAAGCGAAACTGAACGCCGACACCCTGGTGATTGCTGACCACAGCAAAGCGCTGGCAATGGGCGGTATCTTCGGAGGCGAGCATTCAGGCGTCAACGACGAAACGCAAAACGTCCTGCTGGAGTGCGCGTTCTTCAGCCCGCTTTCCATCACTGGTCGCGCACGCCGTCACGGACTGCACACCGATGCGTCCCACCGCTACGAGCGCGGCGTGGATCCTGCGCTGCAATACAAAGCGATGGAGCGTGCGACTCGCCTGCTGATCGACATCTGCGGCGGCGAAGCGGGCCCGGTTATCGACGTCACCAACGAAGCCACGCTGCCGAAGCGTGCGACCATCACCCTGCGTCGCAGTAAGCTGGATCGCCTGATTGGGCACCACGTTGCCGACGCGCAGGTGACCGATATTCTGAAGCGTCTGGGTTGCGACGTAACCGAAGGCCAGGACGAGTGGAAAGCCGTTGCGCCGTCATGGCGTTTCGACATGGAAATTGAAGAAGATCTGGTGGAAGAAGTGGCCCGTGTTTATGGCTACAACAACATCCCTGACGAGCCTGTGCAGGCAGGTCTGGTGATGGGCACCCACCGTGAAGCCGACCTGTCCCTGAAGCGTGTAAAAACCATGCTGAACGACAAAGGCTATCAGGAAGTGATCACCTACAGCTTTGTTGATCCAAAGCTGCAGCAGCTGATCCACCCGGGTCAGGAAGCGCTGATCCTGCCAAGCCCAATTTCCAGCGAAATGTCCGCGATGCGTCTGTCCCTGTGGACGGGCCTGCTGGGCACTATCGTTTACAACCAGAATCGCCAGCAAAACCGCGTGCGAATTTTCGAAAGCGGTTTGCGCTTTGTACCGGATAATCAGGCAAATTTAGGCATCCGTCAGGATCTCATGCTGGCTGGCGCCATCAGCGGTAACCGTTATGAAGAGCACTGGGACCTGGCAAAAGGCACGGTTGATTTCTACGATATGAAGGGCGATCTGGAAGCGATTCTGGATCTGACCGGTAAATTATCTGAAATTGAATTCCGCGCAGAAGCCATTCCGGCCCTGCATCCAGGCCAGAGCGCCGCCCTCTATTTAGACGGCAAACGCATTGGTTTTATTGGGGTTGTTCACCCTGAGCTGGAGCGTAAACTGGACCTGAATGGCCGTACCATCGTGTTCGAGCTGGAATGGAACCTGGTGGCAGACCGCGTGATTCCTCAGGCTCAGGACGTCTCCCGCTTCCCGGCAAACCGCCGTGATATCGCGGTTGTGGTCGCGGAAAATGTGCCCGCAGCAGATATTTTGGCCGAATGTAAGAAAGTTGGCGTAAATCAGGTAGTTGGCGTAAACTTATTTGACGTGTACCGCGGCAAGGGCGTAGCAGAGGGCTTTAAGAGCCTGGCTATCAGCCTGATCCTTCAGGATACCAGCCGTACACTCGAAGAAGAGGAGATTGCCGCTACCGTCGCCAAATGTGTAGAGGCATTAAAAGAGCGATTCCAGGCATCATTGAGGGATTGAACCTATGGCGCTTACAAAAGCTGAAATGTCAGAATATCTGTTTGATAAGCTTGGGCTTAGCAAACGGGATGCCAAAGAGCTGGTAGAGCTGTTTTTCGAAGAGATCCGTCGTGCTCTGGAAAATGGTGAGCAGGTAAAACTCTCCGGCTTTGGCAATTTTGATTTGCGAGATAAAAACCAACGTCCGGGCCGCAACCCGAAGACGGGGGAAGATATTCCCATTACAGCCCGCCGCGTGGTGACCTTCAGACCCGGCCAGAAGTTAAAAAGCCGTGTCGAAAACGCAACGCCCAAAGCAGAGTAATATGAACTAACTAAAAAGGCCGCCCACGCGGCCTTTTTTCTTTGCGCTCTCAGGCAAACCCGCCGTAAAATCAATTACATCTCTCGCTACGAAAACCGTAAACATGCTTGATTATGTCCATCTCCAGCACCGTTCCGATCGGCGTCACCTGTTTATTCTGGTGCTGCTGCTCATTGTCGCCGCAGGCGTTAGCCTCTGCGCCGGTGACCGGTGGATAGGGCCCGAAAGCTGGTGGGGACCTGACGGACAGCTCTTCGTCTGGCAAATTCGTCTGCCGCGTACCGTCGCGGTGATGCTGGTGGGGGCCGCGCTGGCGCTGTGCGGCACCATTATGCAGGCGTTGTTTGAGAATCCTCTGGCGGAGCCCGGGCTGCTCGGCGTGTCTAACGGTGCGGGCGTGGGGCTGATTGCAGCGGTGATGCTGGGCGGAGGAGAACTCTCCGGCTGGAGCATTAGCCTGAGCGCGATCCTTGGCGCATTACTGATAACGCTCATCCTTCTTCGTTTTGCCAGACGGCACTTATCGACCAGCCGTCTGCTGCTTGCCGGCGTGGCGCTGGGGATCATCTGTAGTGCGTTGCTGACTTGGGCGGTCTACTTCTCGACCTCTTTTGACCTTCGGCAGCTCATGTACTGGATGATGGGCGGCTTTGGCGGCGTCGACTGGCAGCAGGGCTGGCTGATGGCGCTGCTGGTGCCGGTCATCGTGTGGGCTGCCCTGCAGGCGCAGCCGTTGAATATGCTCGCGCTGGGTGAAACCTCAGCCCGCCAGCTGGGCATGCCGATTGGGTTCTGGCGTAATGTGCTTGTCATCGCCATTGGCTGGCTGGTCGGCGTCAGCGTGGCTCTGGCGGGCGCGATTGGCTTTATCGGTCTGGTGATTCCGCATATGCTCCGACTGTGCGGAATCACGGACCATCGAACCTTGCTTCCGGCCTCGGCGGTTGCCGGGGCCGTCACGCTGCTGGTGGCCGACATCATCGCCAGGCTTGCCCTGACGGCCGCAGAGCTGCCCATTGGCGTGGTGACCGCCACGCTGGGCGCGCCGGTCTTTATCTGGCTACTATTAAAAGCTGGACGTTAAATCGACAACCTGAGGAAATGCTATGCAGTCAGATATCCTGAATACTGAAGTGACCACCATTGATGGCGATAAAACCACGCTGGAAGGCTACAAAGGCAATGTGTTGCTGATCGTCAACGTGGCATCCAAATGCGGCCTGACGCCGCAGTACGAGCAGCTGGAAAACATTCAGAAGGCCTGGGAGAAAGACGGTTTTACCGTGCTGGGCTTCCCCTGCAACCAGTTCCTGGGGCAGGAGCCGGGCAGCGAAGAGGAGATTAAAACCTTCTGCAGCACTACCTACGGCGTAACGTTCCCGCTGTTCAGCAAAATCGATGTCAACGGTGAAGACCGCCACCCGCTGTATGCGAAGCTGATCGCTGCCGCACCGAAAGCCGTCGCGCCGGAAGGCAGCGGTTTTTATGAACGCATGGCCAGCAAAGGCCGCGCGCCGCTTTATCCGGACGATATTCTGTGGAACTTTGAAAAATTCCTGATAGGTCGCGACGGCCAGGTCGTACAGCGTTTTTCACCGGATATGCCCCCTGAAGATCCGATCGTTATGGAATCGATCAAGCTGGCGCTGGCGAAATAATGTCGCTGCTGATGCAGCTCACGGACGTTGCCGAGAAGGGACGTCTGGAGCCGATAACCGGCGCCGTCAATGCGGGAGAAATCCTGCATCTTGTCGGGCCAAACGGCGCAGGAAAGAGCACGCTGCTGGCACGGATGGCAGGCATGACTGCCGGAGAAGGGCAGATAATGTTGCTGGAGCATACGCTGGCCGAGTGGTCGCCGGTCTCGCTGGCGCATCGGCGCAGCTATCTCGTGCAGCAGCAGGTACCCCCCTTTGCGATGCCGGTCTGGCACTATCTGATGCTGCATTTGCACGACAAACATTCTACGGCACTGCTGACGGACGTGGCCGCGGCGCTGGGGCTGGAGGATAAACTCTCCCGGCATGTCAGCCAGCTATCCGGCGGCGAATGGCAGCGGGTGCGTCTGGCGGCTGTCATTGTTCAGATCCACCCGGCCGGTAATCCTCATGGGCGGATGCTGCTTCTCGATGAACCGATGAGCGGGCTGGATGTGGCGCAGCAGGCGGCCCTGGATACCCTGCTAAGTGCGCTCAGCCGAAAAGGCATCGCCGTGGTGATGAGCAGTCATGACCTCAACCACACCTTGCGTCATGCCCACCGGGTGTGGCTGCTGTCGCAGGGGAAGATGATCGCCAGCGGTACGCGGGATCAGGTTCTTACGCCGCCCAATCTTGCCCGCGCGTACAACATGTCGTTCCGCAGGCTGGATATTGAGGGCCATAAGATGCTGATTTCGACCGGGCAGGAGTAAGCGTTTCTTGCCTGTGAGCGCAATTGCACGCTAAATTACGAAAAGAACAAAAAAAGCAGAGGATTCGTCTGAAAATGCGATTCTGGTTTCTCCTGATGGCCGCACTTTTTCTTGCGGGATGCAGTAGCCATCGTGCACCGCCGCCTAACCCACGGCTTTCAGATTCGATCACCGTCATTGCCAGCCTCAACGATCAGCTGAGCAACTGGCGCGGCACGCCTTATCGCTACGGCGGCATGAGCCGTGGCGGTGTAGATTGCTCCGGCTTCGTTCTGATGACGTTTCGCGACAAGTTTGATTTACAGCTGCCGCGTGAAACGCGTAAACAGGCAGAAATCGGCACGGAAATTGATAAAGACGACCTCCTGCCCGGGGACCTGGTTTTCTTCAAAACCGGATCGGGGGAAAGCGGACTTCATGTGGGCATTTATGATACTGACAACCAGTTCATTCACGCCTCGACGAGCCGCGGCGTGATGCGCTCTTCTCTTGATAATGTTTACTGGCGTAAAAATTTCTGGCAGGCACGACGTATATAATCTTCGTCGTATACCTCTCTTATGACGGCATGGTAGCGAATAAACATGCCGTTTTTTCTCAAATAAGATGATTAAAGTTAAATTTACCTAAAATTAGCGAATCCCTCATGTATCTGTTTTATCTAAAACTGGCTATTATTTTGCAACCAGGATAAGATTATTTTAGATTCAGGGAAAAATCTGAAAATTAATACGGAACTAATGAAATTAATCTTATTAAAATCAAGACAGTGGAATTGTGTCGGCAATTGCTCCAGGATGTCCTCTCTCATCTTTAATGCGGGGCGAGTGCAATGATAATTACGCTAGATAATGCTTACCAGTCTGAACTGCTGCTTTTGCCTGCCCGTAATAGCGCAGGGGAGCTTAAAGGTTTAGAAATTCTGGTTAACTTTACTGGCGTCGACAGCGATGTGCGGATCCCCACTGAGCTTGTTATCCCACGACTTTCAGCGGCTGAAGAGTTAGCGCTGTTTAACGAAAAACTGCAATTGCTTGATACCTGCAAACTGTTTTTTATTCAGCATCAGTTAATTGCATGGATCAATATTACACCTGCAATAGTTGAATTTTTATTAAGTAATGGAAACGCTGTTTCAATTCTTGAGCGTTATCCGTTTCTTGAGTTTACTGTTAATGAGAATTATCCAGGTTTAAATAACGGAAAGGACGATCTTCAGCTGGCGAGAATGGCAATCCATTTCCCATTGGTGCTGGCAAACTTTGGTGCAGGCGCTGCATCGCTCAAAGCGGTGTATGATGGATTATTTAAACGGGTTATTCTCGATAAAGGCTTCATTCAGCAGCGTGCTTCAGAGCTCTCTTTTGAGCCATTTATGCGCGCCATCCTCTGGCAAATCACGCCGCACTGCCAGTCTGTGATTGTCTCGGGCATTGACGACCACGGTCTGTTGCAGCGCGTGTTGTCCTTTAATTTTGGCGCCATGCAGGGAACACTCTGGCCTGCCGTCTCGGCGGAACACGTCACTACGCTGGTTCAGCAGCGATAACCCTTGCTTTCGCCCGTGTTTAAGTCCGGGTAAACCCTCTACACTAAAAGCAGGAGGACTTATGACCCTGTCTTTTACTGCTCACTGGCATGACGAGTTGCCGGGATTTTATACCGCACTCAAACCCACACCGTTACAAAATTCACGCCTTATCTGGTATAACGATCGGCTGGCAGAAGAGCTGGCCATTCCGCCTGAGCTGCTTCAGCGTTCAGGAAGCGCTGGCGTCTGGGGAGGCGAAACGCTTCTCGCCGGTATGCAACCCCTTGCTCAGGTCTATAGCGGGCATCAGTTTGGCGTCTGGGCTGGGCAACTGGGCGACGGCAGGGGGATCCTGCTCGGTGAACAACAGCTTCCCAACGGGGAGACGGTTGACTGGCACCTGAAAGGTGCGGGCCTGACGCCCTATTCGCGGATGGGCGACGGGCGTGCGGTTCTGCGTTCAACGATTCGCGAATGCCTGGGCTCCGAAGCGATGCATGCCCTGGGTATCCCCACCACCCGTGCGCTGTCGATCGTGACCAGCGACACGCCGGTTGCGCGCGAAACCGTGGAAAAGGGCGCAATGCTGATGCGCATTGCGCAAAGCCATCTGCGCTTCGGTCATTTTGAGCACTTTTACTATCGCCGCGAGCCGGACAAGGTGCGCCAGCTGGCTGACTTTGCCATTCGTCACCACTGGGCGCATTTGCAGGACGACGCGGATAAATACGTTCTCTGGTTCAGGGATGTGGTGGCCCGTACCGCAGCCCTGATTGCCCGCTGGCAAACGGTAGGTTTTGCCCATGGCGTCATGAATACGGACAACATGTCGCTTCTCGGGTTGACCTTTGACTACGGCCCGTTTGGTTTCCTGGATGATTATCAGCCAGGGTACATCTGTAACCACTCCGACTATCAGGGGCGCTACAGTTTTGACAATCAGCCCGCGGTGGGCCTGTGGAACCTGCAGCGGCTTGCGCAAACCCTGTCGCCGTTCATCGACGTTGATGCCCTGAATGATGCGCTCGACAGCTATCAGGCGATCTTACTGCGAGAGTATGGCTCGCTGATGCGCAACAAGCTGGGGCTAGTCACGCAGGAGAAGGGCGATAACGACATCCTCAATGGCCTGTTTGCCCTGATGGCGCGCGAGGGCAGCGATTACACGCGCACCTTCCGGATGCTGGGCCAGACGGAGCAGCACAGTGCCGCCTCTCCGCTGCGCGATGAGTTTATTGACAGACAGGCGTTTGACGACTGGTTTGCATCGTACCGCACGCGGCTGCAGCAGGAGCAGGTGGATGATGTGACCCGCCAGGCGCAGATGAACGCTACGAACCCGGCGATGGTGTTGCGCAACTGGCTGGCGCAGCGGGCGATTGAGCAGGCCGAGCAGGGCGAGTACGACGAGTTACACCGTCTGCACGTGGCGTTGCGCACGCCGTTTGCCGACCGGGATGATGATTACGTCAGCCGCCCGCCTAAGTGGGGCAAGCGGCTGGAGGTCAGTTGCTCAAGCTAGTGTCTGGCCGGAGTCGGCGTCATCAGAATCCGGACCGGTCAGGGGGCGAGAAACACCTGCGGCACGGCGTGAGCCGGATGCCTGCCGACGTGAACCTGTGCGCCGTACCAGCGCGCCAGCGCATCGGCCTGCAACACGGTTTCCGGCTCTCCCTGGGACACGATCCTGCCGCTGTGCAGGAGCAGGATGCGATCCGCCCACAGCGCTGCCAGGTTGAGGTCGTGCAGCACCGCGCACACGTGCAGATGTCCCCGGCTGGTCAGGGATTTCAGCAGGCGCAGCAGATGCTGCTGGTGATAGAGATCCAGCGCGGACGTCGGTTCATCAAGAAACAGCCAGCCGCGCGGCGCACCGTCGCACCAGAGCTGAGCCAGCGCGCGGGCGAGCTGAACGCGCTGCTGCTCGCCGCCGGAGAGCGCGGCAAACTGCCTTCCCGCCAGCGGTAAACAGCCGGTGATGGCCATCACCTCCTCGATCACCGACGCTTCTGGCGTGCGGGTCCAGGGCGCACGCCCCATACCGACCATTCCCCACCGTAGGTCAGCAGATGTGCTGCTAAAGTGTCGCTGAACAGGCGGGTGCGGTTTTCCACCTTGCCGCCTTTGGTGGTCTGCTTGCGGAACTCACCGCTGTTGTCAATATTCTGGGCATTAATGCGCGCTTCGGACCAGTAGACCTTCGCGTCGGCGTTCAGCCAGTCGTTACCTTCCGGGGCGATGCGGTAGCCCACCTGCGCGTCACGCTGGATGGTGGAGCGATCGGTCATCGGGTTACTGCTGTCCGCCCCAGTGGTTTGCGGGTTTTTTGGTTCCTGAGCATCGTTGTTGTAGTAGCGCATGGCGCCGCTCAGGGTCTGGGCCGGGTCGATTTTCCAGCTGCCTTTCGCCAGCATGTTATTGATGGACTCGTCGTTAGGGGCGGTTGCTCCGTCGCTCTGGCGGATATCACCGCGATCCCGGCTGGACCAGGCCACCAGACCGTCCAGGGTGTCGGTGCGGCCATAGGCGCTGGCCCCCATCCCAAGACTGTGATCGCCTGTCGCCCCCGTACCAAACACACGATAACCGCTGTTTTTACCCGTTTCCAGCAGGTCTTTTGCATCGACGGTGTCATAGGAAATCACGCCGCCCAGCGCGCCGCTGCCGTACAGCAGGGCCGACGGGCCGCGAACCACTTCGATACGCTTAATCAGCGCCGGATCGAGGAACGTGCTGTTCAGGTGGCCGGTGTCGGTGCCCTGACGCACGCCGTCAACCAGCACCAGCACGCCGCGACGATCGTAGCCGCGCAGGTTCACGTCCTGCCCGTTGGTGCGCCCGGTGCCGTCCAGCATCAGGCCGGGAACGTTACGCAGCAGGTCGGCCGCCGAGCTGGCGGTTTGCTTCTCCGGCGCGCTGGCGTCAATCACGCTCACCATCATGGGGGCTTCAAAGGCGCTGCGGGCGTTGCCCGTGGCGGTGACGGTAATGTCATCTGTGGCAGCAAACGCCGCGCCCGGCAGGGTGCTGACAATCGCCAGCGCCAGAAGTGACGGGCGTAAAGACGCGGAAGGCAGGTGTGGCATAGCAACTCTCCATAAAGAATCGAAAGCGCTGGCTGCCTGGGGATCACCTGGGTGGCTGGCGAAGTTTTTGGTTTATTTTGTGAGGATCAGTTTTCCGGCATGGGTCTGGCGCAGCAGATAGCGCTGGCCGTCATGCTCGATAATGACCCGCCCCGCATCGCCGAGCAGGGTTTTGCTGTCAATCCGACGCTCGGTAGGGGCTGGTGCTGTGTCTGTTTTTGCTGGCGTTGCCGCGCTGTTATCCGTACGTGACATAATGTTTATAAATAACAATCAATGTAACAATGATAATCATTATCAATAAACTGCAAATTTACGGCAAGCGTTTTTGTGAAAAAAGGGTGAGAGGATCAATATTGTGCAATCAAAAGCCCGGTGGCGGCTTCGCCTTACCGGGCCTACAACGGCAAGAATCGTAGGCCGGGTAAGGCGAAGCCGCCCCCCGGCAGGATGTTAAAAGCGCGTGTCCACGGCTGCAGCCAGCTTCTCCAGCAGCAGCTCGCTGTCTTCCCAGCTCAGGCACGGGTCGGTGATCGACTGGCCGTACACCATCTGCTGGCCAGCAACGATTTTCTGCGTGCCTTCTTTGATAAAGCTCTCCGCCATAATCCCTGCAACGGCGGTTGAACCGCTGCGGATCTGCTGGCAGATCTCATCGCAGACGTCCAGCTGGCGGCGATGCTGCTTCTGGCAGTTGCCGTGGCTGAAGTCCACCACCAGATGTTCCGGCAGGTCGAATTCCGCCAGCGTTTCACAGGCCGCCGCAATATCTTGTGCATGATAATTGGGCTTCTTCCCGCCGCGCATAATGATATGCCCGTACGGGTTACCGCTGGTCTGGTAGATGGTCATGTGACCGCTCTTGTCCGGCGACAGGAACATGTGGCTGGCACGGGCCGCGCGGATGGCATCAACCGCAATACGCGTATTGCCATCGGTCCCGTTTTTAAAGCCGACCGGACAGGAGAGGGCGGAGGCCATCTCGCGGTGGATTTGGCTCTCGGTGGTGCGTGCGCCAATCGCGCCCCAGCTGATCAGATCGGCGATAAACTGCCCGGTCACCATATCAAGGAACTCGGTGGCGGTCGGCACGCCCAGCTCGTTGACCTGCAAAAGCAGCTTCCGCGCCAGCTCGATGCCGTGGTTCACGCGATAACTGCCGTTGAGGTCAGGGTCGGAAATCAGCCCTTTCCAGCCCACCACGGTACGTGGTTTTTCAAAGTAGGTTCGCATCACAATCTCAAGGCGGTGCTGATACTTATCCCGCAGGCCCTGAAGCCGTTTTGCATAATCCATCGCGGCATCCAGATCGTGGATGGAGCAGGGACCAATCACTACCAGAAGACGCTTGTCTTCACCATTGAGGATTTTTTCAATGCGGCGGCGGGAGGCCGTCACGTGTTCCGCAACGGCCGCGGAAACAGGATGCCGCTGGGCCAGTTCAGCCGGCGTGACCAGGCTGTCAATGCGCGCAGTGCGGAGTTCATCGGTTTTATTCATGGAATGTCTCAGAAAATTTTTGCTTCATCGGCAGACTACCGGGAAGTGATGGGCATCACCTTAAACCAATCCCTGCTGATTTCAAGTTCGGGGCGACATAGCCCCGTGGTTGCCGATGATGATACCTGAATCTGAGCTAATGTACTAGCATATTAGTACATGCGGCGATTAAGCCCCATGATGTCGAGAATTTTGGTTGCAATTTCTTCCACAGAGTAGTTGGTGCTGTTCAGCCACGGGATCTGATTTTTGCGGTACAGGGCTTCCACTTCGGAGACCTCCATCCGGCACTGGCGCATGGAGGCGTAGCGGCTGTTCTCGCGGCGCTCTTCGCGGATGGCGGCAAGGCGCTCCGGATTGATGGTCAGCCCGAACAGCTTGTGCTGCAGCGGCTTCAGGGCGGCGGGCAGCACCAGGTTATCCATATCGTCAGCGATGAACGGGTAGTTGGCGGCGCGAATGCCGAACTGCATCGCCAGGTAGAGGCTGGTCGGCGTTTTGCCGCAGCGCGACACGCCAAGCAGGATCACCTGCGCCTGGTCGAGATTACGCAGCGAGATGCCGTCGTCGTGCGCGAGGGTATAGTCAATGGCGGCGATACGCGCGTCGTACTTGGTCAGGTTGCCGGGGTTCAGCCCGTGGGTACGGTGGGCGATAGGCGTTGGGTCGAGCTTCAGCTCGCTTTGCAGCGGAGCCACCAGCGCCTGCACGATATCCTGGCAGAAGCCTTCACTCTGCAGAATGATGGCGCGAATCTCGGGGATCACAATGGAGTAGAACACCAGCGGGCGGACGCCGGTCTGCTGGTAAATGGCGTCGATCTGGTCCTTCACCGCTTTGGCGCGGCTCTCATTTTCCACAAACGGCAGCGTGATGCTGTTGATCGATACGGGAAACTGCGACATCACCGCGTGGCCCAGCACCTCGGCGGTGATCGCCGTACCATCAGAAATATAAAAAACGTGACGATCGACAGCACTATCCATTTTACCCACCCTGAATATCAGACGTAATTGTCTGAAAGCATAAATTAAAAAAGTAATTTACACAGCAAAGAACTTATCCTAATTATGAATGAAACGCTGTTTTTGATTTTCCTGAAAAGTGGATTTCATTTTTCAAATAGCGACTTTATTTTTGGGGTTTCTGGCTGAATATAGAGGAATCACCGGGTTAATCGTTGATGGGAAAGTATCCGAAAAGTTGAAAATTTAAATTGCTTACACGATTCACCGTTTTTTTAGCGGAAATAATTATGCCAGTATAAATACGTAGTCAGGTGTTTCTTACTCCGATCAAATATCACAAAAGGATTGTTTCGATGTCCAACAATGGCTCGTCACCGCTGGTGCTTTGGTATAACCAACTCGGCATGAATGATGTAGACAGAGTTGGGGGCAAAAATGCCTCCCTGGGTGAAATGATTACAAACCTGTCGGGTATGGGTGTCTCCGTACCGAACGGGTTTGCCACCACCGCCGATGCCTTTAACCTGTTTTTAGACCAGAGCGGTGTTAACCAGCGCATTTACGACCTGCTGGATAAAACGGATATTGATGACGTGACCGAGCTTGCCAAAGCCGGGGCGCAGATCCGCCAGTGGATCATCGACACACCTTTCCAGCCGGAACTGGAAAAAGCCATTCACGACGCGTACAACCAGCTCTCCGCTGACGACGCGCAGGCCTCCTTTGCCGTGCGCTCTTCAGCCACCGCAGAAGACATGCCGGACGCCTCGTTTGCCGGGCAGCAGGAAACCTTCCTGAACGTCCAGGGTTACGATGCGGTGCTGGTGGCGGTGAAGCACGTGTTTGCTTCCCTGTTCAACGACCGCGCCATCTCCTATCGCGTGCACCAGGGCTACGACCATCGCGGCGTGGCGCTCTCCGCTGGCGTACAGCGCATGGTGCGCTCGGACGTGGGCTCATCCGGCGTGATGTTCTCCATTGATACCGAATCCGGCTTCGACCAGGTGGTGTTCATCACCTCCGCGTGGGGGCTGGGTGAGATGGTCGTGCAGGGTGCGGTAAACCCTGACGAATTCTACGTTCACAAGCCTACGCTGGCCGCTGGCCGTCCGGCGGTGGTGCGCCGCACCATGGGCTCGAAAAAAATCCGCATGATCTATGCCCCGACCCAGGAGCATGGCAAGCAGGTCAAAATTGAAGATGTACCGCAGGAGCAGCGCGACCGCTTCTCCCTGACCGACGCCGAAGTGCAGGAGCTGGCGAAGCAGGCGGTGCAGATCGAAAAACACTACGGCCGTCCGATGGATATCGAATGGGCGAAAGACGGGAACACCGGCAAGCTGTTTATCGTGCAGGCGCGCCCGGAAACCGTTCGCTCACGCGGTCAGGTGATGGAGCGTTACACGCTGCACGCCCAGGGCAAAATCGTGGCGGAAGGCCGTGCTATCGGTCACCGCATCGGTGCCGGTCCGGTGAAGGTGATCCACGACATCAGCGAGATGAACCGCATTGAGCCCGGCGACGTGCTGGTGACCGACATGACCGACCCGGACTGGGAACCGATCATGAAGAAAGCGGCGGCTATCGTTACCAACCGCGGCGGCCGTACCTGCCACGCGGCGATCATCGCCCGCGAGCTGGGGATTCCTGCGGTTGTCGGCTGCGGTGATGCTACCGAGCGCATGAAGGACGGACAGAACGTGACCGTCTCCTGTGCCGAAGGCGATACCGGCTACGTGTATGCCGATATCCTCGACTTCAGCGTGAAGAGCTCCAGCGTGGATACCATGCCGGACCTGCCGCTGAAGATCATGATGAACGTCGGTAACCCGGACCGGGCGTTCGACTTCGCCTGCCTGCCGAACGAAGGCGTAGGCCTGGCGCGTCTGGAATTTATCATTAACCGTATGATCGGCGTTCACCCGCGTGCGCTGCTGGAGTTTGACGACCAGGAGCCGAAGCTGCAGAACGAAATCCGCGAGATGATGAAAGGCTACGACTCGCCGAAAGAGTTCTACGTCGGCCGTCTGACCGAAGGGATCGCGACGCTGGGTGCCGCTTTCTATCCGAAACGCGTGATTGTGCGCCTGTCTGACTTTAAGTCTAACGAATACGCCAACCTGGTGGGCGGCGAGCGCTACGAGCCGGAAGAAGAGAACCCGATGCTGGGCTTCCGCGGGGCCGGACGCTACGTGTCCGACAGCTTCCGCGACTGCTTCGCGCTGGAGTGTGAGGCGGTGAAGCGCGTGCGCAACGACATGGGGCTGACCAACGTCGAAATCATGATCCCGTTCGTGCGTACCGTCGATCAGGCGAAAGCGGTTGTTGACGAGCTGGCGCGTCAGGGTCTGAAGCGCGGCGAGAACGGGCTGAAGATCATCATGATGTGCGAAATCCCGTCCAACGCCCTGCTGGCCGAGCAGTTCCTGGAGCACTTCGACGGCTTCTCTATCGGCTCGAATGACATGACGCAGCTGACGCTGGGTCTGGACCGCGACTCCGGCGTGGTCTCCGAGCTGTTCGACGAGCGCAACGAGGCGGTCAAAGCATTGCTCTCCCTGTCCATCCGCGCGGCGAAGAAGCAGGGCAAATACGTCGGGATTTGTGGTCAGGGGCCATCCGACCATGAAGACTTTGCCGCCTGGCTCATGGAGGAGGGGATCGATAGCCTGTCCCTGAACCCGGACACCGTGGTGCAAACCTGGCTGAGCCTGGCGGAACTGAACAAGTAACGCCACGCTGACCCGAAAAGGCGAGGATATTATTCCTCGCCTTTTTTATTTCCGCCCGAATATGCTCCCCATCACAAATAAAGTAAAAAACTAAATATCATAATTTGCCTGTCAATTTAGACAATTGTTAGCGCGCAAACCGTTGCTAATACTTGAGCCTTACATGCGCATTTCCCTTCAGATGATGCGCAACTGGTTGAAATACGTTTTAACCTGATAAAAAGGCAAATAACAATGACACTCTCCTCTGTATTGCGTACCAAAGATAAAATAGGTTATGGCTTAGGTGATATGGCCAGCGCGCTGGTCTGGCAAACGGCAACGTTATTTCTCGCCTATTTCTATACGGACGTTTTTGGGCTGCCCGCCGCAATCATGGGCACCATGTTTTTAGTGGTGCGCGTGGTCGATGCGTTTGTCGACCCGTGCATTGGCGCGCTGGTGGATCGCACTCAAACGCGCCACGGCCGTTTCCGTCCCTGGCTGCTGTGGTTTGCCATTCCGTTTGGCGTAAGCTGCCTCATCACCTTCTATGTACCGGACGTGGGGCCGACGGCGAAAATCGTTTATGCCTGCCTGACCTACGCGATCTTAAGCCTGATTTACTCCGCGATTAACGTGCCTTACTGCGCTATGCCCGGTGCGCTGACGCTGGATCCCCGCGAGCGTCACTCCCTGCAGTCGTGGCGCTTTGGCCTGTCGTTTATCGGCGGATTGATTGTGACGGTGATTGCCCTGCCGCTGGTCTCACTGTTAGGTCAGGGCAACGTGCAGAAAGGCTATTTCTACGCCATGAGCCTGATGGGGCTGCTGGGCATTGTGCTGTTTTTCTGCTGCTTCCTGATGACCCGCGAGCGTTATTCTCCGCGCAGTGATACTTCCGGCTCGATGCTCACCGATTTAAAACTGCTGGCCGGAAACAGCCAGTGGCGCATTGTGTTCCTGTTTAATATTTTGCTGTTAACGGCGGTGGTAACGCGCGGTTCCGCCACGATGTATTACGTGAACTACGTGCTGTTGCGCCCGGAGCTGGTTTTTGCCTTTATTGTTTCCGGAATGGTCGCCTCCTTAAGCGGCGCACTATTATCTGAACGGCTGCTGGGGAAATTTGACCGCGTCCGCGCCTACCAGTGGACCATTATTTCCTTCGTCATTTTCGGGGCGCTGATTTTCTTCCTGCCGCCTTCGCAGGTGTGGCTGATTTTTGGCCTCAACATTGTCTTTAGCTTTGTGCAAAACCTCACCACGCCGCTGCAGTGGACCATGTTCTCCGATGTGGTCGACTACGAAGAGCATCGCAGCGGCCGCCGCCTGGACGGGCTGGTTTTCTCTACCGCGCTGTTTGCCATCAAATTTGGGCTGGCGCTGGGTGGGGCGGTCGTCGGCTGGGTGCTTGGCATGGTGGATTACGCCCCGGGACAGGCAGCCCAGGTGCCGCACGTGCTCTCTACGATCAACGCCCTGTTCACCCTTATCCCTTGCGCGCTGTTCCTCTGCATGGTCGCGCTGCTTTCAATCTACAAGCTTAACAGCCGGCTGGTGGATTCCATCGCCCGGGAGCTGGCCAGCAAGCGTGAAGTGAGACCCGAAGCAGGGCCGCTCAGCCCGGCAACCCCTTCCGCACTACAGGAGTAAAACATGACAGCTATCTATAAGGACGCGGGACGTCCCGTGCACGAGCGCGTCGCCGATTTACTGGCGCGTATGACCCCGGAAGAGAAGTTCGCCCAGATGCATGCGTACTGGCTGATCCTCGATGAAAACGGCAACCACCGCGAGCGCAGCGATCTGAGCGACGAATTCGCCGGCGTGAGCGAGCAGGCTGCACTGAGCGAACGGCTGAAGCTGGGCGTCGGGCAGATCACCCGTCCGCTGGGTACCCATATCGTTGACGCGAAAAACGGCGTGCGCGCCGCTAACCGCCTGCAGCGCTTGATGATGGAGGAGACGCGACTCGGCATTCCGGCCCTGTTCCATGAAGAGTGCCTGGTGGGGCTGCTGTGCAAAGACGCCACGCTGTTCCCGTCGTCGCTGAACTACGGTTCGAGCTGGGATCCGGAGCTGGTGCAGCGCGCGGCAGAGCAGATTGGCAAAGAGGCGCGATCCGTCGGCTGCCAGCAGGGGCTGGCGCCGGTGCTGGACGTTTCCCGCGACGTGCGCTGGGGGCGAACCGAAGAGACCTTCGGGGAAGATCCCTGGCTGGTGGGCGTGATGGCGACCGCCTACGTGAAGGGCTTACAGGGCGATAAGCGCGACCTGCTGGCGACGCTCAAGCACTACGTGGGCCACTCGTTCAGCGAAGGGGCGCGCAACCATGCGCCGGTACATCTGGGCTTTAGCGAACTGAACGACACCTTCCTGCTGCCGTTTGAAATGGCGGTGAAGCTGGCAAACGCCGGTTCGGTCATGCCCGCCTACCACGATATCGACAATCAGCCGGGGCACAGCGATAGCTTCCTGCTGACCACCGTCCTGCGCGAACAGTGGGGCTTCGACGGCATTATTGTGGCGGACTACGGCGGCGTCAGCCTGCTGCACCAGCATCACGGCATTTCCCACGATGCGGCCGAATCCGCCGCGCTGGCCTTCAACGCCGGGCTGGACGTTGAGCTGCCGAAAGATGACTGCGCGCGGCATCTGTCAGACGCCGTTGAGCGCGGGCTGATCTCTATGGCGAAAGTGGATGAGATTGTGGGCCGTGTGCTGACCGAAAAATTCCGTCTCGGCCTGTTTGAGAACCCGTATGCCGATGAAAACGGCATCGATCTGCAAAATGACACCACCCGACAGGTTGCGCGGGAGGTGGCGACGAAATCGGTCACGCTGCTGGAAAACAACGGCATTCTGCCGCTGAATGGTAAACCCCGCGTGGCGCTGGTGGGGCCGACGGCAGACGATCCGCTGGCGTTGCTCAGCGGCTACAGCTTTCCGGTGCATCTGATCATCAGCGATATGGTGGAGGAGACCTCGCAGGTGACGACCCCGCGCGCGGCGCTGGAACACTACCTCGGCGCGTCTCAGGTCCGTTACGCCAAAGGGTGTCACATCATCGAGAAACGGATGGCGGGTGCGCCGGTCTTCCCGGGCGACAGCGGCGGTAAACCGATGCAGCAGTCGCCGGTCTCGCAAAGCACCGCGCTGATCCCCGAGGCCGTGAAGGCGGCGCAGGAGAGTGACGTGGTGGTGGCCTGCGTGGGCGATCTCGCCGGGCTGTTCCAGAGCGGTACCGTGGGGGAAGGTTCCGACACCGATTCCCTGAACCTGCCGGGCGTGCAGCAGCAGCTGCTGGAGGCGCTGGTGGCGACGGGCAAACCGGTGATTGTCGTGATGACCGGCGGGCGTCCTTACACTCTTCAGGGCCTGGAGGACAAGGTGGCCGCGCTGATCGTGGCCTGGGCACCGGGGCAGGAAGGGGGCTGGGCCATTGCGGACGTGTTAACGGGACGTGCAGAGCCGCAGGGGCGTCTGGTGGTGAGCGTGCCGAAAAGCGCCGGGGCCATGCCGTATTACTACAATCACAAGCTCAAAAGCGGGGGCACGCCGTTTGCGTTCCACTTCGGTTCACGTTATCCGTTTGGCTTCGGCCTCGGCTGGACGACGTTTCGCTGGAATGCTGCCCGCGTCGCTGCAAGCAGCGTGCCGGTCGACGGCGAGGTGACGCTGAGCGTGGATATTACCAATACCGGAGAGCGCAGCGGCAGCGAGGTGGTGCAGGTTTACGTCAGGGATAAGGTCGCCACCCAGGTACGTCCGCTTCAGGAGCTGAAGGCCTTCCAGCGCGTCACGCTCTCGCCGGGCGAAACCGCCACGCTCAGCTTTACGCTGCCGGTGGAGATGTTCAACTTCACCCGTCGCGACGGGAAACGCATTGTTGAGCCGGGCGAGTTTGAACTGCAGGTTGGCGCATCGTCGGCGGATATCCGCCAGGTGGTGACGGTCAATGTGACCGGGGAAACGCGGGTGCTGCCTGCCGAGTGGCGGATGCTCAGTACCTGTGAGGTTACGCGCGCGTAGTCAGGATAAAAAAAAGCCCATCGTGGGAGATGGGCAAAGACTACACACAGCAATTCGTTGTTTCACTCAGGGGATTTCCATGCTTATAAATCAAGGTGTTGATTTATAACCGTGTGCTAATAGTAGGCATGTCCGCTTTTAGCGTCGATCGGATTCGTCTCAATAGTTAAAGAGATATAAAGAATTCTTGAGGTTATGAGCAGATTGAGTGCAGAAATTGCGGGTCTGACCAGTGTGCAACGAATAAATACTTTAGCAGCGTTAAAGTATTGGGTGGGGGAATGTAGGCCGGGTAAGCGTTAGCGCCACCCGGCAAAAACTTAATGCGTGTTCTTCTCTTCCAGCTCTTCCAGTTCGCTCAAAATCACGTCCGGGTCGGTTCCCGGCGGCGGAATTTCATGCACCCAGGCGGAGAACAGACGCCAGGTAACGGCGAGCAGCACCGGGCCGATAAACAGGCCAATCATGCCGAAGGCAATCAAGCCGCCAATCACCCCGGAGAGGATCAGGATCAGCGGCAGGTCGGCACCCATACGGATGAGAATCGGGCGAATGACGTTATCCATGGTGCCGACCACGCAGCTCCAGATCAGCAGCACCGTTCCCCATGTGGTATCTCCCGTCCAGTAGAGCCAGATAATGCAGGGCACCAGCACCAGCAGCGGCCCCAGTTGTGCAAGACAGGTCATCAGCATGACAACGGTGAATATCGTGGCATACGGTACGCCGGAAATCGCCAGACCAATACCGCCCAGCACCGCCTGCACCAGCGCGGTGACCACCACGCCCAGCGCCACCGCGCGTACGGCCTGCGCCGCCAGCAGTACCGCAGCGTCACCACGTTTGCCCGCCAGGCGGGTGGCAAAGTGACGAACGCCCAAAGCCACCTGCTCACCGCGCCAGTAAAGCAGGGCGCTGAAGAGCAGCATCAGGGTACAGTGCATCATAAAGCGGCCAATATGCGCCGCCTGACCCACAAACCAGGTGGTGGTGGTGCCAATATACGGGCGCACTTTTGCCATCAGCGCGCTGCCGCCCATCTCCAGCAGGCTGTGCCAGCCGCTGTAGAGCTTGGCGCCCACGACCGGAATGCTGTTCAGCCAGGCGAGATCCGGCAGCGTGAGATCGCCGCTGGTCACGGCGCGGATCACCGGGCCGCTGGAGTCGACGAGACTGTTTACCAGCAGCGCAATGGGAATAATAAACAGCAGGAATAGCAGCAGCGTCATGACCAGCACCGCTAACCCGCGGCGGCCGAACAGCAGCTTCTGCAAGCGCAGCAGCAGAGGCCACGTGGCAACGACAACGGTCGCGGCCCAGGCGAAGCCAAGAATAAAGGGTTGAACAATCCACAGACACGCAATGATCATGAGGGCCAGGAACAGCACCGACAGCAAAATTTGCGCAACATCCCTGGGCTGGCGAAGATTGACCATAAATGAAACTTTCCTTAAAAGAACGCCAGCGCGGCTGGCGGGAACGGAAAACCGCATCTCTTTAATCATTAATGATCTCAGCGGTTTTTGACAGGCGGATTTTGCCCGTAATTCTACGAAGCACATAAGAAAAAAATGTGATAAAACTTTCCGGACACAACGCAAACGATTTCACATTACTCTAATTAGGGTCGACAGTCATGATCCCACAGATTTCTCAGGCACCCGGCGTCGTTCAGCTGGTGCTTAATTTTTTGCAGGCACTGGAGCAACAGGGTTTTACAGGTGATACCGCCACGAACTATGCCGACAGGCTGACGATGGCAACCGATAACAGTATTTACCAGCTTCTTCCCGATGCCGTCGTTTTCCCTCGTTCTACGGCCGACGTGGCGCTGATTGCCCGGCTCGCCACGCAGGAGCGCTTTGCCTCGCTGGTCTTTACGCCGCGCGGCGGCGGCACCGGGACCAACGGTCAGGCGCTGAACCAGGGCATTATTGTTGATATGTCGCGCTATATGAACCGCATCATTGAGATCAACCCGGAAGAGGGGTGGGTGCGGGTCGAAGCGGGCGTTATCAAAGATCAGCTTAACCAGTACCTCAAGCCTTACGGCTACTTTTTTGCCCCGGAACTTTCCACCAGTAACCGCGCGACCCTCGGCGGGATGATCAACACGGATGCCTCCGGTCAGGGCTCGCTGGTCTACGGCAAAACCTCCGATCACGTGCTGGGCGTGCGTGCGGTTCTGCTGGGCGGCGATATTCTCGATACGCAGCCGATGCCGGTCGAACTGGCGGAAACGCTGGGGAAAGATAACACCGCCAGCGGACGCATCTACCGTACCGTGCTGGAGCGCTGCCGCGACAACCGCCAGCTTATTCTCGACAAATTCCCCAAACTGAACCGCTTCTTAACGGGCTACGACCTGCGCCACGTCTTTAATGACGACCTGACCCAGTTCGATTTAACCCGCGTGCTCACCGGTTCCGAAGGGACGCTGGCGTTTATCACCGAGGCGCGGCTGGATATCACCCGCCTGCCGAAGGTGCGTCGTCTGGTGAACGTCAAATATGACTCTTTCGACTCCGCGCTGCGCAATGCGCCGTTTATGGTGGAGGCGAAAGCGCTGTCGGTTGAGACGGTCGACTCCAAAGTGCTCAACCTGGCCCGGGAAGATATTGTCTGGCACTCCGTCAGCGATCTCATTACCGACGTGCCGGACAAAGAGATGCTCGGTCTTAACATCGTGGAATTTGCTGGCGACGACGCGGCGCTGATTGAGAGCCAGGTCACCACGCTCTGCCAGCGACTGGATGAGCTGATTTCGCAGGGCGAAGGCGGCGTGATCGGCTGGCAACTCTGTAACGATCTGGCCGGGATTGAGCGTATCTATGCGATGCGTAAAAAAGCCGTGGGTCTGCTCGGCAATGCGAAAGGGGCCGCGAAGCCCATTCCTTTTGCCGAAGATACCTGCGTGCCGCCTGAGCATCTGGCGGATTATATCGTCGAGTTTCGCGCCCTGCTGGATAGCCACGGCCTGAGCTACGGCATGTTCGGCCACGTCGATGCCGGGGTGCTGCACGTGCGTCCGGCGCTGGATATGTGCGACCCGCAGCAGGAGATCCTGATGAAGCAGATCTCCGACGACGTGGTGGCCTTAACCGCTAAATACGGCGGTCTGCTTTGGGGCGAGCACGGGAAAGGGTTCCGCGCAGAATACAGCCCGGCGTTCTTCGGCGAACAGCTCTATGCGGAGCTGCGCAAGGTGAAAGCCGCTTTCGACCCGCATAACCGCCTCAACCCGGGTAAAATCTGCCCGCCAGAAGGCGTGGACGCCCCCATGCTGCAGGTGGATGCCGTCAAGCGCGGCACCTACGACAGACAGATCCCGATTGCGGTGCGCTCCTCCTGGCGCGGCGCGATGGAGTGCAACGGCAACGGCCTGTGCTTTAACTTTGACGTGAAAAGCCCGATGTGCCCGTCGATGAAAATCACCAGCAACCGCATTCATTCGCCGAAAGGGAGGGCGACGCTGGTGCGCGAGTGGCTGCGTCTGCTGGCGGACCGCGGCGTCGATCCGCTCAGGCTGGAGCAGGAGCTGCCGGATAAACGGGCCAGCCTGCGCTCGCTGATTGAGCGCACCCGCAACAGCTGGCATGCCAACAAGGGCGAGTATGATTTCTCCCATGAGGTGAAAGAGGCGATGTCCGGCTGTCTGGCCTGTAAAGCCTGCTCTACCCAGTGCCCGATTAAAATCGACGTCCCGGAATTCCGCTCGCGCTTCCTGCAGCTTTACCACACGCGCTATCTGCGTCCGGTGCGCGACCATCTGGTGGCGACGGTAGAGAGCTATGCGCCGCTGATGGCGCGCGCGCCGAAGACCTTCAACTTCTTTATCAACCAGCCGCTGGTGCGCAAGCTTTCCGAAAAGCATATCGGCATGGTCGATCTGCCGCTGCTGTCGGTGCCGTCTCTGCAGCGCCAGCTCGTCGGGCATCGTTCGGCGAACATGACCCTGGAGCAGCTGGAGGCGCTCACGCCCGAGCAAAAAGCGAAGGTGGTGCTGGTGGTGCAGGATCCGTTTACCAGCTATTACGATGCCCAGGTGGTTGCGGACTTCATCCGCCTGTCTGAAAAGCTGGGCTATCAGCCGGTTGTGCTGCCGTTCTCGCCCAACGGCAAGGCGCAGCACATTAAAGGCTTCCTGACGCGCTTTGCGAAGACCGCGCAGAAAACATCTGACTTCTTAAACCGCGTGGCGCAACTCGGGATACCGATGGTCGGCGTCGACCCGGCGCTGGTGCTGTGCTACCGCGATGAATACAGGCAGACGCTGGGCGATAAGCGCGGTGATTTCCACGTCATGCTGGTGCACGAGTGGCTGCCGACGGCCCTGGAAGACAAAGCGGTTCAGGACGTCAGCGGTGAGCCGTGGTACCTGTTCGGACACTGCACGGAAGTCACCGCGCTGCCTGGCGCCCCCGCGCAGTGGGCGTCCGTCTTTGCCCGCTTCGGCGCGAAGCTGGAGAGCGTTAGCGTGGGCTGCTGCGGCATGGCCGGCACGTACGGACACGAAGTGAAAAACCACGCCAACTCGCTCGGCATTTATGAGCTGTCCTGGCATCAGGCGATGCAGCGCTTGCCGCGAAACCGCTGTCTGGCGACGGGATACTCCTGCCGCAGCCAGGTGAAACGGGTAGAGGGTAACGGCGTACGCCACCCATTGCAGGCTTTACTGGAGATAATTGGATGATCTGGAAACGTGCCGTGACGCTGCAGGCGCTGAACGCCATGGGCGAGGGGAATATGGTGGGGCTGCTGGATATCCAGTTCACCCGCATTGGCGACGATGACATTGAGGCCACCATGCCTGTCGATCATCGCACCCACCAGCCGTTTGGTTTATTGCACGGCGGGGCGTCCGTCGTGCTGGCCGAAACCCTGGGCTCGGTGGCGGGGTATCTCTGTACCGAAGGGGAACAGAAGGTGGTCGGACTCGAGGTGAATGCTAATCATATCCGCTCGGTACGCAGCGGGCGCGTGCGCGGCGTGTGCCGCGCGCTGCACGCCGGTAGTCGCCACCAGGTGTGGCAGATTGACATTCTCGACGAGCAGGATCGCCTGTGCTGCTCTTCAAGGTTGACGACAGCGGTCGTGTAAAGTTTTCAGATGTTTTGCCTTTGGTCAAAAACTAGCCAGCGGGTTGTGATATACTGGTCAGGTTTTGTACATAAGCGAGGACATCATGGATACTGAAATAACCCCAACACAGCTGGCAATTGAATATTTACGTCGCGATAAGAGCAATCTGTCCCCGGCGCAGTACCTGAAAAAGCTGAAACAGCTTGAGCTGGAATTTACAGATTTGCTGGCGCTCTCTTCGAATGAGCTGAAAGAAGAGATCTATTTTGCCTGGCGGTTGGGCGTTCACGTCCATTGAGAGAGTAATGTTGAAAAGGCCGCAACTGCGGCCTTTTTTGTGCCTGAGATTCAGTATTTAGCGGGGAGCTTGTTGATTTTGATAAGCCTGCCTTCTTCCATTTCGATAAATCCGCCGGTTTTCAAATCCGCCAGAATGCGCATCACGCCGCTGCGGGAGAGGTGGGTTTTCTCCCTGATATACTTTTCCGCCGTCACGCTGAGCCGATAACCCTCCTCTTCCTCCGTCAGCTTCATTAACTGCTGGCGAATCATCTCATACGCCGTCGGCGCGCCCTGCGGCATCACGTTGTTATAGAGACGGCTATACATATACATGAGCTGTTGAGAGAGCAGTCCCCAAAGCGCCTTCTCTTTAATAATGGCATTCACCCTTTCTGTGGTGATCGTCCCGATCAGGCACGGGCTGACGGTCTTAAGATAATCACTAAAATAGATATCAGTGAGGTTAGCGAGGCCGAAAACAGCAGGGCTACGGGCCGTAGACAGCATCATGTTATCGCTTCTTCTGTAGACGGCGATGGTTCCTTCAAGAATTAAATAGCACATGCCCTGACCATTGACCTGCAGGTCCAGCCGCTCGCCGCGGGCGGTATGTCGCGTTGTGCAATCAGGTAACAGGTGTGAAATAAGCGCTTGCGCGTGGGGAGAACCCCGTTGAGACTTTTCTGGAAGGGACATGGTTGCCGACAGCCTTAAAAAAAACCTGGCTAATTATAGCGCTTCTCTTTGGGACGGGTAAGCGAGTTGCTTGTTATTGCATGATACCGTACGCGATTGCCGGGTGGCGGTTACGGCACCCGGCATTTTCCTCAGACGTTCGCCGCACTTATCAGCCGCGACTTCATGGACTGATACGCCGACGCGGCATAGTCCTCCGCCCAGCGCTGGTCCTCAATCGCCTCCAGTTGCACCGCGCAGTACTTCGTTTCCGGGGTTTTGGAGATGGGATCGAGGTTATCCTGGGTTAGCTCGTTGCAGGCGCCAATCCACCACTGATAGGTCATATAAACGGCCCCGGCGTTGATACGCTCGCTGATGCTGGCGCGGGAAATTACTTTCCCCCGGCGGGAGCGCACCCAGACCAGCTGTCCGTCGGTAATGCCCAGCTTGTCCGCATCGGCAGGGTTCATTTGCACCCGGCCCGGCTCGTCGGCCAGGCTTTGCAGCGCGGCACAGTTCCCGGTCATGGAGCGGCAGGAGTAGTGGCCGACCTCGCGGACCGTACAGAGCACCAGCGGGAAATCCGCATCCGGAGTTTCCGCCGGCGCGCGCCACGGTGCGGCAAAGAGCTGCCCTTTACCGCTCGGGGTATCGAACTGATTATCTTTGTACAGGTACGGCGTACCGGGATGATCCAGCGTCGGGCACGGCCATTGAACGTGACCCATCTCGCCCATTTTTTCATACGTCACGCCGTAGAAGAGCGGGCACAGCTCGCGCATCTCGTCCCAGATCTGCTGGTTGGAGTCATAATGCATCGGGTAGCCCATCTCGGTGGCGAGCAGGCTGATGATCTCCCAGTCGCGCTTCACGTTGCCGCTGGCTTCAATGGCTTTGCCAAAACGCTGGAAGCCGCGATCGGCACAGGTAAAGACGCCGCCGTGTTCACCCCATGAGGTAGCCGGAAGCAGAACGTCCGCCACCTCTGCCGTTTTGGTCATAAAGATGTCCTGAACCACGACAAAATCGAGCGCCTCAAAACCGCTGCGCACCAGGCCGAGATCGGCTTCCGTCTGGAGCGGATCTTCTCCCATGATGTAATAGGCTTTGACCTTGCCTTCCAGCGCAAGATGCGGCACTTCGGTAATGCGCGTCCCGACGCGATCGTCCATTTTATTGACATCAATTCCCCAGGCATCGGCGAACTTCTGCCGGACCGCCGGGTCGGTCACATCCTGATAGCCGGGGAACATATTCGGCAGGACGCCCATATCGCAGGCACCCTGGACGTTGTTCTGACCACGCACCGGCCCGACGCCGACGGCGGGGCGACCGAGATTCCCGGTCAGCAGCGCCAGGCTGGAAAGCCCTTTGACCACATCAACGGCCTGACCAAACTGGGTCACGCCCATTCCCCACATCACGGTAGCGGAAGGAGCCGCCGCAAAGGTGCGCATCGCCTGACGGACATCACGGGCGGGGATGCCGGTAAGATGTTCGACCTTCTCAGGCGCATAGTCTTTTACCGTTTGCCGGTAGGCCTCAAGCCCTTCCGTAAAGCGCGCCACGTAGCTTTTATCGTACAGCTCCTCTTCCAGCAGCACATAGCCAAAGGCGTTCACCAGCGCCATGTTGCTGCCGTTTTTCAGCTGCAGATGTTGGTCGGCAATACGCGCCGTTTCAATACGCCGCGGATCGCAGACGATAATTTTTGCGCCGTTTTCACGCGCTTTCAGCACGCGGCGGGCAACGATAGGGTGGGAGTCCGCGCAGTTATAGCCAAACACCAGCAGGCATTTTGAGTTTTCAATATCGTTAATGGAGTTGCTCATCGCGCCGTTGCCGAGCGTTTCCTGTAAACCCGCCACGGACGGGCCATGACAGACGCGCGCGCAGCAGTCCACGTTGTTGGTGTTCAGCACCGCGCGGGCAAACTTTTGCATCACGTAGTTGGTTTCATTGCCGGTGCCGCGAGAGGAGCCGGTGGTCATGATCGACCGCGGCCCGTGCTGCGCTTTAATGCTGCTGAGCCTGTGGGCGGTGTAGCGGATCGCCTCTTCCCAGGTAACGGGGGTGAAGGCTTCGCCTTTGCGGTAGCGGATCATGGGCTGGGTAAGGCGGGGGGTGAGAAGACGGGTGTCGTTGAGGAAGTCCCAGCCGTAAAACCCTTTCAGACATAAGGTGCCCTGGTTTGTGACCCCCTCTGCCGCTTCGGCACGGATGATACGGTTATTTTCAACGACAAGGTTCAATTTACAGCCTGCACCGCAGTACGGGCAGACGCTGGCGATCTTTTTCATCAATAACAGACCTGTTAAGAAATGAAGCAAAGTTGACTGGAAAAACCAGTCCCGTATGCGGAGATAAGCAGAAAGCGTGCCAGGTTGGCTTTGCGTGTATTACAGGGTGTTATGGGGGAGGGCGCGTGTCATCGTCAGGCCGATCGTCAGTTTTGACGATGACACGTTAGGGGGCGCGGCGAGCAGGAACTCAGAGATCGTCCATGGTGTAACCCACCACGATTTCCAGCGTCTTACGAATCACATCCGCCTGAACCACGTCGTTGGTGGATTCCAGCGTCTGAATGAGCCAGAGGATGATCGCTTTATTGGAAAGATGACCTTCGGAGGCCAGAACACAGCGTACTGCAGTAGAAAAAATAGCGGACTCTTCAGCAAAACGATCGCCTGCATGGCGGAAATACTCCGCCAGCGCACTGTCTAAAAAAGCAGAGTGATATTCGGGTTGAAGCTGAATATTTTGTCTCATTTGTTCTCACCGTAGCTGTTAAATTGCAGTCAATGTATTTTTTTGGGATCGGACGGTTTTCCACTTCCAAATAACGGCACTACATTGTCTCGGTTATCGTTGAGAGATCCCTCTCTTTTTGTTCGTCCTTGCGCGGTTCGGCGACGTGTAAAGGCGATGCTGTTTGAGCCGATCTCGGCAATCACCATCGCAAGTGTCTCCCGCCGCTGGGGATCCTTTTCATGTTCTTTCATGACCCGCAGACGCTGTAGCAAGCCTTCTGTTGTCACCGGCCCCCGCTCTTTCAGAAGAGAGAGAACGGCTTCACCGATAAGCTGGTCTATCAGTCGGTCTGCGTTACTGCGATTCATATCCTTACCGTTCGAAGAGCAGACCAAGCAGCATGTGGTAATGCTCTTCCTCTTCCGGCCCATCGGCCTTTTCGAGGCGGCTGAGCAATTTTGTACAAAGCGATTTGCGATTAAGGTTTCGCCCGTCGCTGAGAATTTCAACAACCACCTGGCCCAGCGTTTCCTGTTGGGTCGGAAGCGCGGCTTTTTCGAAGTACTGTGCGATTGCTGCTGCGGAATCTGCGACGTAACCTTTCTGCTGCATGTTTCGCTCCTGTAAAATTTTGTAATCAGTAACGTTACATTTAAGGTATACACAATTTCCAAATCTGTACATCTAAAATGTACAGATTTTTAGATTTTTTACGATATATTTTATAAATCATTTATTTTTCATTACGTTGGGTTGGCGTTGTGATGGGGGGTGAGTGCAGGATATATTGTACAAAAAGCGCAGGTGCTGGTAAGTTGTACAGCCGAGTCAAACGGTCTCATTAACTGCCGTAAATGGTTGAGATGTAAATTATTTGTCAGGCAATTAATGTGCTATAAATGAACATTCCCCACGTCTTTTGTGGCCAAAACCCTAACCTCCCAGGAATAGCATGCTCACAACCATCATTTACCGCAGTCATATCTGCGAGGACGTTCCAGTGAAAGCGCTGGAAGCAATGGTCGCTGCTGCAAATCGTAAAAATCGGCAATCCAATGTCACGGGGATCCTGCTGTTTAACGGCACACATTTTTTTCAACTGCTGGAAGGGCCGGTGGAGCACGTGTCGGCTATCTATGAGCAGATCTGCAACGACCCGCGCCACCATAACGTAGTCGAGTTGATGCGCGATCACGGCCCTGTCCGGCGTTTTGGCAACGTGGGTATGGAGCTTTTTGATTTGCGCCACTTCGACCGGGACGAGGTGCTGCAGCAGATACTTAATAAGGGGACGACACGCTACCAGCTGGCCTATAACGATCGCCCTCTGCAGTTTTTCCGCACCTTTGTCGAGGCCACGGAAAAAGCGAACTATTTTGAACTGCCGCCTGCGGATACATGGGATTTCGTTCGCGAAGAGACGCGTTTGTCCGCACAGCCTGAGGTGGTCGCGAAAGGGGCGGATTGCAGCTTCGCGTTCCAGCCGATAGTCGATCCGTTTATGCAGCAGGTTGTCTCCTGGGAGGCGCTTCTCCGCACCCCGTCCGGCGACTCGCCGGGGGCCTATTTCGCCAGCCTTTCGCAGGAGGAAGTGTACACCTCTGATTTGCAGAGCAAGCAGGTGGCTCTGTCTATGGCCAGCGCGCTGGGGTTACAGGACCAGACGTTATCCCTGAACCTGCTGCCTATGACGCTGGTTAACATTCCCAACGCCGTGGATTTTCTGCTCACCGCGATTGAAGCAAACGGGTTTGTACCTGAGCAAATCGTGGTGGAGTTCACCGAGAGCGAAGCCATTTCCCGTTTTGATGAATTCACGGATTCGGTCAGGCAGTTAAAAAGCGCGGGTATCAGCGTGACGATCGATCACTTTGGTGCCGGTTTTGCCGGGCTGCAGCTGCTGGCCCACTTCCAGCCTGACAGAATTAAGATTAATCGCGATCTGGTCGCGAACGTGCATAAAAGTGGCCCCCGACAGGCCATCATTCAGGCGATCATCAAATGCTGTTCCTCGCTTGAAATCCAGTTCTGCGCGGTGGGGGTAGAGAAGGCAGAAGAGTGGATGTGGCTGGAATCTGCGGGAATTTCCCAGTTCCAGGGGCATCTTTTTGCCAGCCCCCGGCACGGCGGTATTCCAGCCATTGCCTGGCCGGAGAAAAAGTTCGAATTGTGATAAAGCTGTACACAATCGGACAGACGTAACTGTACGAACGGTAAATTTTATACAACAATGTATTAACAGGTGAATGGCGTCGTAAGCCATTCACCCGTTCAAAATGCGGTCTTAGTTATACAAATGGTGTGTACAATCTGATAAGGTTGGTGCAGTTAGGTATGGAAGTTCTGAGCGTGAGGGAGTTAATGGCCTATTACAGTATCGGCGAAGTGGCCGAACGATGCGGTATCAACCCCGTTACGCTGCGTGCCTGGCAGCGCCGTTATGGATTGTTGAAGCCGCAGCGCAGCGAAGGGGGCCATCGTCAGTTTGACGATGAAGATATCCTGCGTATAGAAGAGATCAAACGCCTGATGAAGAGCGGCGTTTCGGTCGGGAAAGTAAAAGCCCTGCTGGAAAACAAGGAAGTGTTGACTCAGGGCAACTGGGTCTCGTTCCAGGAAGAGATGATGACCGTTCTGCGCTACGCCAGCCCGGCAAAGCTGCGCGCCAAAATTGGCGAGTTCCGCCGCGATCACCCGATAGATTCCCTGATTGACAATATCATTTCTCCCGTCCGTCAGCGGATGAACCAGGACCAAAATACCGTGCGGCACATGGCGAGCCTGTTAGACGGAGTCCTGATTGAATTCGCGATTGCAAGCCTGGCGGAGTCCCGTAAGAAAGCCGGTAAAGACGCTCTCCTGATCGGCTGGGAGTGCGATGACCGCACCCATCTGTGGCTCGAAGCCGCGCGCTTAGCGCAGAAGGGCTGGCACATCGACGTCCTGGCAGAACCGATTGATTCGCCGCGTCCTGAACTGTTCCCGGGGCAAAAAATCTTCGTCTGGACGGGGAAATCGCCAACGCCTCGACAGCAGGAACAGCTCGACCACTGGCGTGAACAGGGGTTTGCTGTCTCATTTCATCATTAAGTGTAAGAGGCCTTGAGGGCCTTTTTTTATTTTTGTCACTTTCCACGCAAAAGCTATCTCAAAAATAGGCATTTCCAATGCATATTTTACGTTTCTCCTCTCCTGCCCAAATGCCACAACGAAATGCATTATTAATCAATGTATTGAACAATTGAATCCATCCTGCCTGCATCCTGCCACAGGGTCTATGCTTAATAAAAGTAGGCAAAAAGGGCGGTTTAGCCGAATGCCCCTGCTGACAGAGGGTTGAAGTGATAATCGTTATCACTAACATGGTGTTATGCCCTGATGGCTTATCAGATGAGGTGGACCTATGGAACTGCATTCAGAAACCTTTAATCCTGCCGATTTTGCCTGGCGCGGGTTAACGCTCACGCCGGCTGCGGCGGCACATATTCACGAGCTGGTGGCGAAAAAGCCCGAGATCCTCGGCGTGCGTTTAGGTGTCAAACAGACCGGCTGCGCAGGTTTCGGTTACGTGCTTGATACCGTCACCGAACCCGAGAAAGATGACCTGGTGTTTGAGACCGACGGCGCAAAACTGTACGTCGCGCTGCAGGCCATGCCCTTTATCGACGGCACCGAAGTGGACTACGTCCGCGAAGGCTTAAACCAGTTATTCAAATTTCATAACCCGAAAGCCCAGAACGAATGCGGCTGCGGCGAAAGCTTCGGGGTATAGGCGGAACTATGTCTCGTAATACTGAAGCAACGAGTGAAGTAAATACCTGGAGCGGCGGGCACCTCAACTATAAAGAGGGGTTCTTCACGCAGCTGCAGACCGATGAGCTGGCAAAAGGCATCAATGAAGATGTCGTGCGGGCGATCTCGGCGAAACGTAACGAGCCCGAGTGGATGCTGGAGTTTCGCCTGAGCGCCTACCGCGCCTGGCTGGAGATGGAAGAGCCGCACTGGCTGAAAGCGCATTATGACAAGCTGAACTATCAGGACTACAGCTACTACTCCGCGCCCTCCTGCGGCAGCTGTGATGACACCTGCGCCTCGCAGCCCGGCGCGGTGCAGCAAACCGGCGCGGAGAACAGTTTCCTCAGCAAAGAGGTAGAAGAAGCCTTCAACCAGCTGGGCGTACCGGTGCGCGAAGGAAAAGAGGTGGCGGTGGACGCCATTTTTGACTCCGTCTCGGTGGCGACGACCTACCGCGAGAAGCTGGCAGAGCAGGGGATCATTTTCTGCTCCTTCGGCGAAGCGATTCACGATCATCCTGAACTGGTGAAAAAGTACATCGGAACCGTGGTGCCCTCTAACGACAACTTCTTTGCGGCGCTTAACGCGGCGGTGGCCTCGGACGGCACCTTTATTTACGTGCCGAAAGGCGTGCGCTGTCCGATGGAGCTTTCCACCTATTTCCGCATTAATGCCGAAAAAACCGGCCAGTTCGAACGTACCATTCTGGTCGCGGATGAAGGCAGCTACGTCAGCTACATCGAAGGGTGTTCCGCACCTGTGCGCGACAGCTATCAGCTGCACGCGGCGGTGGTGGAGGTCATCATCCATAAAGACGCCGAGGTGAAATACTCGACGGTGCAAAACTGGTTCCCGGGCGACGGCAATACCGGCGGCATCCTGAACTTCGTGACCAAGCGTGCGCTGTGCGAAGGCGAAAACAGCAAGATGTCGTGGACCCAGTCCGAAACCGGCTCGGCCATCACCTGGAAATACCCGAGCTGCATCCTGCGCGGGGATAACTCCATCGGCGAGTTTTACTCGGTGGCGCTTACCAGCGGCCATCAGCAGGCGGACACCGGCACCAAGATGATCCACATTGGTAAAAACACCAGATCGACCATTATCTCGAAAGGGATTTCCGCCGGACACAGTCAGAACAGCTATCGCGGGCTGGTGAAAATCATGCCGACGGCGACCAATGCGCGAAACTTCACCCAGTGTGACTCGATGCTGATTGGCGCTGACTGCGGGGCGCATACCTTCCCATACGTCGAATGCCGTAATAACACGGCCCAGCTGGAGCACGAGGCGACCACGTCACGGATTGGGGAAGATCAGCTCTTCTACTGCCTGCAGCGCGGGATCAGCGAAGAGGATGCCATCTCGATGATCGTAAACGGCTTCTGTAAGGACGTGTTCTCTGAACTGCCGCTGGAATTTGCCGTTGAAGCCCAGAAACTCCTCGCCATTAGTCTTGAACACAGCGTCGGTTAAGGAAAGCACATGTTAAGCATTAAAGATTTACAGGTCAGCGTAGAAGATAAAGCCATCCTGCGTGGCCTCAATTTTGACGTCAAGCCGGGCGAAGTCCACGCCATCATGGGGCCGAACGGTTCCGGGAAAAGTACGCTTTCTGCGACGCTGGCGGGACGCGAAGATTATGAGGTGACCCACGGCTCGGTCGAATTTAACGGCAAAGATCTGCTGGAGATGTCGCCGGAAGACCGCGCGGGCGAGGGCATCTTTATGGCCTTCCAGTATCCGGTAGAAATCCCCGGCGTCAGCAACCAGTTCTTCCTGCAAACCGCGCTCAACGCGGTGCGGAAATACCGGGGGCTGGAGGCGCTCGACCGCTTCGACTTCCAGGATTTAATGGAAGAGAAAATCAAGCTGCTGAAAATGCCGGAAGATTTGCTCACCCGCTCGGTGAACGTCGGTTTTTCCGGCGGCGAGAAAAAGCGTAACGACATTTTGCAGATGGCGGTGCTGGAGCCCGAGCTGTGCATTCTGGATGAGACCGACTCCGGTCTGGATATCGACGCCCTGAAGATTGTCGCCGACGGGGTGAACGCCCTGCGCGACGGCAAGCGCTCGTTTATTATCGTCACCCACTACCAGCGCATTCTGGACTACATCAAGCCGGATTACGTCCACGTGCTTTACCAGGGGCGCATTGTGAAATCCGGTGATTTTACGCTGGTTAAACAACTGGAGGAGCAGGGTTATGGCTGGCTTACCGAACAGCAGTAATGCGCTCCAGCAGTGGCACCGGCTGTTTGAGGCGCAGGGTAATACGCGCTCCGAGCAGGCGCAGCAGCATCTGCAGCAGATGCTGCGTCTTGGCCTGCCGACGCGCAAGCATGAGAACTGGAAATACACCCCGCTCGATGGCTTGCTGAACGCTGAGTTTGTTACCCGTCTGGCGGATCTCACGCCTGCGCAGCGCGACGCGCTGGCAGTGGGCGTGGATGCCGTGCGCCTGGTGTTTGTCGACGGTCAGTTCCGCCCTGAGCTGAGCGACACGCTCCAGGAGAGCGGATTTGAGATTGAGATAAACGACGATCGCCAGCGCCTGAACGCCCCGGTTCAGCCTGAGGTCTTTCTGCACCTGACCGAAAGCCTGGCCCGCAGCGTGACGCATATCGGCGTGAAGCGTAACCAGCGTCCGGCCAAACCGCTGCTGCTGATGCACATCACTCAGGGTCTGGACGGCGCCGAAATCAATACCGCGCACTATCGCCACCATCTTGAGCTGGCGGAGGGCGCGGAGGCCACGGTCATCGAACACTACGTCAGCCTCAATGAGACACGTCACTTTACCGGGTCGCGACTGACGATGAATGTGGCGGCGAATGCCCAGCTACACCACATCAAGCTGGCGTTTGAGAATGCGCAGAGCCACCACTTTGCCCATAACGACATTGTCCTGGGACAGGATGCCGCCGCGTACAGCCACAGCTTCCTGCTCGGCGGGGCGGTGCTGCGCCACAACACCAGCACGCAGCTTAACGGTGAAAACACCACGCTGCGCATCAACAGCCTGGCGATGCCGGTTAAATCAGAAGTGTGTGACACGCGCACGTGGCTGGAGCACAACAAAGGCTACTGCAACAGCCGCCAGCTGCATAAAACCATCGTCAGTGATAAAGGGCGTGCGGTGTTTAACGGCCTGATTAACGTGGCGCAGCACGCCATTAAAACCGACGGGCAGATGACCAACAACAATCTGCTGTTAGGTCGCCTGGCGGAGGTGGACACCAAGCCGCAGCTGGAGATCTACGCCGACGACGTGAAATGCAGCCACGGTGCGACGGTCGGGCGAATCGACGACGAGCAGATGTTCTACCTGCGCTCGCGCGGCATCGACCAGCAGGCGGCGCAGAAAATGATTATCTACGCGTTTGCCGCCGAACTGACGGAAGCGCTGCACGATGGTCAGTTAAAACTGCAGGTGCTGGATCGGATCGGTCAGCGCCTGCCTGGAGGCGAAGCATGAGTTTTCCCGTCGAAAAAGTACGGGCAGATTTCCCGGTTCTGACCCGTGAAGTAAACGGTCTGCCGCTGGCCTACCTGGACAGCGCGGCCAGCGCGCAGAAGCCGAATCAGGTGGTGGATGCCGAAGCCGAGTTTTATCGCCACGGCTATGCCGCCGTGCATCGCGGTATCCATACCCTGAGCGCCGAGGCGACCCAGCGGATGGAAAACGTGCGTACGCAGCTTGCTGCCTTCCTTAACGCCCGCTCGCCGGAAGAACTGGTTTTTGTTCGCGGGACCACCGAAGGGATCAACCTTGTTGCTAACAGCTGGGGCAACGCGCAGGTCCACGCGGGGGATAACATCATCATCACCCAGATGGAGCACCACGCCAATATCGTGCCGTGGCAGATGCTCTGCGAGCGCGTGGGCGCCCAGCTGCGAGTGATCTCGCTAAACGCTGACGGGACGCTTCAGCTTGAGCAGCTTGACCTCTTGCTGGACGACCGCACGCGGCTGGTGGCGGTTACCCAGGTCTCCAACGTGCTGGGGACCGAAAACCCGGTGGCAGAGATCGTCGAGAAGGCCCATCAGGCGGGCGCAAAGGTCCTGATTGACGGCGCGCAGGCGGTGATGCACCACGCGGTTGACGTCCAGGCGCTGGAGTGTGATTTCTACGTCTTTTCAGGCCACAAGCTCTACGGGCCGACCGGGATTGGCGTGCTGTATGTGAAAGAAGAGATCCTGCAGGCGATGCCGCCGTGGGAAGGGGGCGGGTCGATGATCGCCACCGTCAGCCTGACGGAAGGCACAACCTACGCGCGCGCCCCGTGGCGTTTTGAGGCGGGCACGCCCAACACCGGGGGCATTATCGGGCTGGGGGCGGCGGTCTCTTACGTCTCTGCCATCGGTCTTGATGCCATTCAGGAGTATGAACAGCTGCTGATGCACTACGCGCTTGCAGAGCTTGCCAGCGTGCCGGATTTGGCCCTCTACGGGCCTGCCGATCGGCAAGGGGTAATCGCGTTTAATCTTGGGAAACACCATGCCTATGACGTGGGCAGTTTCCTCGATAACTACGGCGTGGCGGTCCGCACCGGGCACCACTGCGCCATGCCGCTGATGGCGTTTTACCAGGTACCGGCAATGTGCCGCGCATCGCTGGTGATGTACAACACGACGGAAGAGGTCGACAGGCTGGTGGCGGGGCTCAAGCGCATTCACCAGCTGCTGGGCTAACGGAGAGGCAAAAGATGGCAGAGCTGCCGGACAAAGATAAATTACTGCGCAACTTCTCGCGTTGCGCAAACTGGGAAGAGAAGTATCTCTATATCATCGAGCTGGGACAGCGTTTGCCGCCGCTCGGTGAAGAGGCGCACAGCCCGGAGAACAGTATTCAGGGCTGCCAGAGCCAGGTGTGGATTGTGATGGCGCAGTCGGATGACGGCACGATCGAATTGCGCGGCGACAGCGATGCCGCCATTGTAAAAGGGCTTATTGCGGTCGTCTTTAGCCTTTACCAGCAGATGTCGGCGCAGGATATCGTCGCGTTCGATGTTCGTCCGTGGTTTGAAAAAATGGCCTTAACCCAACACCTCACCCCGTCCCGTTCACAGGGACTGGAAGCGATGATTCGCGCCATTCGCGCCAAAGCTGCAATCCTTAGCTAGACTTACAGAACAGCATTCATTCTGTTTCGCGAGGTGGTTCCCGCCTCGCTGGTTTTTCAGCTTTCTGGCGTTCTGTCAGTGAATAAGGAATCTCAGCATGAAGCGCGCGTCTCTCATTACTCTATTACTCCTCAGTTCGCTCGGCGCCCTTCATTCGGCCCGCGCGATGGACTATCCGTTGCCGCCCGCAGGCAGTCGTCTGATTGGGCAAAATCAAACCTACACGATACAGGAAGGGGATAATAAGCTGCAGACCATCGCCCGCCGGTTTAATACGGCGGCGCAGGTGCTCCTGGAAACCAACAATACCATTGCGCCGGTAAACCCTGCGCCGGGCACCGTGATAACCATTCCGTCGCAAATGCTGTTGCCGGATACGCCCCGCGAGGGGATTGTGGTGAATCTTGCTGAGCTTCGGCTCTACTACTTCCCGCCGGGGCAAAATATTGTTCAGGTTTATCCTCTGGGCATTGGTCAGCTGGGGCTGGAAACGCCGGTGACGACCACGCGGGTGAGCCAGAAGATCCCGAATCCCACCTGGACGCCCACGCCGGGCATACGAGCACGTTCTCTGGAGCAGGGCATTAAACTGCCTCCGGTGGTCCCTGCCGGGCCAAATAACCCGCTAGGACGCTTCGCGCTGCGTTTAGGCGTGGGGAATGGGGAATATCTCATTCATGGCACCAGCGCGCCGGACAGCGTTGGCCTGCGGGTCAGCTCTGGCTGTATGCGGATGAACGCCCCGGATATTAAGGCGCTGTTCGAACAGGTGCGGGTGGGCACCCGGGTGCAGATTATCAATGAACCCGTGAAGTTCTCCGTTGAGCCGGATGGTAAACGCTATATTGAAGTCCACCGTCCGCTGGCGCAGGTAGAAGGGGAAAATCCGCAGGTCTCGCCAATTACCCATTCCGCCGACTTTGCGACCTTCGTATCTCAGGCAGGAAGCGATAAGGCGCTGATTGATAAAGCCCTGTCCCGTCGTGCCGGGATACCGGTTATCGTGTCGTCCGGTAGCGGCCCGTCAGCCAGCAATAGCGTGCTGTCGGTGCAGAACAACCGGGTATCTGCTGCGGTAGCGGAAGATGAAGGGGAGAGGGTGACGCAATAGGCGTTTGACGCAGGCAAAAAAAATGGCGCACAATGTGCGCCATTTTATTAACAGGTACTATTACTTACGGTATTTAGTAGCCTGGTTGTCCAGACGCTGGTTAGCGCGAGCTGCGTCGTCTTTAGCAGCCTGAACGTCGGAACGCATTGCGTTCACGTCGTTGCTCAGCTGGTCAACTTTAGCGTTCAGAGTCTGAACGTCAGAAGACAGCTGATCGATTTTAGCGTTGCTGGAGCAACCAGCCAGCAGAGTAGAACCCAGGATTACCGCGCCCAGTACCAGTTTAGTACGATTCATTATTAATACCCTCTAGATTGAGTTAATCTCCATGTAGCGTTACAAGTATTACACAAAGTTTTTTGGGTTGAGAATATTTTTTTGATGGGAATACACCTATTTTTGATCGTTCGCTCAAAGAAGCACCGAATCAGCCCTTTTCGGGCAAAAATCTAAGGAAAAAAAGGCATTTATCATCGGATTCATCTTAGATAATTCGCAATTAAATAGAAAAACCCGATTTGCATTTTGAATGCGTTTGGCTAATGCCGGGAATAAAAAAAGCGCCCAATGGGCGCTTTTTATCCAAATTAATTCGTTCGGGAATTATTACAGCACGTGAACAGATGCGGTATTGGTGGTGCCGCTTGGTACCAGGGCGCCAGAAACCATTACCACAACGTCGCCTTTCTGTGCCAGACCGCTTTCCAGAGCCAGTGCTTTACCCTGAATGTAGAAATCGTCAGTAGAGGCGATCTCTTTAACCAGGTGCGCAACGACGCCTTTGCTCAGCACCAGCTGACGAGCGGTGGTTTCGTTGGTGGTCAGGGCCAGGATGGTCGCATCCGGGAAGTATTTACGCACGGCGCGCGCAGATTTACCGCCCTGAGTAGCAACCACAATCAGTGGTGCTTCCAGTTTCTCAGCAGTTTCTACCGCACCGCGGCATACTGCTTCGGTGATACGCAGCTTGCGGCTGTCGTTGTTGAAGTCCAGACGGCTGGTCATCACGCGGTCAGTACGTTCACAGATGGTCGCCATGATGCCGACCGCTTCCAGCGGGTATTTACCTTTCGCGGATTCACCGGACAGCATAACCGCATCAGTACCGTCGAGGATGGCGTTTGCCACGTCGCCTGCTTCAGCGCGGGTTGGGCGTGGGTTTTTGATCATGGAGTCCAGCATCTGCGTGGCGGTGATAACCACTTTACGCGCGCGCACACACTTCTCGATCATCATCTTCTGCGCGAAGATCACTTCTTCAACCGGGATTTCAACGCCCAGGTCGCCACGTGCAACCATGATGCCGTCAGACGCTTCGAGGATTTCGTCGAAGTTGTTCAGGCCTTCCTGGTTTTCGATTTTGGAGATGATCTGGATCTTCTCGCCGCCGTGTGCTTTCAGGTGCTCACGGATTTCAACCACGTCGGAACGCTTACGGATGAAGGAGGCCGCGACGAAGTCAACGCCTTGCTCGCAGCCGAAGATCAGGTCCTGTTTGTCTTTTTCAGCCAGGGCTGGCAGCGCGATGGAGACGCCCGGCAGGTTAACGCCTTTGTTTTCGCCCAGGTCGCCGTTGTTCAGCACTTTACAGATAACTTTGTTGCCTTCGATAGCGGTGACTTCCATACCGATCAGGCCATCGTCGACCAGCACGGTGTTACCAACGGACAGATCGCTGGTGAAGCCTTCGTAGGTCACTGCAACGATTTCGCTGTTGCCGATAACGGATTTGTCGGTGGTGAAGGTGAAGGTCTGGCCCGCTTTCAGAGAGACGTCGTTACCGCCTTCCAGCTTGATGGTACGGATTTCTGGACCTTTGGTATCCAGCAGGATGGCCGCTTTTTTACCGGTCTTGCTCATCACGTTGCGCAAGTTCTGGATGCGCTGGCCGTGTTCTGCGTAGTCGCCGTGGGAGAAGTTCAGACGCATCACGTTCATGCCGGCATCCAGCATTTTGCTCAGCATCTCTTCAGATTCGGTTTTCGGGCCGATAGTACAAACAATTTTCGTCTTTTTCATGACAGTCTTAGTCTTTAAGTTGGGAAGGATATGGAAATCTCGCTCCGGGGGCGCACCGCCGCGGAGTCAAACCTGTGTTGCAAAAGAGTATATGACACGCACTAAGGATAGGAGACATCAAATGAGCGTGCAGAAGAAAGTGTGCCTGAGTGACAGCCCAACGAAGGAGAGGAGAAGTTGTACGTTGTTTTTTGTATTCCAAGCGCTGAAACCATTCACCAGGGATTAGGCGCGCATTATACGCTGATTTTAAGATAAAAGGAAAATGGAAACGGTGTTTCAGAAATAATCTGTGCCGTTTCACATAATATTGTTATCAAGGCGTTAAGCCATGATGACAACTTATCGCGGCAGGTGAGGGACCTGCCGCACTTTGCTTATTTTTGCAGCGCCTGGCTGAGGTCGGCAATCAGGTCTTTAGGATCTTCAATCCCCACCGACAGGCGGATCAGCTGCGGCACAATGCCGTTTGCGAGGCGTTGCTCCAGCGGAATCGAGGCGTGGGTCATGCTGTAAGGCTGGCTCACCAGACTTTCCACGCCGCCCAGGCTTTCCGCAAGGGTGAACAACTTCAGGTTACGAATCACCTCGGTGGCGCGTTGCGCATCGCCTTTTACCACGACGGAAATCATGCCACCGGGCAGCGCCATCTGCGTGCGGGCAAGCTGATACTGCGGATGCGATTCCACTCCTGGATAGTACACGTTTTCGACCAGCGGATGCTGCTCCAGCCATTGCGCAATCGCCAGCGCGTTGGTGCTGTGCTTTTCGACCCTCAGCGCGAGCGTGCGAATACCGCGCAGCGTCAGGAAGCTGCTGAACGGATCCAGAACGCCGCCCACCGCGTTCTGCAGATAGCCGAGCTTGTCCGCCAGCGCCTTGTTATCGCCCACCACCGCCAGCCCGGCGACGACGTCAGAGTGGCCGTTAAGGTATTTAGTGGCCGAGTGAACTACGATATCGAACCCGGACTCCAGCGGACGGTGGATCACCGGCGACGCGAAGGTGTTATCCGCCACGCTGATGACGTTATGACGACGGGCGATCGCCGCAATCGCCGCCAGATCCGCCAGCTTCAGCAGCGGGTTGGTTGGCGTTTCGACCCAGACCATACGCGTTTCCGGGCGAATGGCGGCCTCGAGCCCGGCCAGGTCGTCCGGTTTGACCCAGCTGACCTGCAGCCCGGTGCTGCGCTTGCGCACGTTTTCAATCAGGCGGTACGTCCCGCCGTATACGTCATCAATGGCGACAATATGGCTGTCTTTATCCAGCAGTTCGAGCACCGTGGAGATGGCCGCCAGACCGGAAGCGAAGGCGTAGCCGCGCGTGCCGCCTTCCAGTTCGGCGATGGCGGTTTCCAGCGCATGGCGGGTGGGGTTGCCGCTGCGGGAGTACTCGTAGCCGGTATGCTCCCCGGGCGCGGGTTGCGCAAACGTCGAGGTGGCGTAAATTGGCGGCATAACGGCGCCGTGCTGGTCGTTAAATTCGCCGCTGTGAACGCTGAGGGTGGCCAGATTTTTCATCATTGATTCCTTTATTGCTGTAGACGGTTGCGCCAGGCGGTCAGAACGTCGCTGCGCGTAATCAGACCGAGAAAACGGTCGTTGTCATTAATGACGGCCACCAGGCCGCGGTCGAAGATGGCGTGCAGGGCGCTTTCCGGCGCGTGCTTGTCAAGGAACTCGACCTGACGCGTCATGGCTGCCGTCACCGGCAGCGCGAAGCGATCGCCGTCGCCGCCGATATGCCGCAGGAGATCCCACTCGTCGATAATGCCCACCACCTTGCCGTTCTCCAGCACCGGCAGCTGGGAGATGTCATACAGACGCATGCGCGCCAGGACGGTGGAAAGCGTGTCGTCCGGGGCGGCGGTGACGGTGGCACCTTCGTCGTGGCGCAGGGCGATGTAGTCAGAGAGATCGCCGGCCTGAGGACGTGTGATCAGCCCCTGCTGTCGCATCCAGTCGTCGTTAAACATCTTCGAGAGATATTTATTGCCGCTGTCGCAGGCGAAGGTCACCACGCGCTTCGGCGTGGCCTGCGCCTGGCAATACTTCAGCGCGGCGGCCAGCAGCGTGCCGCTGGAGGAGCCCGCCAGAATGCCTTCCGTTTTCAGCAGCTCGCGCGCGGTGGTGAACGCTTCGCGGTCGGTGATGCGCCAGGCGCGATTCACCCCTTCAATGTGGGCCAGCGGAGGAATAAAGTCTTCGCCAATTCCCTCAACCAGCCAGGAGCCCGCGTCGTGGTAGCGTCCGGTTTCCACCTGGTCGGCGAGAACGGATCCGGCCGGGTCAGCCAGGACAAATTCCGTGTGCGGAGAGTGCTCGGCGAACCACGCCTGCAGGCCGCCCAGCGTGCCGCCTGAGCCGACGCCCACGACGATGGCGTCGATCCTGCCGTCAAGCTGTTCATACAGTTCCGGCGCCGTGGTGGTGCGGTGCGCCAGCGGGTTGGCTTCGTTGTTGAACTGGTCGATGTAAAACGCGCCCGGCAGTTCGTTAGCCAGACGCTGGGCATAATCCTGGTAATAGGCAGGATGGCCTTTGTTAACGTCGGAGCGGGTCAGCACCACCTGGGCACCCAGCGCGCGCAGGTGGAAAATCTTCTCGCGGCTCATTTTGTCCGGCACTACCAGGATCAGCGAGTAGCCTTTCTGGGCGGCGATCAGGGCCAGGCCGAGACCGGTATTGCCCGCCGTGGCCTCAATTATCGTGCCGCCAGGCTGCAGCTGGCCGGTACGTTCCGCTTCGTTAATCATCGACAGCGCAACGCGATCCTTAATCGACCCGCCCGGATTCTGGTTTTCCAGCTTCAGAAAGAGCGAGCAGGGACCGGTATCAAGCTTATGCAGCTGGATCAGCGGGGTACGACCAATCAGTTCGGTGACGGAGTGATAAATCGTCATGATGTTTTCCTTTCTGGATGTCATGACGGGATGATAGGGCGGTGAAATTTTCTCAAGAAAGAACCATTCACTGCTTTTTAGAACAGAAAGGAATATAAATGATGTTTTTGGATGTCAGGACAGCAAGACGTAAAGTTGTCTGGATGTGAGGATGGCTATATCCGCATAAAATGCTGCAAAAATGAGCGTTTTTGCAGGGTGTCAGCCAGCAGATATGCATCCGGCAGATAATCATTGCTGAAATTGGTCTAAATGCTTCCCACCCGGTAAATCCGCTGTTTATTTCGGAAAGTTATAACACATTCTTTTTTGTTCATTTAAAAGCTGATAACGCCTGTTTACTATCGTTTGGACATCCATACTGCTAAACCGCCGCGGGCGGCACGGATAACGAATAAGAATGATAGTTCTCAGCAATATTTCGAAGGTTTTTGACAACGGAAAGGTGGCGCTCACGGCCGTTGATAATGTCAATTTGACGATAGCACAGGGACAGATATACGGGATCATCGGTTACAGCGGCGCAGGTAAAAGTACGCTTATTCGCCTGCTGAATGGTCTGGAAAAACCGAGCAGCGGCAGCGTAACCATCAACGGGCAGAACATTTCTGCCGCAAAAGGTGAAGCCCTGCGCCAGGCGCGTCTGAAGATCAGCATGGTGTTTCAGCACTTCAACCTGCTGTGGTCGCGCACGGTCAGCGAGAATATTGCGTTCTCGATGCAAATTGCCGGCGTACCGAAAGCCGACATTAAGGCCCGCGTGGCCGAGCTTATTGAACTCGTTGGCCTGAAAGGTCGCGAGCATGCTTATCCGTCACAGCTGAGCGGTGGGCAAAAGCAGCGCGTGGGCATTGCGCGTGCGCTGGCTAATCGCCCGGATGTGCTGCTCTGCGATGAAGCTACCTCCGCGCTTGACCCGCAGACCACCGATCAGATCCTCGATCTGCTGCTGGATATTAACCGTCGTTTCAGGCTGACCATCGTGCTGATCACGCACGAGATGCACGTGGTGCGCAAAATCTGCGACCGCGTGGCGGTGATGGAGAACGGTAAAGTGGTGGAAGAGGGAGACGTGCTGAGCGTCTTTACCCATCCGCAGCAGCCGATTACGCAGCAGTTTGTCCGTCAGGTGAGCCAGTACGCTGAAGAAGAAACCTTCAATCCCGAACTGGCAAACGAACTGGAAGGGACGGTCATCAGGCTGACCTTTACCGGGCACAGCACGCACAAACCGATTGTGGGCGAACTGACGCTGCGCTACGGCCTGCCGTTTAACATTCTGCACGGAAAAATGACCCAAACCGCTCACGGCGTGTTTGGTCAGCTCTGGGTGCACGTCGTGGCATCTGATGAACAACTGAACAATATCCTCGCCGACCTGCAGCACAGCGATATTGAAGGCGAGGTGATTAAACATGGCTGAGAATCTCTTTCCGCATCTTAAGTGGGATCAGCTCTGGGCGGCGACGCTGGAGACGCTGTACATGACTGCGCTGTCCGGCGTGGCGACCTTTGTATTAGGCATCGTGCTGGGTCTGGCGCTGTTTTTAACCGCGCGCGGCGGATTGTTCCACAACCGCACGGTGTATAGCGTCATTTCGATTGTGGTGAACGTGTTCCGCTCGATTCCGTTCATCATTTTGATTGTGCTGCTGATCCCGTTCACCAAGACCGTTGTCGGCACCATTCTTGGTGCCAACGCGGCGCTGCCGGCCCTGATTGTGGGTGCCGCACCGTTCTACGCACGCCTGGTGGAGATCGCCCTGCGTGAAGTGGATAAAGGCGTGATTGAAGCGACGCGCTCGATGGGCGCACGACTGAGCACGCTCGTGTTTCGGGTTTTATTGCCGGAATCATCACCTGCACTGGTATCGGGTATTACGGTAACGCTGATTGCGCTGGTGAGCTACAGCGCAATGGCGGGGGTGATTGGCGCCGGTGGTTTGGGAAATCTGGCTTATCTGGAAGGATTCCAGCGCAACCATGGTGACGTCACGCTGGTGGCAACGGTGACCATTCTGATCATCGTTTTCATTATCCAGTTCTGCGGCGATGTCATTACTTCACTGTTAGATAAACGCTAATACCCGTCATATTTCGAGCCTCAGGCGCGTTGGCTGCATTCGTTCACCCCAGTCACTTACTGTATGTAAGCTCCTGGGGATTCACTCACTTGCCGCCTTCCTGTGACTCGAACTATTTAGGGTAACAACAACACACAGGAACCACATCATGAAAAAGACACTGACACTGATCGCCGCTGCAACCCTGAGCGCCCTGAGCTTTGCCTCCTGGGCCGACACCCTGACCGTGGGCGCGTCCAACACGCCGCATGCGGAAATTCTGGAGCAGGCAAAGCCGATTCTGGCGAAGCAGGGGATCGACCTGGAGATTAAACCGTTCCAGGACTACATTCTGCCGAACACCGCGCTGGCGGGTCATGACATCGACGCGAACTATTTCCAGCACATTCCTTACCTGAACAGCGTGCTGAAAGATCATGCGGGCGATAAAGACTACGATTTTGTCAGTGCGGGCGCGATCCACATTGAGCCAATCGGCATCTACTCCAAAAAATACAAGTCGCTGAAAGACCTGCCGGAAGGTGGCAAGATCATCATGCGTGACGCGGTTTCTGAAGAGGGGCGTATTCTTTCCATCTTCGAGAAAGAGGGCGTGATCAAGCTGAAGCCGGGCATCGATAAAGTCACCGCGCGCATCAGCGATATCGTCGAGAACCCGAAAAAACTGAAGTTTACGCCTAACGTGGAAGCGTCTCTGCTGCCGCAGATGTACAACAATAACGAAGGCGACGCGGTGGTGATTAACGCCAACTACGCGATTGACGCGGGTCTGGATCCGGTTCACGACCCGATTGCGGTTGAGAGCGGTGAAAACAACCCGTACGCTAACATCATTACCGTGCATCGCGGTGACGAGAAGAAGAAAGACATCGTCGCGCTGGTGAACGTGCTGCACTCGAAAGAGATTCAGGACTGGATCCGCACCAAGTACAAAGGCGCGGTCATTCCAGTAAACAACTAATTGACTGATTTTACAGATGAAGCCCGGCGAGAGACTCGCCGGGCTTCTTTTTTGTATCCGGCAGGAGAATCATTTAAGCTCAACGTTTAACAGGCAATGGAGTGATGACGATGGGTAACGTGACCAAAGATGAAGCGCTGTACCAGGAGATGTGCCGGGTGGTCGGAAAAGTGGTGCTCGAGATGCGTGATTTAGGGCAGGAGCCAAAGCATATTGTCATTGCCGGTGTTCTGCGTACCGCGCTGGCGAACCAGCGCGTGAAACGCAGTGAATTGACAACCGAAGCGATGGAAACGGTGGTTAAAGCGCTGGCCGGGTAAGGCGCCAGCGCTTCGCAAGCTGCTCAAGCGAGCAGCAGAGCAGGTAATAGACCACGCCCGTAAAGATAAATATGGCCGCCGGGTAGATTTGCACCCGGTTGTTGACCTGTCCCGCCACCGTGGTCAGCTCCGGGACGTTCACGATAAACGCCAGCGACGTATCCTTCAGCAGGCTGATAAAAATCCCCACCAGCGACGGCAGAATATTCCTCAGCGCCTGCGGCAGCAGCACGCGCCACAGGGTTTGCTGCGTGCTGAATCCCTGTGACAGCGCGGCTTCGAACTGCCCGGTCGGCAGCGCGCTCAGCCCGGCCAGCACCGAGTGCATCACGGTGGCCGCCGTAAACCAGGCCAGCGCCAGCGTGACGGTCAGCGCTCCCGGCAGATCGCCCCCGGTGATGAGCGGCAGGAGATACCACATCCAGAAAATCACGAAGATGAGCGGGATCCCGCGAATCAGCTCTGCCCATAAAAAGAGGGCTTTGCGCACGAGCCCGGTAAAGCGCCAGGCCAGGCACGCGAGCGCAATCCCCGCGGGCAGGGCGATAACGGCTGCTCCAGTCGCCATCATCAGCGAGAGCAACACGCCCCCCGGTTCACCGGCTGCCGCGCGTCCCCACAGCAGATAATCGAGGTTATCGGTGATGACATTAAGTCCGGCAATCATGTTTTTCACTCCCTGCGGTAGCGACGATCGGACGTTTACGTTTCGCCTGCGGCCCAAGGCGAACCAGCACCATTCCCATGACCAGACCGGTCAGGAGATAGAGTGCGGTACCGAGGGTAAATGCCTCCAGCGCGTGCGCGTTATAGCTTTCGATCTGCCTGACCTGGTAGGTGAGTTCGGCGAAGCCAATCCCGCTGGCGAGCGAGGAGAGCTTCATCAGGTTGAGATACTGGCCCACAACGGGCTGCCAGGCGTTAGCCAGCCCCTGCGGCAGCAGGATGTAGCGAAACACGCGCCACGTAGAGAAACCCTGGGCGAGCGCCGCCTCCCGTTGCCCGGCTGGCACAGACCGCAAGCCTGATTCCACTTCTTCGATTAAAAACGCCGAGGTAAATACGCCCAGCCCCCAGGCAGAGCATAAAAATTCGGGCGTAAACCACCAGACGTCGCCGGGCAGAATGGACCAGCTGTGATCGGCGTTGACCGCGTCGCGAAACGCCTGCGGCAGGCCGTTCCAGGCGGCAAAATACCAGAACAGCAGCTGCACCAGCAGCGGGGTATTGCGAAACAGCGATACCCAGCCGCTGACGATCGCTTTCCCGACGCGCCCACCGGACAGGCGCAGGAGCATAAAGAGCAGTGCGAGCAGGCTGGCCAGCGCGATCCCCGCCAGCGTCACCCACAGGGTGGTGAGAAATCCGGAAAGTATCCACTGCAGAGGCTGTCCGGTCAGTACCCCCTGCCAGTCGAGCGCGGGCATTACAGATGCTCCTGATGCAGCGGATCCAGCACCTTTTGCAGGAAACGCTGCGCGCGCGGATGCGCTGGCTGGCTGAAAAACTGCGCTGGCGGCGCGGTTTCCAGAATGTGCCCGCCGTCGATAAAGACAATCCGGTCGGCGATTTCCCGGGCAAACTGCATCTCGTGGGTCACCACGATCATCGTGATCCCGCTGTGGGCGAGGGCTTTCATCACAAACAGCACTTCACCAATCATCTCGGGATCGAGTGCCGACGTCGGCTCGTCAAAGAGAATGATTTGCGGTGACGAGGCCAGGGCGCGGGCAATCGCCACCCGCTGCTGCTGTCCACCGGAAAGCTCAGCCGGGTAATGGTGGGCTTTTTCCAGCATCCCGACTTTCTCCAGCAGGGCCAGCGCGCGCGCCTGAGCGGGCAGCGGCTTCCAGCCGTGGACGTGCTCAAGCGCCAGGGTGATGTTCTGGCTGGCGGTGAGGTGGGCATAAAGATTGAACTGCTGAAACACAAACCCCACGCGGCTTCGCAGCTGGCGCAGTCCGCTACCGGTGAGGCTGCCGGTTGGCTTGTTGTCGACCAGGATCTCCCCGCCGCTCAGGGGTTCAAGCTGGTTGATAAGACGAATCAGGGTGGATTTACCGGAACCCGACGGGCCGAGGATGGCAACCACTTCACCGGGCGTGATAGTGAGGTTAATGTCGTTTAAAACCTGATGGTCACCGTAGCGTTTGTCCACGTGGCGAAACTCGACGCTGGCCTGTTCCAGATGTGAAAAATCCGCGGCACCGGCCGCGGAGTGGGAAAATAAACCTGAGAGCATCATTATCTGGCTTCTATTTTAAAGGCGCGGGGCTGTGGAGCAGGGGTGCCAGGACCAAACCAGACGTCGTAGATTTTAGCCGCCTGACCAGTCTTCTCGAGATTGACCAGCTCATCGTTGACGGCTTTCAGCAGCGCCGTTTCACCTTTTTTCACCCCGACGCCAATCTCTTCTTTGCTCAGCAGGTCGGGCAGGATTTTGAAGTTGGCTTTATCCGGCGCCTGCGCCAGCAGACCGGCCAGAATGGTGCTGTCCTGAGTGATGGCCTGTACGTTGCCGTTGCGCAGCGCGGTCAGCGCCAGCGGAATATCGTCATAAGAGAGGACGCGGGACTGCGGGAAGCGCTGGTGCAGCGCCTGCTCGCCCGTCGTGCCTTTGACCGCGCCAATACGCGCCCGGCTGTAGTCATCGAGCTTGTCCGGGGATTTCGCCGGAACCAGGAACTGCTGGCCAGTGACGAAGTAAGGCGTCGAGAAATCAATGACCTGTGCGCGTTCCGGCGTGATGGTGATATCCGCCACAATCAGGTCCGCCTTACCGGACTGCAGCAGCGGAATGCGGTTGGCCGGATTGGTGGCAACCAGCTCAAGCTTCACGCCGAGCGATGTTGCCAGCGCTTTGGCGAAGTCCACGTCGTAACCCACGATCTCATGCGTTTTGGCATCAATCGAGCCAAACGGCGGGTTGGCATCAAACGTGGCGACTTTCACCACCCCTGCTGCCTTGATATCCGCCAGCTGATCGGCCTGCGCCTGCGCTGAAAACAGGCCCCAGGCTGCCACTACGCCCAGAGCCAGCGTCCGTTTTTTAAACCCTTTCATTTTTGCTGCCATAGTCATACGCCATCCCGTTGTTTTTGTTTTACCCCGTTACGCTCCCATAAGGGAAAGCTATCGCCAAATAAGAAATCGTTCTTTGCTATGAGCAAAAAAGCATTAGTGAACAAGGTGTTAATGAAGCGTGAAAATGACGGGGCGCTATTTGCAGATCCTGCACATCGACAGTGGATTTTGGTATTTCCCCTGCACGGGAGTGGGGTGCTTAACTGAAGGCAGATACGGCGAGAGAGGGTAAGACGATGAAAAAATGGATCAGCACGTTACGGCGGTTTTTTGCGACCCGACCAGCGAATGCGGAGAACAGCGCGCAACGTGTTCTTGAGTCGATACTGCCTGTCGCCAGCCTGTATGGCGTAGACGTTGCCAACATTGACCCGGAGTGGTTCCATGATAAAACGCCACGCTGAACTGCGCCGCACGCGCGAAACGTACTGGAATGAGGTGTGCGTGACGTCTGTAAAGCCTCAAAAGACGGAAAAGTACGCTCTGAATCATTCGGTTAATTAGCCCGCTTTTGTTACCAATGTGTCCTTTCAGTCATGGAGAAAATGATGAAACGGACCACGTTAACACGCGCGCTTTCTGTCCCTGCGCTACTTTTCACAATTCATGCGGCACACGCCGCACCGCAGGCGCATGTTGTTTGCGGCTATTCCCATACCCTTGGCGATGACGCCATTATGATGTACGGCATGCCCAACGAGGCCATGCTGCACGACTTCTTCGGCAACGTGCAAACGGATGCTGACTCCAGCCGTGAATCCCTGCGCCGGGATGAAAAGACCACCTGCGATAACAAAGCCGACAGCTCTGCCTACTGGGCACCTTCGCTTCGCCTGCCTGACGGCACGGTCGTCAAACCGGCGTATCAAAAAACCTATTATCAGGCATCGAACGTGGACGCCTGGCCGCTACACCCTTTCCCGGCGGGGCTGTCGCTGCTGGCGGGCGACCATCACGGTAGTGCGCCGAATCCACATATCACCTTTTTATGTGCCAACGGCAAGGGTTACACCACCAAAACCGGTGAGGTCTGCGGCTTGCACAAGGCGAACGATGCCGTGCAGTTTAATATCGGCATTCAGTTTCCTAACTGCTGGGATGGAGTGAACCTGAAGCCTGCCCATGGTCTGATTAACGCCACCTACGACGTCAAGGGGCAGTGCCCGTCCACCTTCCCGGTGAAAATTCCCACCGTGAACATGAACATTGCTTACGTACTCCCGACGATTAGCTCGCTTGATACCAGCAAAGTGCAGCTCTCCATGGACCCCATCATGCACGGCGATGAGCGAGAAGAGCGGTGGGGTAGCCTGTATACGGCGCATGCAGATTTCATGAACGGCTGGACGGAAGACGCCGCGCGCTTTATGACGGACCTGTGCATGAACCGCGGGTTAGATTGTGGCACCACCGTCCCGTATGGTTATTCCAGAGCGAAGGCCAACGTCTGGCTCAGCAGCCTGGAGCCAGACCTCTCCCAGCCCGAACCGCAGGTTTTACTGGTGCAGGATAACTGGCAGAACGGGGGGCGCACGAAAAACAGCGAAACGCTGTCGCTGGTGAAGTTCCACATTCCCCCTCTGCCTGCCGGGCAGGATCCTTCGCAGTTTACATACCGCGTGCGGATTTATGGCGGAAAAGTGGAAACTAACGGTGCCGATCAGATCTTCTTCTATCCGGCCAGCAATGACTGGGATCCTGCTACTGTAAGATGGGCCTCGCGTCCGGCCTGTAACTATCGCTCCGACGCAGTGCTCTATCTGAACCATTCTCGTGAATACCGGATGGTGAACGTGGACAAAGCCGTGCGCAAGGCGCTGGCGGAAGGAAAAACCGAAATCTCGTGGTATATCGGCGGTGACCGCCAGGGGAATCATTACCAGTTCGAACCGGCGTCTTCATCAGAAAGCCTGGTTCTGATGCTAACGGGGTTTAAAAAGACGCCTGAGCTGTAATCTTCCCCGCAATGAAAAAAGCACCGGTTTTCCGGTGCTTTTTTATCAGATCTTGCAGGCGTCGCCGCAGTCGTCGTCGGCAATAATCGCCTGCGCTTTTTTATCCGCATCGTCCAGACGTTCTGCGTTACGCTCTTCCGCTTCATCCAGACCGTTAAAAACTAAGTTATCGAGATCAATTTCCATCTTGCACCTGCTCTGTTCGGTTTTTGATACTGGCACAGTATAGGGTAAAAAACGCCAGCAATGTACCTCGCAGCACATAAGGATAATCCCTGCCATACTCTGTGCTTTATCACTGAGGAGCGTTCATGATTACACTCTGTAGAACCTGCGGTACTTCTTATGAGGGAACGCCGGAGAGATGTGCCATTTGCGAGGATGAACGTCAGTATGTTCCGGCCAGCGGCCAGGCGTGGATCGATTACGCGACGGTAACGGCGACACACGCCAACAAATGGCAGCAGCTGGAGCCGCAGTTATTCAGTATCAAGACGGTACCCGCTTTTGCCATTAACCAGCGGGCACTGCTCCTGCGTACTCCCCACGGTAACATTCTCTGGGACTGCATCGCCAACCTTGATCCTGCAACCCAAACGCTCATCGCCGCACTCGGCGGCCTTCGCGCGATTGCGATTTCGCATCCGCACTATTACACCACGATGCAGGAGTGGGCCGCGGCTTTCGACGCGCCGGTCTATCTGCACGTAAGCGATAGCGAGTGGGTGATGCGCGACAGCCCGGCGATTCATTTCTGGGATGGCGATGCGCTGGAGATAGTACCGTCGGTTACGCTGCTGCGTCTCGGCGGGCATTTTGCGGGCGGAACGGTTCTGCACTGGCAGGAGGGCGAGGGCGTTTTACTGGCGGGAGACATTTTGCAGGTGACCCCAGGGAAAGAGGCCGTGTCGTTCATGTGGAGCTACCCGAATATGCTTCCGCTGCCTGCCCGTACGGTTGAGGACGTTACCCGGCGCCTGGCGGGAAAATCGTTCGCCCGTCTTTACGGCGCGTTCGAAGGGCAGAACATTCCGGCAAACGCCGATGACATCGTGCAGCGGTCGGGCCAGAAATATATTGCTTGTCTCAAGTGAAGCACGGTGGGTAAACTTTGCGAGTGTGATCTCGATCATGCCTAAACGAAAACAGATAAAAGAGAAATTGCTATGCAACATATCATTGAAGGTTTTCTCAGCTTTCAAAAAGAGATTTTCCCGCAACGTAAAGAGCTCTTTCGCAGTTTAGCGTCCAGCCAGAATCCCAAAGCGCTGTTTATCTCCTGCTCCGACAGCCGTCTGGTCCCTGAACTGGTCACCCAGCAAGAGCCGGGACAACTCTTTGTTATTCGTAATGCTGGCAACATTGTTCCACCGTTCGGGCCGGAGCCAGGCGGCGTATCTGCAACTATCGAGTACGCGGTAGTGGCGCTGGGCGTGACCGACATCGTGATCTGCGGTCACTCCAACTGCGGCGCGATGAAGGCGATTGCCGATAACGCGAACCTGGAGCCGATGCCTGCTGTATCCCACTGGCTGCGCTATTCCGACGCGGCAAAAGCCGTGGTAGAGAAGAAAAGCTGGGATAAGCCGATCGATAAAGTGAATGCGATGGTGCAGGAAAACGTCTTTGCGCAGCTCAGCAACATCAAGACCCACCCGTCCGTCGCGGTGGGCCTGCGTAATAACTCGCTTCGCCTGCACGGATGGGTATACGACATTGAAAGCGGCAAAATTCTCGCCCTGGATAAAGCGACGAAAAGCTTCGTCTCGCTGTCTGAAAACCCGGAAGTGTTCTTCGAATAATCTCGCGTTGCAGGGCATGGAAGCCCTGTCAGTTCTCCACGTACGGTAACCGACGCCGTATACCTGAGGCCGGTTTTTCAGCCGCCTTCGCCATCGCTTCTGCAATCTCCGCACACTCTGCCAGCCCCTGAACGAAGGGACGATCGTGCATCAGCCACGGTATTGCGCCGAAGGCGATGCGCCCACGAACCGTTTCTGGCGCTTGTAACGTGTAATCCTCGCCGATGTCGGGGATCTCATCGCCCGTCTCCTCAAGCTGTCTGCGCAGCGATGGGAAAGGCAGATCGTTTGTTTTAAGCGGCTTTTGCCCGCGCGCATCAATAAAGACGTCGAAACGATAAACGATCTCTTGTGTGGTGATGACTGTCCGATTGCTGCCGGCATCAAGCGTGTAATCATCGCCGAGCGCCGCCACGCTAATGATGCCGGCCTCGCGAAGCGCAAGCAGACTGCGGATAGACTGCGGCGGGATGGCAGCATAATTATCGATAAACACGCGAGCCAGGCCCTGCTTAAAGCGTTTTCTGTCCTGCTCGCTAAGATGGGGAACGATCTCCTGAACGACCTCATGCAGCCGAAGCACGGTGTAGCGCCATGCCACGGTACGGCGCTCGCGTTTATTGCGTTCAACCTCGTTGAGATTCTCTTCCGCCCAGGTAAAGGGCCCGTGGCGCTTACGATCCTCAAACCAGGCCTCACGAATGGTGTCCGTATTCAGCGTATACAGAGACATTTTCTCGCACCACGCCGGGTCGGCGAGTTCAAGCTCTTTCACCATCAGGGCAAAGACTCGGTCAAGCAGACCATCCGGTCCTTTGGCTATCTCGCTTTCCACTACGAATTCGGTCAATACCGACAGCGGTTCATAAGGGATGGGGCAGTAAAAATCGGCTTCCGGCAGAATGCCCGTCCGGGACATCAGCGTAATGTTTAACCCTTCGCTGCCGCTGTCGAGGATGAATTTACCGTCACGAAACTCGCCGTGCTGCATCACCACCGCCATAGCCGCGTCCAGGCCGCTCAACGAGGTGCCCATAATGCCCACGCGACAAGGGGGAATGCGGGCGTCCATCAGGCCGGACCACGGGCTTGGGAAGAACGTGCGCGTGGCTTCATCCTCCTCTGGCCAGACGTGGCCGGTGGCAATAACCGCCAGGTCGAATTGATCCGGTAAGGTACGGTCGTTGACCGAAATCGTCACGCCGGTTGTCGAAGGGATGATGTCGGTGACCTTCGCGGATTCATGGACCTCAACCTGGAACCCCAGCTTTTTCGCCTCTTTTACGATTGAACGAAAGCTGTCGCGAAAATACTCTCCCAACAGGATCCTGGGCAGGAACTGCCGATCGTGCAGGCTCGCTTTATCAACTTTAAAGTGCGCCAGATGGTCGTCGCTTTGCTCCTTAAGCCAGTCGAGGTAGGTCATAAAAATGGGCGGGATTTCAATGCTCGCAATGTTCGCCAGCATCAGCCGGGAATTATCGTCATCGTTATAGGGCATGCCCACGCCAGCTTCATCGGCCTGTTCAAAGACGGAAACGGAGAGTGGGGTATTGTTATTAAGCAGATGATAAAAGGTGTAAATTCCCGTGGGGCCGGAGCCGATAATCGCGATCTTCTTCATCAACACGTTTCCTGTGTTTCTTTCCATAGGAAAAGCGTAGCAGGAGAATAATGATGAAAATAAGGGATTAAGAAAATTCAGGATAACTGAGGAAAATTTGCACCATTTCAGGACTGAAATGGTGCGTCCGAGTGGACTCGAACCACCGACCCCCACCATGTCAAGGTGGTGCTCTAACCAACTGAGCTACGGACGCAGAATGGTGCGTTCAATTGGACTCGAACCAACGACCCCCACCATGTCAAGGTGGTGCTCTAACCAACTGAGCTATGAACGCAACGTGTTGTCGGTGACAACGGGGACGAATATTAGCGGCACAGCACCGAGGTGGCAAGAGGGAAAATGCAATTTTCTCTCTGAATTCACGCGATTGCTGTATTACCGCGCAAAGTGAAGAGAAAGTAGCCGCCGGGTGGCGGCTACTGCGTATTTAACGTGCAGCGCGTTGCAAAATGATCGTGGATGGCTGGCGCTGCAGGAAGCGCATGCGCATCATCATCATAATCGCCGCCGACGTCAGGCCGATGATAAAGCCCATCCAGAACCCCGCCGGTCCCATGCGGTCCACCACCAGGTCGGTCAGGGCCAGAATATACCCACACGGCAGACCCAGCACCCAGTAGGCGATGAAGGTGATAAAGAAAATGGAGCGCGTGTCTTTATAGCCGCGCAGCACGCCGCTGCCAATCACCTGAATGGAGTCCGAAATCTGGTAAATCGCGGCCAGCAGCATCAGGTGCGATGCCAGTGCGACGACTTCCGGATTGTCGTTATAGAGCAGGGCAATCTGCTCGCGCAGCGCCACGGTAAAAAGCGCCGTGCAAATGGCCATGCAAACGCCGACGCCCAGTCCGGTCCGCGCGGCGGTTTGCGCGTCGAGCGTCGAGCCTTGCCCCAGGCGGAAGCCCACGCGGATCGTCACTGCCGCCGCCAGCGACATCGGCAGGACAAACATCAGGGAGCTGAAGTTCAGCGCAATCTGGTGCCCGGCGACGTTCACTATGCCCAGCGGGGAGACCAGCAGGGCGACCACGGCAAACAGGGTCACCTCAAAGAACAGCGCAAGGGCAATCGGCAACCCTAGCTGCACCAGACGCGTCATGATGCTCCAGTCCGGCGTGCTGAATCTGTTCTCGTTACGAATATCGCGCATGGAGCGGGCGCGCTTCACGAAGGTAAGCATCGAGAAGAACATGACCCAGTAAACGGCAGCCGTTGCCACGCCGCAGCCGACGCCACCCAGCTCCGGCATCCCGAAATGACCGTAAATAAAGACATAGTTAACGGGAATGTTGACCAGCAACCCGATAAAGCCCATCACCATGCCGGGCTTGGTTTTCGCCAGACCTTCACACTGGTTACGCGCCACCTGGAAGAAGAGATATCCAGGCGCCCCCCAGAGCAGGGCGCGCAGATAGCCCACGGCTTTGTCCGCCAGGGCCGGGTCAATGTTATGCATAGCGCGAATGATATGGCCCGCGTTCCAGAGCACGACCATGATCAGCACAGAGACAAACCCGGCCAGCCAGAAACCCTGGCGGACCTGATGGGCAATGCGCTCGCGGCGCCCCGAGCCATTGAGCTGAGCGATAACAGGCGTGAGCGCGAGCAGCAGACCGTGACCGAACAGGATGGCCGGAAGCCAGATTGACGTGCCGATAGCAACGGCCGCCATGTCGGTGGCGCTGTAGCCACCTGCCATTACCGTATCCACAAATCCCATTGCGGTCTGGGCCACCTGCGCGACGATCACGGGTATAGCCAGTGCCAATAACTGGCGCGCTTCATTCATGTACTTCTGCACGTGAACACCTTTATTTTGTAATTATATGAGAGACTAAAAAAGCCGCCGAAACGGGCAGCAAGAAGAAAATGCAGGGGGGTGCCAGCTATTGTAGCGGGCTTTAGCTATTTATCTAGTGAAAAAATCGCCAGAAAATGCGCTCCGCTGGCAACCTGTTTTTCCAACTGTTATTGTGGAGGGATTAAACGGTGTCATCACCGTTCGGAAAAAACAGGAGTTGTAAGCATGTTTACTGGTATTGTGCAGGGCACTGCCAAAGTGGTGTCCATTGATGAAAAACCTAATTTCCGTACTCATGTTGTTGAGCTGCCGGAATATATGCTTGAGGGCATCGAAACCGGCGCCTCGATTGCCCATAACGGCTGCTGCCTGACCGTGACCGAAATTAACGGCAACCAGATTAGCTTTGATTTAATGAAAGAGACGCTGCGGATCACTAACCTGGGCGAGCTGGTGGTAGGCGATACCGTCAACGTTGAGCGCGCGGCGAAGTTCAGCGATGAGATTGGCGGCCATTTGATGTCCGGGCACATCATGACCACTGCCGAAGTGGCGAAAATCGTGACCTCGGAAAATAACCGTCAAATCTGGTTTAAAATGCAGGACCCGTCATTAATGAAATACATCCTCTATAAAGGATTTATTGGCATTGACGGGATTAGCCTGACGGTGGGAGAAGTGACGCCAACGCGTTTTTGCGTGCATTTAATTCCTGAAACGCTGCAGCGCACCACGCTGGGCGCGAAAAAATTGGGGCATCGCGTGAATATCGAAATCGATCCGCAAACCCAGGCGGTGGTGGATACGGTTGAACGCGTGCTGGCAGCTAAAGAAGCCGCAATAATAAAGACCGCAGAAGAAGAATAAAAAATAACCCCGGCTATCCGGGGTTATTTTTTTAGCGTGCGACACGCAGTCCGTGTTCAATCCCCCGGCTGAATACCACCTGCCAGAGCTGAATATCCCGTGCGCGAAACGCCCCCGCGCAGGCATTCAGATAATAGCTAAACATCCGTTTGAATCGTTCTGAATAGTTGTCCGCAATCTCGGGCCAGGCTTTCTGGAAACGTTCATGCCACGCCATTAAGGTGGTGTCGTAGTCCGCGCCAAAGTTATGCCAGTCTTCCATCACGAAATGGGATTCACTGGCGTTGGCGATCTGGCGAACGGAAGGTAAACAGCCATTCGGAAAGATGTATTTATTGATCCACGGGTCAACGTTATTGTCGGTCCGTTTAGAGCCGATGGTGTGCAGCAGGAAGAGCCCGTCCGGTTTCAGATTACGATCCACCACCTCAAAGTAGGTATCGTAGTTTTTTGGCCCCACGTGCTCGAACATGCCGACGGAAACGATCCGGTCGAACTGCTCGTTCAGGTCACGGTAGTCCTGCAGCCGGATATCCACATCGAGACCCTGACAGCGCTCTCGCGCCATTTTTTGCTGTTCCGCTGAGATCGTCACGCCGACCACGCTGACGCCATAGTGCTTCGCCATAAAATACGCCAGCCCGCCCCAGCCGCAGCCGATATCCAGCACGCGCATGCCGGGCTGTAGCTGCAGCTTTTCACTGATCAGACGCAGCTTGGCCTGCTGTGCTTCCTCAAGCGTCGACGCGTCTTTCCAGTAGGCGCAGGAGTATTGCATGAAAGGGTCCAGCATGCGGCTGAACAGGTCATTGCCGAGATCGTAATGCTCTTTGCCGACGATCCAGGCGCGTTTTTTACTTTGCAAGTTAAACAGTCGGGCAGAGGCGACACGCAGAGTGTCTTTCAGATTGCGGGGGAGTTGATTTTCCAGACCGGCACGCAACACGCTGGCAAAAAAGATATCCAGCCGTTCACATTCCCACCAGCCATCCATATAACTTTCTCCCAGGCCTAGCGACCCTTCCCGCAACACGCGTTTAAAAAAGTCGGGATGTTTAACCTGGGGATCGGATGGCGAAGATCCGTTGATAGTGATGCCTGCTCGACCTAACAGTTCACTGACGATCCGGGACCAGTTGTCGTCCGGAACGCTGACTTCTTCTATACACGATGAACTCATAGCTTCTCCATCACCCTGATGTGATCAGAACCTTCAAACAGCGTAGACGCTTTTTTTGGTTTGTGAGAAATCTCACGGTAAATACCGCGAGGCTAGTATCCGACGTAGAACAGAGGAAGGGAGATAACCCTTGCCGAAATGCCTTCCATGGTAAAACGGGAGCACTCCGGCTCCCGTTAACACTTAATATTTATCGTATTTAATCGAACCAAATTTAGTATAGGCCTCAAAATTTGGTGATTCAATAGAAAATTGTTAGCAACCTAATCACTGAAATGTAACATGATTTCTGGCGCAATCAGGCATGCGAAGTTTCCACCTGCGCGCCGTTATCCTGCTCGCGCTGCGCGGACGCCTGCATGCGAAAACCCAATACCGCCAGCGCTACGGTGAACAGCATCACGCTGGTGGTGGTCAACAGCGGCGTGGCAATCAGCGCCGAGACCACCAGACTTGCGAGGAAGCAGAGACCCAGCTGCAGGGTATTTTGCAGCGCGGCGGCGCGGCCTGTCGCCTGCGGGAACGGACGTAACGCCTGTGCCACCACGATCGGGTAGATCGCTCCGTTTGCCACGGCCATCACGCAGAAGGGGATCAAAATTTCTGCCAGGCCCGCGCCCGGAATAAACCCGACGGCCCAGGTGCCGATGACGCTCAGCGCATAGAGCACCAGCAGCCAAGGCAGCATCTGCTGACCTTCCCATTTTTGCAGCGCCGCGCGGCAGCCGTACCCGCCCACCAGGAACGCGATGGTCTGCGGAACATAGCTCAGACCGATGGCCGCCGGGCTGTAGCCCATATCGTGCAGAATAAACGGCGAGCCGGTGAGCCACGCGAAGAAGCTGGCCGAACAGGCGGCATAAATCAGGACATTCCCTCGATACGCTTTGGCGCTCAGCAGGGAGGTGAAGGTAATCGGCGTCGCGTCGGCATGCGCCTCTTTTTTATGCGCGGGCTTAAGGGCAAACGCCGGCAGCATCAGTACCAGCGTGATGGCAAACAGCGTGGCAAAAATGGCCTGCCAGTCAAAGTGCGCGAGGATCCAGCTGCCCAGCAGCGGAGCCAGGGCAGGGGAGAGGCCCACCAGCGGCATAATGGTGGCGAAAATACGGTTTGTGCGATTAGCCGGGTAGTAGTCGGTGACCAGCGCCTGCCAGGTCACCGCCGCGGCACAGACGCCCACGGCCTGAACGAAGCGCAGCACCAGCAGCCAGGTAGCATCGCGTACCCACAGCATCCCCAGGCAGCCCACGGCAAAAATGGCCAGACCAAGCAGCAGCACCGGTTTACGGCCGAAGCGATCCGAGAGCGGTCCCCAGAGCAGCTGGGCGAAAGCAAAACCGGCAAGGAACAGGCTCAGGCTGGCGCTGATGGCCGCGGCAGGGGTTTGCAGGTCTTCCTGCATCGCGGCAAACGCGGGCAGGTACATGTCGGTGGCCAAAAAGCCCAGCACGCTTAAGCCGCCGAGCCAGACTAAAAATCCTTTCCTGGGTTGCATTCTTTTATTCTCCTGAGGAGGCAGGTGTACGTTGGCGCAGAGTGTAGGGAGTGCAAAGCGGCTTGTGAAACGCTAATATTTGGCGGGTGCATTCAAATTTTTTGCAGGCAGAAAATGTGGTCAGATTATTCTCTTGAAGTGGTCGATGCTGTTGCGCGTAACGGCAGCTTTAGCGGTGCAGCGCAGGAGTTGCACCGCGTCCCTTCGGCCATCAGCTACACGGTGCGTCAGCTTGAGGAGTGGCTGGCGGTTCCGCTGTTTGAACGGCGGCATCGCGACGTGGAATTAACGCCCGCCGGAGCATGGTTTTTGAAAGAAGGGCGTTCTGTTATCAAAAAAATGCAGATCACCCGCGAACAGTGTCAGCAGATCGCCAACGGCTGGCGGGGGCATCTCGCCATCGCGGTAGATAACATCGTGAAGCCGGAACGCACCCGACAAATGATCGTGGATTTCTATCGTCATTTCTCTGACGTCGAGCTACGGGTCTCGCAGGAGGTGTTCAACGGCGTCTGGGATGCGCTGGCGGACGGCAGGGCGGAGATGGCGATTGGCGCGACGCAGGCGATCCCGGTCGGGGGACGTTACGCCTTTCGCGACATGGGTATGCTGAGCTGGAAATGCGTGGTGGCCAGCGATCATCCTCTGGCAGCGATGGAAGGTCCGCTGAGCGACGATACGCTGCGCAACTGGCCGTCGCTGGTGCTGGAGGATACGTCCCGTTCATTGCCCAAGCGTATCACCTGGCTTCTGGACAACCAGCGGCGGGTGGTGGCTCCTGACTGGGAATCATCGGCGACGTGCCTCAGCGCCGGGCTGTGCGTCGCGATGGTGCCCGCTCATTTTGCGCGTCCGCGCATCGATACCGGAGAATGGGTTGAACTGACGCTGGAGAATCCGTTCCCGGACGCGGCCTGCTGCCTGACCTGGCAACAAAATGATGTCTCGCCCGCCATGGCCTGGCTGCTGGATTATCTGGGGGACAGCGAAACCCTAAACCGGGAATGGTTACGGGAGCCAGCGTAGCTGGCCCCGTCAAGGGATTAACGACGGTAGTCGCGGAACGGACCGTCCGCAACGGAACGGCGTTCAATCAGGCGCGGGTGAACTTCAATGGACTGCGACTCTTCGCGCTTGTTGACGATCCTGTCCAGCAGCATATTGAAGGCCGTTTCGCCCAGCGAATCTTTTGGCTGGTGAATGGTTGTCAGCGCCGGGGTGAAGAAGCGCGCGTTACGCACGTTGTCATACCCGATCACGGAAATATCCTGCGGTACGCGCAGACCCAGCTCATCGGCGGCGCAGAGCGCGCCCATGGCCATGATGTCACCGCCGCAGAAAACGGCGGTCGGGCGGTGCGGCTGGGAAACGATCTGCTGCATCGCGCGGTAGCCTGATTCCGGCTCAAAGTCGCCCTGCACGATCCAGTTTTCCGGCACGGTGATGAGCGCTTCTTCCATCGCTTTCATAAAACCGGCCAGACGGCCCGCGCCGGTGTTACGCTCCAGCGGACCGGGGATCACGCCAATCTCGCGGTGACCGCGTTCGATCAGGTAACGACCCGCCATGTAACCGCCTTCGAAGGCGTTGTCGATGACGGAGTCGGTGAAGTCCGCGCGCGCTTCACCCCAGTCCATGACCACCATGGGGATATGGCGATACTCTTCCAGCATCGACAGCACGGATTCCGGGTACTCGGAACACATGACCAGCAGGCCATCGACGCGCTTTTGCGCCATCATCGACAGGTAGGCACGCTGTTTTTCTATGCTGTTCCACGCGTTGCCCAGAATCAGGGTATAGCCTTTCTGGAAGCAGTTCTTCTCTACCGCTTCTATGATCTCGGCAAAATAGGCCGCTTCACTGCTGGTTGCCAGCAATCCAATGGATTTGGTGTGATTAACCTTGAGGCTGCGCGCAACCGCACTTGGCGAATAGTGCAGCTCTTTGATTGCTGCCCAGACGGCGTTGCGCGTCTCTTCCGCCACAAAGCGGGTTTTGTTAATTACATGTGATACGGTTGTAGTGGAAACGTTTGCGCGTTTTGCTACGTCTTTAATTGTTGCCATTAAATGTCACTCCAGACCATATCCTAAACTCCTGAAAAACTTGAAGGTAAACGTTTGCCTTCTCTCACCCTTATCACGCAATCTTGAATTGCGGCACGCCGGGAAAACGACACGGGACGTCAGGAGGGGGTCAATGGCCGGTACGCTAATAAATTTAGCGTGGAATTTTGTCCTATCTTGATGAAAAGGGGAAGAGGTAAAGTGTTTATCAGCCTAAATCCAGGAAGATTTTTGACGTAAATTATGCAAAAATGAGCAGGCTCACTTTTCGTGGGGGGATTAAAAGGAGAAAAATTGATGAGTTCCGATCTGAAGTTTTCGCTGTTCACCACCGTGGTTGTGCTGGCTCTGATTGTCGCGGCGGGTCTGACGGCCGCGCTGCACTGATTTACGCGGAGGGAGAGCCTTCTCCCTCCCGCTCCCCCCGATTGTTACTCCTAAGGCAAAAATCTTTTGCCATTTTGTTAACTTCTCATTTTTTGTGATTGATGTCATGCTTTCCGCTTCTTTGTTCTGTGTCACCACATGACACGGCATCCGGAGTTGACGCATGAAAATCAATTTTCCCCTGCTGGCCCTGGCGATTGGCGCTTTTGGGATTGGCACCACTGAATTTTCCCCGATGGGGTTACTGCCCGTTATCGCCCGCGGCGTGGACGTCTCGATCCCTGCGGCCGGCATGTTAATCAGCGCCTACGCCATTGGTGTGATGGTGGGGGCGCCGCTGATGACGCTTCTTCTTTCACACCGCGCGCGCCGCAATGCGCTGATTTTCCTGATGGCGATTTTCACCCTCGGCAACGTGCTTTCGGCCATTTCGCCGGACTACACCACGTTGATGCTGTCGCGTATTCTGACCAGCCTTAACCATGGCGCGTTCTTTGGGCTGGGGTCGGTTGTGGCGGCAAGCGTGGTGCCGAAACACAAGCAGGCCAGCGCCGTAGCCACCATGTTTATGGGCCTGACCATCGCTAACATCGGCGGCGTTCCTGCGGCAACCTGGCTGGGCGAGGTCATTGGCTGGCGGATGTCCTTCCTGGCGACGGCCGGACTGGGCGTGGTCGCGATGGTGGCCTTGTTCTTCTCCCTGCCAAAGGGCAATGCCGGAGAACGTCCGGAAGTGCGTAAGGAGCTGGCGGTGCTGATGCGCCCGCAGGTGCTCTCTGCGCTGCTGACCACCGTGCTGGGGGCAGGGGCGATGTTTACCCTCTACACCTATATTTCACCTGTGCTGCATGACATCACCCACGCAACGCCTCTCTTTGTGACCGCGATGCTGGTGCTGATTGGCGTGGGCTTCTCGATTGGCAACTATCTCGGCGGGAAATTTGCCGACCGTTCCGTGAGCGGAACGCTGAAGGGCTTCTTAACCCTGCTGATTGTTATCATGATCGCCATTCCGTGGCTGGCGCGCAACGAGTTTGGTGCCGCGATCGCAATGGTCGTCTGGGGGGCTGCAACGTTCGCGGTGGTGCCACCGCTGCAGATGCGCGTGATGCGCGTCGCGCATGAAGCGCCGGGCCTCTCATCCTCGGTCAATATTGGTGCTTTCAACCTGGGCAATGCGCTCGGTGCGGCGGCCGGTGGGGCCGTGATTTCCGGTGGGCTGGGGTACAGTTTTGTGCCGGTGATGGGGGCGATTGTTGCCGCGCTCGGTCTGCTGCTGGTGATGATGTCGGGTCGTAAACAGCCAGAAGCAGCCTGCGCTGCGGAATAAACCAAAAACGCAGAAGGGCGAACCCTTCTGCGTGTCTCTTACGCGGTGAAGTTCTTCGCCACAAAGTCCCAGTTAACCAGTGCCCAGAAGTGCTCCAGGTAGTTAGGGCGCGCGTTACGGTAATCGATGTAGTAAGCGTGTTCCCATACGTCCACGGTCATCAGCGGCTTCGCGCTGGTGGTCAGCGGGGTGCCTGCGTTAGAGGTAGACACGATAGCCAGTTTGCCATCCGCCTCTTTGACCAGCCACGTCCAGCCTGAACCGAAGTTCTTGATGGCGGCATCGGTGAATTTCGCTTTGAATTCCGCGAAGCTGCCAAAGGCGGCGTTGATGGCGGTAGCCAGTTCACCGACAGGTTCGCCACCGGCGTTTGGCGCCAGGCAGTGCCAGTAGAAGGTGTGGTTCCATACCTGAGCGGCGTTGTTGAATACGCCCCCCTCAGCGCTGCGGACGATCTCTTCCAGCGTTTTGCCTTCAAAATCGGTGCCCTTGATCAGGTTGTTCAGGTTGGTGACGTACGTCTGGTGATGCTTGCCGTAGTGATATTCCAGGGTTTCCGCAGAAATGTGCGGGGCCAGGGCGTCTTTTGCATACGGTAGTGCAGGTAATTCGAACGACATTGCTTCTCTCCTTATTGTATTTTGTGTTGCCAATAACCACACAGACAACAAGGACAGGATAGCAAATTGAAAGGGTATGCAAAAGAGGAACTTACCCTGCCACGGGTGTGGCAGGGCCGGGGTTAGCGAATGGTTTTCGGCGTCATCACGCGGCGTGCGCCGACGTAATGGCGCACCCAGTAGTCTTCACTGAGCGAGGTGATCTGAATATCCTGGCCGCTACGCGGTGACTGGATGAATTTTCCGTTGCCGACATAGACGCCAACGTGGTCAGCCGTCCCGCGGCCCTGCGTGCGGAAGAAGACCAGATCGCCGTTCTCCAGCTCTCCACGGTTGACCGGGGAAGCATCGCGCAGGTGGTACATCTCGTTGGCGGTGCGCGGAATGCGGAACTTGACCAGATCTTTATAGGCGTAATAGACGAGGCCGCTGCAGTCAAAACCGGTACGTGGCGAAGTCCCGCCCCAGTGATACGGTTTGCCAATCTGCCCCATCAGCTTGTTCATTGCGGTTTTTTGCGCTTTCTGGACGCGCACTTTATGCACTTCCGCTATTTTGGTGACCTTGGTGCATTTCGCCTTATGGCCTTTACGTGCGATGCATTTTTCAGTCACGAGGTTAGCGGCGGTTTGCGAAGCTTTACTTTTGGCGGTGTGGACAGTGCGGGAAGAGGTGGTTTTCGTCTTGCTGGAAGCGGTTTTTTTAGTCTGTGTGGTTGTCTTTTTCTTGTCGTTCTTAGCGGTGGTTTTTTTCTTACGTTCTGTGGCTTTCACCAGATGGTTTTTTTGTACAGCAGAATGCCGCGCCTGCTGAGAGGCGTTTGCCACTGGCGTGAAGGTGAGTGAAGTAAACAGTAAAGCACAGAGCGTGATCGAGATTTTAGTTATCCGCGCCACTGGGCAGTCCCCTGATAAATGCAGGTCATCAATAATACCCGCGTGTGATTTACAAAGCCCGTCGATTCTAATCCATAAAAAGCCAGAAAGTTAATAGCATTTTTCAATCTACGATCCTGTTTCGTTAGCAAGTGCAAAAAAATTCATCGTTCTGTCGTACATTTGCCCATTCCCTAAGCAAAACCCTGACTGACGCAGGGGTAAACACCATTTGCAATGCAACTTTTCATCACTCGGAGTAGAATGTCTATACGTGACAAAAATGTTATTTTCCGATGCCAGTCTGAACCGCTACAATGTCAGACGAATGCCGTAACAGAAGTTAAAGGAAGCAAGACATGAGCACCACTATTGAAAAAATCCAGCGCCAGATCGCTGAAAACCCGATTCTGCTGTATATGAAAGGTTCTCCAAAGCTGCCAAGCTGCGGCTTCTCCGCGCAAGCGGTTCAGGCGCTGTCTGCCTGTGGTGAGCGTTTTGCTTACGTTGATATCCTGCAGAACCCGGACATCCGCGCTGAGCTGCCTAAGTACGCGAACTGGCCGACCTTCCCACAGCTGTGGGTAGACGGTGAACTGGTTGGCGGCTGCGATATCCTGATTGAAATGTATCAGCGCGGCGAACTGCAGCAGCTGATCAAAGAAACCGCGGCGAAGTACAAAACGGAAGAGCCGGACGCAGAGTAACTTTCTGCGGAAATAAAAAAGCGACCTGCTATGTGGTCGCTTTTTTTTTGTCGGGTGGCGCTGCGCTTACCCGACCTACGATTGGCGCTCGGCCTCATCATCCATCGGCAGTGGCCAGCCGCCCAGACGCTTCCAGCGGTTGACGATCTCACAGAACAGCTCTGCGGTACGCTCCGTGTCATACAGCGCGGAGTGCGCCTGCGTGCCGTCGAACGGAATGCCAGCCGTAATACAGGCCTTTGATAACACCGTTTGTCCCAGCGCCAGGCCGCTCAGCGCGGCGGTATCGAAGGTCACAAACGGGTGGAAGGGGTTGCGCTTGAGCGCGGCCCGCTCGGCGGCGGCCATGGTAAAGCTGTGATCGAAGGTGGCGTTATGAGCCACCATAATGGCGCGGCTGCAGTTGCTCTCCTTCATGCCTTTGCGCACCATTTTAAAAATGGCGTGCAGCGCATCATATTCACTGACGGCACCGCGCAACGGGTTATGCGGATCGATACCGTTAAACGCCAGCGCTTCCGGCTGTAAGTTTGCCCCTTCGAAAGGTTCAACGTGGAAATGCAGCGTGGTGTCCGGTGTAAGCCAGCCCTGTTCATCCATCTTCAGCGTGATGGCGGCAATTTCGAGCAGCGCATCGGTTTTAGCGTTAAATCCGGCTGTTTCTACATCAATGACAACGGGATAAAAACCACGAAAACGGTCGCACAGACCGCTAAATTGAGCGTTATCGGACATCAGGGTCTCTTACATGGGGAAAAAGCAGAGCGCATTATGGCAAATTTTGCGGGGTGATGCAGTAAAACTACGGGCGCACGTTGCGCCCTGAGGGATCAGTTGCCCAGACCGCGACCGGCGTCTTTGGCTTCAATCAGCTCGATTTTGTAACCGTCCGGATCTTCCACAAACGCAATCACGGTGGTGCCGCCTTTTACCGGGCCCGCTTCGCGCGTAACGTTACCGCCATTTTTGCGAATGCGTTCGCACGCGTCGGCCGCGTTGTCCACTTCCAGCGCGATATGGCCGTAGGCCGTGCCCAGCTCATAGCTGTCAACGCCCCAGTTGTAGGTCAGCTCGATCACCGCTTCATCCGTTTCCGGGCCGTAACCCACGAACGCCAGCGAGTATTTGTATTCCGGGTTTTCGCTGGTGCGCAGCAGCTTCATGCCCAGGACGTTAGTGTAGAAATCGATTGAACGTTGCAGGTCGCCAACGCGCAGCATGGTGTGAAGTAGGCGCATAATTTCCTCATTAACCAATGGAATAAAAAAGCTTTTTGAACAGAAACGATGTTTTAGTATAGCGGCGAAGTGTCGCCGCTATCAATGAACAATGGCGAGATTACAGAGAAGGGTAGTCGGTGTAGCCTTCCGCGCCGCCGCCGTAGAAGCTTTCCGGACGCTGCGGGTTCAGCGCCGCTTTTTTCTGCAGACGGGCAACCAGATCCGGGTTGGCGATGTAGTCGCGGCCAAACGCGACGGCATCAATCAGCCCTTTGCCGATCAGGTCTTCGGCTTTCTCTGGGGTATAGGCGCCTGCACCGATGATCACGCCGTGGAAGCGCTCGCGCACTTTCTGGCGGAAGGCTTCAGTGTAAGGCTTACCGCCAGCCCAGTCAGGCTCGGACATGTGCAGATAGGCAATACCGCGCTTGGCCAGCTCTTCAATCAGATAAAGCGCGTCCGCTTCCTCGTTCGGGCCGTTGTCGACGTTCTGGAAAGACCCAATTGGGGAGACGCGGATCCCGATACGGTCCGGGCTCCACTCCTTGCATACCGCATCCACCACTTCCAGCACCAGACGGGCGCGGTTTTCGACGCTGCCGCCGTACTGATCGGTGCGATGGTTTGACGACGGTGACAGGAACTGGTGCAGCAGGTAGCCATGCGCGGAGTGCAGCTCAATCAGGTCAAAGCCGGCTTCACGGGCGTTGGCCACGGCCTGACGGAAGTCGTTAACAATCCCCGGGATTTCGTCCAGCTCCAGCGCGCGCGGCATAGAGGTATCCACGCGGATCGCATTGCCGTTTTCATCGCGCAGGGACGTACGGGTATTGGCGCTCAGGGCCGACGCGGAGACCGGTGCCTGACCGCCAGGCTGGATGCTGCTGTGTGAGATACGACCGGTATGCCACAACTGGACCGCAATGCGGCCCTCTTCAGCGTGAACGCCCGCGGTGATTTTCTGCCATGCCGCGATCTGTTCCGGGCTATGGAGGCCCGGCGCACCGGCGTAACCCTTCGCTTGAGCAGAGATCTGCGTGGCTTCCGTAATGATCAGGCCAGAGCTTGCGCGTTGACGGTAGTATTCGCCCATCAGCGGGGTTGGGATGTCACCCGGCTCAATGCTGCGCAGACGGGTCAGCGGAGCCATGAACACGCGGTTTGGCGCCGTGACGGCACCCACTTTCAAGGGGGTAAACAGTTTTTCAGCTGACATAAAGACTCCTGAGTAGACCAGTCGACTAGTAATAAGATAAATAAAAAGCGCCCGTTATACGCCAGGCGCAGTAATGCTGTTTTTCACATGTGCCAGCGCGCTTTCCAGCGGCACGGCACTGCGCGAAATTTTTGCCTGCAGATTGGCCCCTAACCACAGGGAATAGAGCACCTGAGACTGCATTAAGGGGTCGCCGGTAAAGGCCAGCGTTTTTTCGTCGCGGCCTTTTTCCAGCGCCTGTGCCAGCAGGGCGATCACGCCGCGGGCACCCTTATCCATCGCCGAGCGCATATCTTCGGAAAGATCGCACACCTCGGCAGACAGCTTGACCGTCAGGCATCCGCTGATAATGCCCTGCTGACAGAACTGGTTCAGCGTTTCCTGATAGTAGTTCAGAACACGATCCCGATAGTTTCCTTCACCCGACGCAAAGTGGGTCGCCAGACGCTGGTGGTAGCCCGCGTAATGACGCTCCAGCATTGCCACGCCAAAGGCTTCTTTGGACCGGAAGTAGTGATAAAACGACCCCTTCGGTACCTCAGCGGTTTTTAATAACTCGCTCAACCCCATACCGGTAAACCCGCGATGCATGCAAAGACGCTCGCCGGTTGCCAGGAGATGTTCGCGGGTATCGTGTTCAGTATTTCTGCTCATGGCCGCACTCTAATAGACCGTTCGGTCTAATGCAAGCGAGTTTATTGCCGACATGTGCTCAGAATATCCAGCTGCTGTTGATAAACGTTTGATTTCACGTCCATCATACCCAGTACGGTCGAGAACAAATTGTCCTGGGAAACCGCATTTTTTGCAGCGTGGTCACGTAAACACTGTTCATTGATGCCAAAGTTTTTCGCGTAGTCCGGTGACAGCCAGAACATAAACGGAATGTGCGTTTGCTGCTCCGGCGCCAGCATGTACGGCGTACCGTGCAGATAAATGCCGCTTTCACCCAGTGACTCGCCGTGATCCGAGAGATAAATCAGGGCGGTGTTCATGCTTGCCTGGCGCGCTTTCAGCGCATCAATGGTTTTGCTGACCATGCTGTCGGTATACAGGATGGTGTTGTCATAGGTATTCATCAGCGCCTGATGGTAGCAATCCTGAATTTCATTGGTGTCACAGGTTGGGGTGAATTTACGGAAATTGTCCGGGTAACGGCGATAGTATGCCGGACCGTGGCTCCCCATCAGGTGGATAACCAGCACCGTGTCCTGCTTCAGACCATCCAGCACGTTGTCCAGACGGTAGAAATTCACATCATCAATACAGGATTTGTCTTTGCAGAACTGATCCAGATTCCACTGCGTCATATCGGTATGCGGCACGCGATCGCAGGCGCCTTTACAGCCGCCGTCGTTGTCGCGCCAGAGCAGGTTGATCCCCGCATGCTTCAGCACATCGAGCAGACCTTCCTGATGGTGAGCCAGGTCGGCATCGTATTTGCTGCGCGTCATGCCCGAGAACATGCACGGAACGGAAACGGCGGTTTCGGTGCCGCAAGAGGAGGCCTGCGGGAAGTTAATCACATCCTGCTTTTTCAGCTCCGGGTTCGTTTCACGATCGTAACCATTCAGGGAGTAGTTCGCCGCGCGAGAGGCTTCCCCAACGACCAGCACCAGAACGGTTTTCTTTTGCTGGCCGGTAATCAACGGTCCTTTATGGGCATCTTCGCCAATCCGCACCAGCGTTTGATCGCCTGCAAACCAGCGCATTTTGCTGTACTTCACCACGGCGCTGACATAGTTGGCCGGGGTCACCATTTTGACGATGCTTTTGTTGTTGCGAAACAGCGACGCGTAATCTTTATAAAACAGCGCCGCAATCAGGATAATCACCAGCAGGGCACCGAGCATCGCGGCGACGCGCGTCAGCAGGGCATACCACCATTTCCCGGTATGAATGCGGGTCAACGCCAGCACCACGGAGGGAACGAGGCCTGCGATAACAATCCACAGAATCATCTGCGGGGTCACCAGGGCTGTCGCTTCCTGAGAGTTGGTTTCGAACACGTTCACAATCATGTTCTGATCGATCACCGCGCCGTAGGTGTACATAAAGTAGGTGGCCGCGGCGCATCCGACCGTTAAGACGATCAGCAGCGGCTTACGGATATAGGGGATATTCAGCAGGCTAAAGACAATCACCCAGCCGCAAAACAGCACCAGCGGTACGGACGCGGCAAAGAGGATGTCGTGCAGGTGCGCAGGGGCAATAATGGCCCAGCTGCGCTGGATAAACAGCCCGTTGATTAGCGTAAAGAAGAGTGCACAGCCCAGAGTAAATTTAATGTCGTTACATTGTAACTTTTTGATTAACCACATCGATCGGTAAACCTGTCATTGTCATGATGGGCCGAGTATAAAGCGGGAAGATTAGTGAAACCTTAATGCCACAAATATGTGGTATAGGCCTTGCACGTGGCGCGTTTAGCGTCTTCACTGTAGGTGAGAGTGGTTATCCGGAGGTGAGTGTGGCAGAGCAGCTGGAGTTTTTCCCCATCCAGAGCCCGTGCCGGGGGATTTGTCAGGTGGATGAACGCGGATATTGCCGCGGGTGCATGCGTACCCGCGACGAGCGTTTTAACTGGCAAAACTTTAGCGACACGCAAAAGCAGGAGGTGTTACGCCTCTGCCGTCAGCGTCTTCTGCGCAAAATACGCGCAAACAAAGCCGGTGAGACCGAAGAACCCCAGCAACCTTCACTTTTTTAACACGGTAATTGCGTATACTCATGACATCACGTCCTTGAGGAAAATGTTATGGTTCAGCGAATTACCCTTGCCCCCCAGGGGCCAGAATTCTCCCGTTTTGTGATGGGCTACTGGCGTCTGATGGACTGGAATATGTCCCCCCTCCAGCTGGCGAGCTTTATTGAAGAGCATATCGATCTGGGCGTTACCACGGTCGACCATGCGGATATTTACGGTGGCTATCAGTGTGAAGCCGCATTCGGCGAGGCGCTCAAGCTGGTTCCGGCACTCCGCGACCGCATGGAGATCGTCACGAAGTGCGGGATTGCCACCACGGCAAAACCGGAACACGCCCTTGGGCATTACATCACCGACAGCGCGCATATCATCAGGAGCGCTGAGCAGTCTCTGGTCAACCTGGCGACCGACCGTATCGACCTGCTGTTAATCCATCGCCCGGACCCGCTCATGGATGCCGACGAGGTAGCTGAAGCCTTCCTGAACCTGCATCAGAGTGGCAAAGTGCGTCACTTTGGCGTTTCAAACTTTACCCCGGCGCAGTTTGCGCTGCTTCAGTCTCGTCTGCCGTTTACCCTCGCTACCAACCAGGTGGAGATCTCCCCGGTACATCAGCCGCTGCTGCTGGACGGGACTCTCGACCAGCTGCAGCAGCTGCGCATTCGCCCGATGGCCTGGTCATGCCTGGGAGGCGGACGCCTGTTCAATGATGATGAATTCCAGCCGCTGCGTAACGAGCTGGACACCATCGCCCGCGAGCTGAACGCGGAGAGCATCGAACAGGTGGTTTACGCCTGGATCCTGCGTCTGCCGTCAAAACCGCTGCCGATTATTGGTTCTGGCAAAATTGAACGCGTGCGTTCTGCACTGGCCGCTGAAGAGCTGCAGATGACCCGCCAGCAGTGGTTCCGCATCCGCAAGGCTGCGCTGGGTTACGACGTGCCATAAACCGCCAGAAGATGACTTTCCGGTGAAATCTTTGCCCCTGGTATACACTTAAGGGGCAAAAAATAACCAGCGGAGGTCATATGAAGCGTTTTGCTCTGGCAATGGTCGCGCTGGTTGTTTGCGCAGGGGCGCAGGCAGCCAGCGACGAAGTGGAAATGAATCTCGTCACCTCTCAGGGGGTAGGTCAGTCCATCGGAACAGTGAAAATCACGGAAACCGATAAAGGACTGGAGTTCGCTCCCAACCTCAAAGCACTCCCTCCCGGTGAGCATGGTTTTCATGTTCACGCTAAAGGAAGCTGTCAGCCCGCGTTAAAAGAGGGGAAACCGTCGGCTGCGGAAGCGGCAGGCGGTCACCTTGACCCGCAGCACTCCGGCAAGCATGAGGGCCCGGAAGGCATGGGACATCTGGGCGATCTGCCCGTGCTGGTGGTCAATAACGACGGTAAAGCCACCGATCCCGTTGTCGCGCCGCGGCTGAAAAAGCTGGATGAGGTGAAAGGCAAAGCGCTGATGATCCATGTCGGTGGCGACAATATGTCCGATCAGCCTAAACCGCTTGGCGGCGGCGGGGCGCGTTATGCCTGCGGCGTGATCTGATCTCCAATCGTACCCGGCGGTGGTGCCTGTTCCAGCTGCGACAGCGAGCAGTGCAGCCGCCAGATTATCGAGGCCAAATCGCGGGCGGCGGGGAGATGATGTCGTGCAAGCGTATCGCAGATCCGCTGCAGTTCATTCAGCGTGGCTTCCAGCGGCCGCTGCTGGACCCCGCGTTCGCTCATGACATCACGCAGCAGGGAGATGCAAACGTCACGCACCTGCGACAGCGGGTCGGAACGCGTTTCCCACCCGCGAAGCTGCCAGACCACGTGCGAGCAGTTCAGCAGCACCACGCCCCAGCGCAGCAGCCAGCGCCGGGAAAGCGCGTCCTGGCTGTTATTGAGCTGGCTGACGTGATGATAAACCAGCGATTCATACTCACTCTCACGAAGATGCGGCTTGCGGCTGAGCTGGTCGACAAACCCCCGGCGTAACTCCCGGATATGCCTGCGGCTTTTGCGGGCATCGGAGCCGGGACGCAGCACCGCGAAGACCAGCCACGCCAGCCCCACGCCGAGGATCTTTGCCAGGTTGTCATTGAGAAAATCGGCGTAATCGTACACCGGTGGATTCGTCACGGAGATAAACGAGCCCATAAAGACAATCAGCTGTCCCCACAGTCCCGCCAGCTTCGGCATCTGCAGCTTGAGTAGCTGCATGGTGGTCAACAGCGGAAAGAGGAACAGCAGGAACTGCCAGAGATCGCTTATCTGCACCATCAGGCCAAACTTCACCACGAAACTGAACAGCGACAGCAGCACCAGGGTGCGCAGCAGGAGCGTCAGCGAGTTAAACGGCGAGGCCGCGACGGAGTAAAGCACGCAGCTGATGGCGGCGAGCGTCAGGGCCGCCGTACCGGACTCCCACTGCGTGGTGATACTCCACGCGCCCACCAGCATCAGCGCGCAAAAGGTGCGAAAACCGCTCCACAGCGCCTCCAGGTAGTCAGTATGGCGGGCGAGAGCCGGGCTCCCGGGAACGTTGAACTCCGTAACCGGCGTGGCGTTCTCAACCGCGTTAATCCAGCGGCTGCTGCGCAGGTAGAGGCGGCAAAAGTAATTCAACCGCTGCCAGAAGGCGCGATGGCGATAATCATATTCATCCACGGGGGCGAGCGGGGCGATTATTCGCGCGACCGTGTAGATGTCTGCATCCGGGCGCGCAAGGGCCACGAGCAGCGTTTCTATCACCGCGCGCGTGTTTTCCGGCGGCGTCGGCCAGTTGAGCAGCATCCGGCGCAGGCTGGAGATGGCGCTGGTCATGCGCAGCTGCTGGTGCAGTAAATAATTAAGCAGGGTGTTCTGACGGCGAAAGCGGTAGTGGCTCCAGAACGCCTGAATACGCAGCAGATTCATCGTCAGGATCTGTCCTATCACCTTTTCATGCGCGAGGCGGATCTCATCGCTGGTATCCGGTTGCCAGAGCAGGCTCGCGTGCTCAAGCAGCCGGGTGTGCATGGTCTTGAGGGCGGTGATAAGCGCGGTGCCGTCGGAGGTGCTGGGGAGGATCATCATCATAAATCCGCCGCAGAGGATCCCGACAATCACTTCGCAGACGCGCGCCTGTGCAATATCCCACAGCTCGGTGGTATCGAGCACATTCACCACCGGGAAGGCAATAATGGCGGCGGTATAGCCCGCCAGCTGGAAAGCGTAGGCGACGTTGTTGGTGAAATGGGCGCAGGCCCAGGTACAGCATCCCAGCCATGCCGCCATGCTCAGCAGGAACAGCCATGGGTCGTTCAGAGTGTGGCCGGCGATAATTAACGCCGCCGTGGCACCCAGCAGGCTGCCGGCGATACGCCCAAGGCTTTTACTGATCACCCCACCAACGGTGGGAAAACTCACCACTGCGGCAGAGGTCATCGCCCAGTACGGCTCATCCAGGTTCAGGTAATAGGCGACGGTCAGCGCCAGACACATGGCAATGCCGTTACGCAGCGCGTAGCGCCACTGAGAACGCGTCGCTTTCATCCACGGCGAGTTTTGCCAGGAGAGCGCCTGCAGCTTCATTAAGGGGTTCCGATGGAGACAGTGCAGGTGGTGCCGGATACCAGCGTGATGCCCTGCGGTAAATGGTCAAACTCCACGCGAACAGGCACGCGTTGAGCGAGACGCACCCAGGGGACGTTCGGCTTGATATCCGGCACCAGGCCGGAATCTGTTTCAACGCTTTGATCGTAAATGGCGCGACCAATGCTGGAGACGTGACCCTGTAACCTTTGCGAACCGCTGTACAGCGTAATCGCTGCTGGCGATCCCTCGCGAATATGCCGAAGCTTGGTCTCTTCGAAGTAGCCCACTACGTAGAAGGAGTGGCTGTCGACCAGGGCGAAAACGGGCTGTCCCGTGGTGGCATAGTTACCCACGCGGGCGGAAAGGTTGGTCACCCATCCATCGACAGGGGCGGTAATCACGGTTTGGGTCAGCTCCCACTGCGCCTGCTTCAGCGTCGCCTCAGCCACGTTGACGCTCGCCTGCATCGCCTTAACGTTGAGGTTGGCGGTGTCTAAATCTTCCGCGGAGATGTAGTTTTGCGACAGGTGACGGCGGCGGTTGGCCTCGTTGTTGGCCTTTGCCAGATCAGACTGGGTTTTTGCCAGCTGCGCCTGGGCATTCAGAATCGCGATATGGTACGGGGTGTCGTCGATTCGAAATAAAACCTCTCCCTTTTTAACGTACTGGTTATCCTTAACCAGCAGCGACGTAATGCTTCCCGATACCTGCGGGGTAATGCTGACCTGCTCAGCGCGAATCTTGCCGTCACGCGTCCAGGGTGACTGCATGTAATAATTCCAGAGCCACCATCCGGCGACCAGCGCAAGGACCAGAACAAACAGGGTGGAAAAGTACTTCAGCGTTTTCAGGGGCATAGTCACCACACGATCAGAACAGCAAGGCCCAGGCATACACAGAGGGCAAACAGGGAAAGATCCATCAGCATGGGATGCCAGATTTCGCCGGAATACATCCAGTCGCGAAGCAGGCGATGCGCGATGAGCCAGAGAATAAAGCCCACCAGCACGGCCTTAAACAGAGGGGGAAAGTAGACTGACGCACCGAAGATCAGGTCCTGGAGGGGTAAACCCTCTGAGCGATGAAAAAAGGTCACGAGCAGAGATCCTTTGCAGTGAACAGAATGCCGTGTTGGCTTGTCTGAGTATGAAGAAGCATCACAATTCAGTGTAAGTCATACTTTTGAGTTAGATGAATGCAGTATTGCATTTGTTTTGCCATTACAAATGCTGCACACTATTCTAAAATCAGTATAATAACTTAGCAAGCTAATTATAAGGAGATGAAATTGGAATCGCCATTAGGTTCTGATCTGGCAAGGTTGGTACGCGTCTGGCGTGCTCTGATTGACCATCGCCTGAAACCTCTGGAATTGACGCAGACGCATTGGGTCACGCTGCACAACATTCATCAGCTGCCGCCCGACCAGTCGCAAATTCAACTGGCAAAAGCGATAGGCATTGAGCAACCGTCACTGGTGCGCACGCTTGACCAGCTGGAAGAGAAGGGGCTGATCTCCCGACAAACCTGCGCCAGCGATCGTCGCGCCAAGCGGATAAAACTCACTGAGAAAGCGGCGCCTATCATTACTGAAATGGAAGCTGTGATTACCAAAACGCGCGGTGAAATCCTTTCAGGCGTTTCACCGGCGGAGCTGGAAATGCTCATTAGCCTGATTGCTCGCCTTGAGCAAAACATCCATGAGCTACAGTCTCGCGACTGATCAACACTAAGGCCTTGCAACAGCAAGGCCTTTTTTTACTTAAAGACCACCACTCGATTACGGCCTGTCTCCTTCGCCTCATACATCGCCTTGTCGGCACTCTCCACGCACGCTTCTGCGGTCACGGACGATGACGTCGCCGTAAATACTCCCATGCTGATGGTAATCGGCTCAGGTAGCTGCCCTCCGCTGCTGGTTTTATCAAAGCTGCTTAGCTTCAACCGAATGCGTTCCGCCACCTGGTGGGCTGCATCTGAAGAGGTGTTGGCCAGCATCAGCACAAACTCCTCACCGCCGATTCGAGCCGCGATGTCCTGCGGGCGTACGGAATCCATCAGCAGATTGGCGACAAACTGTAAGACTTTGTCTCCCTGTAGGTGGCCATAGTTATCGTTGATACGCTTGAAGCGGTCGAGATCGCTGACGATAACCGAAACTGGGCGGCTGGGTTTCGCCATGTCCAGCGCCTGGTTTAACGATTCATAAAAATAGCTGCGGTTATACAGGCGCGTAAGCGGATCGCGAATCGAATTTTGATATGACTGCTGATATTTTAAATGGGAATCACGGTACAGCATGAAGACGTCGTAGAGCAGTACAAAAATAATCATCAGCGTAGCGACGGTTTCAAATAGCCGGGCGCGATACCACGATATATCTTCAGCATGTCCGCCTACTAACAGCATAGCGAGCGTGACGATATAGCAAATGCACAGGAAATTTCCGCCTACCCAGAATAAATTGCGCACGCGCGTGACAAACATCAGCGTTACTAATGAAACCACCCAGAAGACAATTAAAGAAATATTTATGCATTGGCTCCAGAGCACCATAAACTGACGGGTTTCGTTATCAACCAGGTCAATGGATAACAAGGGCGAGTGACTGGAATATATCCAGGCCAGTCCCACAACGCAGGCGGTAAAGAGAAACGCCCCGCTCACAATTGAGATATGCGCCAACCGTGAAAAGGGGTAATCGCGCGTAGGATAGAGTATTGCCGCAACGATGAACAACACCGCCATTAAAAAGTGGCGGAACATAAAGTAGATCATCGCATCGTTGTAGTTCACGACGTTGAACTGATAGAGGTTCAGCCACGCTGGAAAGCTGGACAGCGTTCCGACCATCAACAGTGCCGAACCGGCAAAGGCAAAGGCGATCGCAATCAGATAGAGCCGCCGCTTATCACACCAGTATTTCATTGCCATAAAGCAGGCAATAAACAGGTGAAACACGAGTAAAAAAATGGTGAGCGTAGGGAACAAAAGAGGCGAGAAGGAGGGAACCCATTCAACCACTTTTGAAAAGAGAGCTTGTAATATTCCGATGACGACAAGGCAACCGAAACAGAACGAGATATAACGACCTTTTAGACAACGACTATTCGCAAGCATATAAGTTTTTACAAAATGAGAAATAAATTATGAAGAGGTAATTGCGAAGAGTCTAAGCAAGTAATGCAATAAATACTTTGCGCGGAGACAATATACGATGAGATTAAATATTTGTGTGGTGAATATATTTTGTAAAAATATTCGTATAAGTGATGTATTTTGTAAATGGATGTGGCCCAATGGCCACATCCATTTTTAATTAACGTGGAGAAACGGTCACCTGGCTTCCGTTGCTTGCCAGCACAACGCGCTGACCTGCGGAGAAGCGGGTGCTGCCTTGTTTCTGAACAACCATAATGGTGCTGCCGTCGTCTTTACGAATTTCCAGCTCGACGCCCTGGGTTTTGTTCATCGCACCCTGAACACCCTGGCCTGCTACACCACCGGCCACTGCGCCTGCGGCTGTTGCCAGAGAACGGCCCGTACCGCCGCCGACGGTATTACCCAGGAAACCACCCAGAACGGCACCGCCGATGGCGCCCATCACGTTGTTTTCATCACCACCCTGAATCTGTACAGGGCGTGCGTTAACAACGGTACCGTAAGTCACGTTCTGAACCTGTTTCGCTTCAGAAGCGCTATACACGTCGCCAGAAAGTGAACTGTCATTCACACAGCCAGCCAGAGTTAAACCAATCAGCGAAACGCCCAGTACACGTAAAATCATTTGAATCTCCTGTTCACCAAAAACGCCCGATGGGGGGCATCCGTTATGGCTAAATTATATGGCATAAGGGGCCATCGTTCATATCTTTGCACTAACAATAGGAAAATTGTACTTGAATTTGACTTAACGAGACATAAACAGGATCCGCCCACGCTACCCGTCTGACATTGTTAAAAAATATTATTGCCGGATGGCAAAGCGACGCCGTTTATGGTTGAGTGGATATCCTTAGCCCACGCAACGTAAGGAAAGCGCATGAAATCGGGTCGCTACATTGGTGTGATGTCAGGCACCAGTCTGGATGGGGTAGATGTCGTTCTGGCTGCCATTGATGAGAACATGGTGGCGCAGCAGGCGAGCCTGACCTGGCCAATCCCCATTTCACTGAAAGAGGATATTCTCAGTATCTGTCAGGGGCAGCAGCTGACCCTTTCGCAGCTTGGACAGCTGGATGTCCGCCTGGGGGCGCTGTTTGCGGATGCGGTGCAGGCTTTGATGCAAAAAGAACATCTTCGTCCGCAGGATGTGGTGGCCATCGGGTGTCACGGACAAACGGTCTGGCATGAACCCATCGGCGATGCCCCGCACACCCTGCAAATCGGCGATAACAACCAGATTGTGGCGAAGACGGGCGTCACGGTGGTCGGCGATTTCCGTCGTCGCGATATTGCTCTTGGCGGACAGGGCGCACCGCTGGTGCCCGCGTTTCATCAGGCGCTGCTGGCGCACCCTTCAGAACGGCGTATGGTGCTCAACATTGGTGGGATCGCCAATCTGTCGATGCTTATTCCGGGGCAGCAGGTCCGCGGCTACGATACCGGCCCGGGCAATATGTTAATGGATGCCTGGATCTGGCGTCAGTGCGGTCAACCGTATGATAAAAACGCGGAGTGGGCGAGTGAGGGTAAGGTGATTCTCCCGCTGCTGCAGTCCATGCTGAGCGATCCTTATTTTGCCTTACCGGCACCGAAAAGCACGGGGCGTGAATACTTCAACTTTGGCTGGCTTGAGCGCCAGCTGGCGTCATTCCCGGCGCTCGCGCCGCAGGATGTTCAGGCGACGCTTGCCGAGCTTACGGCCGTGTCGATTTCTGAACAGGTGCTGCTTAGCGGCGGATGTGAACGCCTGCTGGTGTGCGGCGGGGGAAGCCGTAACCCGCTGGTGATGGCGCGTCTTGCCGGGCTGCTGCCGGGTACCGAAGTGTCGACGACCGATGAGGCCGGCATCAGCGGGGATGATATGGAGGCGCTGGCCTTTGCCTGGCTTGCCTGGCGCACTGTTGCCGGGCTGCCGGGCAATTTACCGTCGGTAACCGGCGCGCGCGAGGCGAGCGTTCTTGGGGCGATTTTCCCGGCAAATCCGCGTCATAATCAGAGTTAACTGAAATTCAGCGCGGCGCGTCGTCGTTAGAATGGAACGAAACAGGGGGGCAGCCATGCCCTCCAGGACCAGGATAGTCTTCGGAATATGCCCATGAAAAAACTTCTTCTTATTGCCGCCCCTTTGCTGCTGTCAGGATGCAGCGTCTACAACCAGCTCGTTGAGCGCATGCAGACCGATACCCTGGAGTATCGCTGCGACGAAAAACCGCTGACCGTGAAGCTGAACAATCCGCGCCAGGAAGCCAGTTTTGTTTACGACAATAAATTGCTGACGCTGAAGCAGGGCATTTCGGCCTCGGGCGCACGCTACACCGACGGTATCTATGTCTTCTGGTCGAAAGGCGACAGCGCCACGGTCTACAAACGCGACCGTATTGTGCTGAACAATTGCCAGCTCGAAAATCCGAAGCGTTGAGATTTTTACAGGGGCGGCGCACAATAGCGCCACCCACTCTCAATGTCAGCTAACGCCATGTCAGATAACGACGAACTGCAGCAAATTGCGCATCTGCGCCGTGAATACACCAAAGGCGGCCTGCGTCGCCAGGATCTTCCCGCTGAACCCCTCGTGCTTTTTGAACGCTGGCTGAAACAGGCCTGCGAAGCGAAACTTGCCGACCCAACGGCGATGGTTGTCGCAACGGTAGATGAAAACGGTCAACCGTATCAGCGTATCGTATTGCTCAAACATTATGACGAGAAAGGGCTGGTGTTCTATACCAACCTTGGCAGCCGCAAAGCGCACCATCTGGAAAACAATCCGCGTATCAGCCTGCTGTTCCCGTGGCACATGCTGGAACGTCAGGTCATGGTGACCGGCAAAGCGGAACGTCTCTCGACGCTGGAAGTGGTGAAGTATTTCCACAGTCGTCCGCGTGACAGCCAGATTGGCGCCTGGGTATCAAAACAGTCCAGCCGCATTTCCGCCCGCGGCGTGCTGGAAAGTAAATTCCTCGAGCTGAAGCAGAAGTTCCAGCAGGGTGAAATCCCGCTGCCGAGCTTCTGGGGTGGTTTCCGCATCCCGATTGAGCAAATCGAATTCTGGCAGGGGGGCGAACATCGCCTGCACGACCGCTTTTTATACCAGCGCGAGAATGGCGGCTGGAAAATCGACAGACTGGCGCCGTAATCCCCGAAATATGTTGATTTAAGCGCTAGCGCACACCGCGCTTGCGCTTTATTCTATGGTCCTTTCGCATCAGGCGAAAAGTCGTGTACCGGCAAAGGTGCAGTCGTTTATACATGGAGAATTTGATGGCAAGCAGTAACTTGATTAAACAATTGCAAGAGCGGGGCCTCGTGGCCCAGGTGACGGACGAGGAAGCGTTAGCAGAGCGACTGGCGCAAGGCCCGATCGCGCTCTATTGCGGCTTCGATCCCACCGCTGACAGCTTGCATTTGGGGCATCTTGTTCCATTGTTATGCCTGAAACGCTTCCAGATGGCGGGCCATAAGCCTGTTGCCCTGGTGGGCGGCGCGACCGGTCTGATTGGTGACCCAAGCTTCAAAGCCGCTGAGCGTAAACTGAACACCGAAGATACCGTGCAGGAGTGGGTCGATAAGATCCGCAAACAGGTTGCACCGTTCCTCGACTTCAACTGTGGCGATAACGCCGCGATTGCCGCGAACAACTACGACTGGTTTGGCAGCATGAACGTGCTGACCTTCCTGCGCGACATCGGCAAGCACTTCTCTGTTAACCAGATGATTAACAAAGAGGCCGTGAAGCAGCGTCTGAACCGTGACGACCAGGGTATCTCCTTTACCGAGTTCTCCTACAACCTGCTGCAGGGGTATGACTTTGCCTGCCTGAACAAGCTGCACGGTGTTTCCCTGCAGATTGGCGGTTCTGACCAGTGGGGTAATATCACCTCCGGTATCGACCTGACCCGTCGCCTGCACCAGAATCAGGTCTTTGGTCTGACCGTTCCGCTGATTACCAAAGCTGACGGTACCAAATTTGGTAAAACCGAAGGCGGCGCGGTATGGCTCGATCCGAAGAAAACCAGCCCGTACAAATTCTACCAGTTCTGGATCAACACGGCGGATGCCGATGTTTATCGCTTCCTGAAGTTCTTCACCTTTATGGATATTGAAGACATCAATGCGCTGGAAGAAGAAGACAAGAACAGCGGTAAAGCGCCACGCGCGCAGTACGTGCTGGCAGATGAAGTGACCAAACTGGTTCACGGTGAAGAAGGTCTGGCCGCGGCAAAACGCATTACTGCAAGCCTGTTCAACGGTACCCTGAGCGATCTGAGCGAAGCGGACTTCGAACAGCTGGCGCAGGACGGCGTGCCAATGGTTGAGATGGAGAAAGGGGCTGACCTGATGCAGGCGCTGGTGGATTCTGAGCTGCAGCCTTCCCGCGGTCAGGCGCGTAAAACCATCGCCTCAAACGCGATCACCATCAACGGTGAAAAGCAGGCTGACCCGGAATACACCTTTGTTGATGGCGACCGTCTGTATGGCCGCTACACCCTGCTGCGTCGCGGTAAGAAAAACTACTGCCTTGTCTGCTGGAAATAATTAACAGTCTCGAGGGGCGTGGGAAACCACGCCCCTTTTGTTTTTTCAGGGTTTGGTAAGCACGAAATGAAGAACATCCTCGCCATTCAGTCCCACGTTGTTTTTGGACATGCTGGCAACAGCGCTGCGGAATTCCCGATGCGCCGCCTCGGCGTCAACGTCTGGCCCCTCAATACCGTTCAGTTCTCTAACCACACGCAGTATGGAAAATGGACCGGCTGCGTGATGCCGCCTTCGCACCTCACCGAGGTGGTGCAGGGCATTGCCGATATCGGCCAGCTCAAGCGCTGTGACGCCGTATTGAGCGGTTATCTTGGTTCAGCGGAGCAGGGGGAACATATCCTCGGCATCGTGCGTCAGGTAAAGGCTGTCAACCCGTCGGCAAAATACTTCTGCGACCCCGTTATGGGCCATCCGGAGAAAGGCTGTATCGTGGCGCCAGGCGTGGCAGAATTCCACGTTCGCCATGCGCTGCCCGCCAGCGATATCATTGCGCCAAACCTGGTCGAACTGGAAATTCTCTGCGAGCATCCGGTTAACAGCGTAGAAGAGGCCGTAAGCGCGTCACGCGAGCTGATCGCGCAGGGGCCTGAGGTTGTGCTGGTAAAACACCTCGCGCGCGCAGGGCTAAGCCAGGATCGCTTTGAGATGCTGCTGGTGACGAAAGAGGATGCCTGGCATATCAGCCGTCCGCTGGTGGATTTTGGCCCGCGTCAGCCGGTGGGCGTGGGCGATGTGACCAGCGGGCTGCTGCTGGTGAAACTGCTTCAGGGTGCAACGGTGAGGGACGCGCTGGAGCACGTTACGGCAGCGGTGTACGAAATTATGATTGCGACGAAAGAGATGCAGGAATATGAACTGCAGGTGGTCGCGGCACAGGATCGTATCGCGAAGCCGGAGCACTATTTCAGCGCAACCCAGCTTTAAACGATGCCGGGTGGCGCTGCGCTGGCACGGGTCTACGGAATTCGTAGGCCGGGTAAGCGTCAGCGCCACCCGGGAACACAGTCTGCTCGGTTAATTCAACCCTTCCGCTTTCAGCGCCGCAGCCACCGCAGGACGTTCAGCCACGCGTTTCATATACGATGCAATGTGGTCTAACCCTTCCAGATTCAGCTTAACCGCACGTGCCCAGCGCAGCACGGTGAACAGATACGCATCAGCGATCGTGAAGCGTGAGCCGCCAATCCACTGTTCGTCTTTCAGCGATTCGTTAACGTACTGCAGCTTTTTCTCCAGCAGGGCGCGCAGGGTCGGCTTAAACTCTTCCGGCGTATCCGGGCGGAACAGCGGCGTAAAGCCTTTGTGCAGCTCGGTGGCAATGTAGTTCAGCCATTCCAGCGTTTTATAGCGAGAAATCGTACTGACCGGGGCCAGCAGCTGGCGATCGGGCACGCTATCGGCCAGGAACTGCATAATCGCCACGCCTTCGGTCAGCAGGGTACCGTCATCCAGCAGGAGCGCCGGAACCTGTCCTTTCGGGTTAATGGCAAGAAAGTCATCGCCGTTTTCCAGACGTTTTTTCATCAGATCAACGCCATCCAGCGTGAAATCTTTGCCGCTCTCGCGCAGGGTGATATGGGAAGCAAGAGAGCACGCGCCCGGTTTGTAGAACAGTTTCATCGGTAACTCCTTTTCGCTGAGGTTTCAGCTATGTTAGTGCGCAAACGGATAAAAAAAAAGCCGCTAATCAATTAGCGGCTTCTGGTCAGTCGTTTCTCACGGATTTCACGCAGTAGCGGTTTTGGTCGCCTTAGCGGTCTTGTCGTCGTCCTGAGTCATGCGATTCAGTTTCGGTGCGGTCAGCAGCATCAGAGCGGCAATAACGGCAGTCGCGATACCAATCTGCATGAACACGGTACCGTAGACGTTCAGGGAAACCAGTGGGTCAGTGACGTTTTCCGGCACGGCCATCAGGTTCGCAATCTTACCGGCGATAATTGCTGCACCGGCAGTGGTCAGGAACCAGCTACCCATAATGAAGCCCATCAGACGCTGCGGAACCAGCTGTGCAACCATTGCCAGACCCAGACCAGAGATCATCAGTTCGCCGATAGACTGCAGCGCGTAGCTCAGGATCAGCCAGTTAACGGATACGATACCCGCGTCGGTAGCAAATTTGGTACCCAGCGGCAGCACCAGGAACGCGCCGGAGCACAGCACCATACCGATAGCAAACTTGTGCGGCATAGGCAGACGGTCGCCCATCTTGTTATAGATCGCGGCCAGAATCGGGCTACCAATCATGATCCAGAACGGGTTCAGTGCCTGATACTGCTCCGGTTCGAACGCGATGCCCAGAATAGAGTGCTCGACGTTACGAATGGCGAAGAAGTTCAGAGAGGTTGGCATCTGGCTGTAAAGCACGAAGAAGATAATCGCTTCCAGCATTAGAATGAAGGCCACGATCATCTTACGACGGGCAGCACCCTGCATAGCGAATGCTTCTTTCGCGAAGATAACCACGATACCCAGCGCCACAACGCCCAGAACGGCACGTGCGATACCCTGGTTGTGCAGCAGCCAGGTAGCGATGGCCGCCAGCACCACAACGCCTACGATGGTCGCCAGCAGTTTGCCCATATGCACAGGCTCGAAGTCTGGTTTTGAACCGTAGTTTTTAACCCAGCTGCGGCAGAACAGGAAGTTCACCACGGTGATCAGCATACCGACGAAGCTCAGTGCAAACGCCACGCTCCAGCCGAATTTCGCTGCGAGCCATGGAGTTGCCAGCATCGAGAAGAACGAACCGATGTTGATGGACATGTAGTACATGGTAAATGCACCGTCCAGACGCGGGTCATCTTTGCTGTAGCAGGTAGAGAGCAGGGAAGACGGGTTCGCTTTGAACAGACCGTTACCCACGGCGATCGTGGCCATGCCCATATACACGACAGCGGCATCATGCCCTGACCATGCTACCAGTCCATAGCCAATCGCCAGAACAATGGCGCCCAGCATGATGACACGTTTAGTTCCGAGGACTTTATCGCCCAGCCAGCCGCCGATAGCGACCAGACCGTACACCAGAGCACTGAAGGAGGAGAACAGCGTGATGGAATCGGCTTCGGACATACCCAGCTGTTTCACCAGGTAAACCGCCATGATCCCTTGCAGGCCGTAGTAACCAAAACGCTCCCATAACTCAATAGAGAAGATGAGATAGAACGCTTTAGGTTGTTTAAAAGCGTTCAGACTCACGCTTTCATCTGTTGGTTTATTGTTTGCAGTCGACACATATACCTCTTTTTTTACATCCCATATTAACGGGGGTGTTCATAGCGTGATGGCCGTAGTCCATACGCCTTATAGTTATATTGGGAGGAGAAACGGCGGGTAATGTTCACTATCCTGCCCCATCTGGCAATACGTTTGTAATAATCTGTTACATATATCCTGAGTGGTATAATCGTCGGTTCATGCAAATGTTATTCAGCGTTAAATTTCATACGCTGAGTAAAGGTAGTTTTTTCGACTGGTAATCACCGGTCAGTACGGGCTGTTGGCGATATGTTCTGCTATTTGCCGCTTGTGGTAGTGATATAGCCCATATTCTGAAAAATAGCTGGTCTTATCGTCGGCAAAGAAAGAGGAGTGTCTTGTCAGATAAAGGGTTTAGGTCGATTTTAACAACAAAAATACAACATGAAGTTATCAGGGTGATCGCGATCACAGATGTATAGAAATTTTCGGCTATGAAAAAACTATTAACCTGTTTCAGCGTTAAAGAGCCGAATAAGTGACAGGTGAGGCGAAACGAAAGGCGGACAAATAACGGTCAAAAGAAGAGCGTTTGAAAGCCCTTCTTTAATCAGGGGATTGAGATGCCTCAGGGATATACTTTTTCTTTGTATTCGCAGAGATCTTCAATAATGCAGGAGCCGCAGCGAGGCTTACGGGCAATACACGTGTAACGACCATGCAGAATCAGCCAGTGATGGCAATCAACCTTAAATTCTGCCGGAACCACTTTCAGCAGCTTCTCTTCGACCTGCTCGACATTTTTCCCCGGCGCGAAGTTGGTCCGGTTAGAGACGCGAAATATATGCGTATCGACGGCGATAGTGGGCCAGCCAAACGCGGTATTGAGCACCACGTTCGCCGTTTTACGCCCCACGCCCGGTAAGGCTTCCAGCGCGGCACGGTCTTCCGGCACTTCGCCTCCGTGCTGCTCCAGCAGGATCCGGCAGGTCTTGATGACGTTCTCGGCTTTGCTGTTAAACAGGCCGATGGTTTTGATATAGGACTTCACGCCTTCCACGCCCAGCTCCAGCATGGCCTTCGGCGTATTGGCGACCGGATAGAGCAGGGCGGTGGCTTTATTGACGCTCACGTCGGTAGCCTGTGCAGAGAGCAACACGGCGATCAGCAGCTCAAACGGGGAGGTAAAATTCAGCTCCGTCGTCGGGTGCGGGTTCTCGTCCCGCAGACGGGTAAGGATCGCAATGCGCTTTTCTTTATTCATGAGGCCTTCTCGGGTGTCCCTTCCAGAACGCTGCGCTCAGCCGCGCGGCGCTTACGTTTCTCGTCAATCAGGTATTTTATCGCCAGCATCATGCCAAGACCAATAAACGCGCCAGGCGGCAGCATCGCCAGCAGGAATGGCGTATCGGTGTGGAACACTTCAATACGCAGCGCTTTGGCCCAGCCGCCCAGCAGCGCATCAGCGCCGTCGAACAGCGTACCGTTGCCGAGGATCTCGCGCAGCGAGCCCAGCACGAACATGGCGCAGGTGGCACCCATGCCAATAGAAAAACCGTCCAGCGCCGACATGGCCGGACTGTTTTTCACCGCAAAGGCTTCCGCACGCCCGACCACGATACAGTTGGTGACGATAAGGGGAATGAAGATCCCGAGCGACTGGTACAGACCGAACGCGTAGGCGTTAATCAGCATCTGAACAATACTGACCACCGACGCAATGATCATGACGTAAATAGGAATACGAATTTCCGACGGCGTCCAGCGGCGCAGGGCAGAGATGGAGAGGTTGGTCAGGGTCAATACCAGCGTGGTTGCCAGACCCAGACCGAGCGCGTTGGTGGCGGTGGATGTCACCGCCAGCAGTGGGCACATGCCCAGAAGCTGAACCAGCGCGGAGTTGTTTTTCCACAACCCCTGGACAATAACCTCTTTAACCTGGCTCATGATTACTCCTCACAGGCCGGAAGATTGTTGATTTGCGCGGGCAGCGTTTCAGCGTATAGCCCGGCTCGTTTTACGGCATTCACCACCGCACGTGGCGTGATGGTCGCCCCGGTGAACTGGTCGAACTCGCCGCCATCTTTCTTCACCGCAAACGCGGTGTCATCTTCACCATGGATCACTTTACCGGCAAAGTGCAAAATCCAGTCGCTCAGACGGGTTTCAATTTTATCGCCAAGACCCGGCGTTTCATGGTGTTCCGTCACGCGGGTGCCCAGTATGGTGCCGGAGAAATCGCTGCCCACAAGCAGCTGAATGGCACCGGAATAGCCGTCAGGCGCCGTCGCTTCCATCACCGCGCCGACCGGTTTATCCCCTTTGCGGGCAATGAAGAGGCGGTGCGGGCCTTTCCCAAGCTGCGGCGCGTCTACCACGAAGCAGCTTTTTTGCAGGTCGTTATCGTAGAATTCCGCCGGGATCACCTGATCGAACAGCGCCTTTTGCTGCTTCGAGGCCTGCTCTTCGATGGTCGTTTTGGTCAGCGCATTTACCAGAGCCGTCAGCCCTGTCAGGACCGCGGCGAAGACAGCCAGCGTGACGCCGTGTTTTTGCATCGTTTTGAACATGGCGAGACCCTTAGCGATGACCGTACACGCGCGGACGCGTGTAATAGTCGATGAGCGGAACGGTAATGTTGGCAAGCAGGACGGCAAAAGCCACGCCGTCCGGGTACCCGCCAAAGCTGCGGATGAGCCAGACCAGCAGGCCTGCCAGCGCGCCGAAAATCAGGCGCCCGCGGTTAGTCGTTGAGGCCGTCACCGGATCCGTCAGGATAAAGAAGGCACCCAGCATGGTCGCCCCGGAGAGCAGGTGCAGCTGCGGGCTGGCCAGTGATTCAGGAGAGAATACCCAGCCCAGCGTGGCGCAGACCGCCAGCGTCACGAGGAAGCTGACCGGAATATGCCAGCGGATGGCTTTCTGCTGCAGCAGGAACAGGCCGCCCAGCAGATACGCCAGGTTGACCCACTGCCAGCCGGCACCCGCCAGTACGCCGCTGTAGATGGCGGATTTCATGATCTGCTCAACGCTGTGCCCGGCATGCAGGGACGTTTTAAAAGTATCAAGCGGCGTCGCCTGGCTGATCCCGTCCACGCCCATGCGCAGCGCGTTCATATCGGCACCGAGTGCCGTATGGCCGGTAAAGATCACATGCAGAGCATCCATGAAGCCCGGAACCGTGGCCGCAATCTCGTGCGGTGGCAGCCAGCTGGTCATCTGTACCGGGAAGGAGATCAGCAGCACCACGTAGCCAATCATCGCCGGGTTAAACGGGTTATGGCCGAGTCCGCCATACAGCTGTTTGGCAATGATCACGGCAAACACGGTGCCAAGGACCACCATCCACCATGGAGCAAACGGCGGGATACTGATCGCCAGCAGCAGGCCGGTCAGCAGCGCGGAGTTATCGGCCAGAATGCGGGAGACCGCCGCCTTGCGCAGCTTAAGGACAAGGGCTTCCGCCGCTAAGGCGCTGGCACAGCCCAGGATTATCTGGAACAGGGTTCCCCAGCCGAAAAACCAGCACTGAACGGCAATGCCCGGCAGCGCCGCCAGGCAGACCAGCATCATAATGCGCGATGTCTGGCGCTGATTGTGGGTGTAAGGGGAGCTTGCGATTCTGAAAACCATTTAATCCTCGTTAACTGCTTGCTGTGCGGCTTTCTTTGCCTGAACGCGCGCAATGGCGGCGGCGACGGCGGCTTTGCGCGGGTCATCGTTGGCGGCCTGCGGTTGCTCATCCTGCTGCGCCGCTTTGCGGGCTTTAGCGCGGGCAATCGCCGCTTCGACGGCGGCTTTACGCGGATCGACCGGCGCGTCGGGTTCTGCGGTTGGCGTCTGCTGCGCCGCTTTGCGGGCTTTGGCACGGGCAATCGCTGCCTCTACGGCCGCTTTGCGAGGGTCGACCGCTTCCTGCTCAACCACCACGTTCTGCTCGCCGGCTTTGCGGGCTTTGGCGCGGGCTATTGCCGCTTCAACGGCCGCTTTACGCGGGTCGATCTCAGCATCCGTCTGGACCGCTTGCGCTTTTTCAGCCTGACGGGCGCGAGCCTGAGCTTTACGCGCTTCACGCGCCGCAATGGCTTCGCTGTTGTCCGGCTTCTCGCCAGCCGGGATCACCACAGGCTGCGCCGCGGTCGCTTTTTTCTCGCGAACGCGGGCCAGTGCGGCGTTAATCGCATCCTGATCTTTCTCGCCGGGCTGAACGGCGGCCTGCTTATGGCGCTCCTGACGGGCGATTTTCTCGCGTTCCAGTCGCGCCTGGCGCGCTTCAAAGCGCGCTTTGGCTTCCGCCGCGCGTTTTTCTTCCATGGAGATGGCATAAATTTCCGCCTTCTCCTGGCGGAAATACTGCACCAGAGGAATGTTGCTAGGGCAGACCCAGGCGCAGGCGCCGCATTCGATGCAGTCGGCCAGGTTATGGGCTGTCGCCTTGTCGTGCAGCTGGCCTTTGCTGTACCAGTACAGCTGCTGCGGAAGTAGATCCGCCGGGCAGGCGTCGGCACAGGCGCTGCAGCGAATACAGCCTTTTTCTTCCTGCTCTTCACCCATCTCGGTCGGGGAAGGGGCGAGCAGGCAGTTGGTGATTTTGACTACCGGCACATCGAGCCACGGCAGAGTAAAGCCCATCAGCGGGCCGCCCATGATCACCATCTGGTCGCTTGACGGGCAAAACTCAGCCTGCTCCAGCAGGTGACGCACCGGCGTACCCAGACGCGCCCAGACGTTGCCCGGACGAGAGACCGCGTCCCCGGTCAGCGTTACCACGCGCTCGGTCAGCGGCTCGCCGTCGATCACCGCGCGCTTCACGGCGTACGCGGTCCCGACGTTCTGCATCAGCACGCCGATATCTGAAGAGCGTCCGCCGTGCGGAACCTGCTTACCGGTGAGAATTTGCGTCAGCTGTTTAGCACCGCCAGAGGGGTATTTGGTCGGGATAACGCGCAGGCTAATATCGTGACTGCCCGCCAGCACGGCGCGCAGCATTGAGATAGCCTGCGGTTTATTGTCTTCGATACCAATCAGCACTTCTCGCGGCTGCAGAATGTGCGCGAGGATGCGGATGCCTTCCACCACCTGGGCGGCGCAGTCCTGCATCAGACGATCGTCGGCGGTGATGTACGGTTCGCATTCGGCGGCGTTGATAATCAGCGTCTGAATGTTATCGCCACCGCCGCGCAGCTTGACGCCGGTCGGGAAGCCTGCGCCACCCAGTCCAGCAACGCCGAACTGATGAATGCGCTCAATAAGCACCTCGCGGCTGCGGGAGCGGTAGTCGCTCCAGCCATCGCGGTCGATCCAGCGGTCTTCGCCGTCGGCTTCAATCATCACGCTCAGCTCTGAGAGCGCTGACGGATGCGCCACCGTATGAGGCGCGATGGCGACCACCTTACCGGAGGTGGGGGCGTGCACCGGCAGCATACGTCCGCGACCAAAGGTCAGCGGCTGACCGCGAAGAACCGTATCGCCTTCTTTCACGCACAGCTCACCCTCAGCGCCAATGTGCTGCTTGAGCGGCATGACGAAACGGGTCGCCAGCGGTATTTGACGCAGCGGCGTGCCGTTAGACTGGGTTTTCATCTCCGGTGGGTGAATACCGCCGTCAAAGTCCCAAATCTTCTCTTTTCTGAAAGCAGAAAATAACTTAAGCATGTTGTTCCACAGGAATATTGCGAACCGGAATGGTTTGAAGATCCCATTTCCAGCTTTCGGTAGTCGTTTCAACCGGGCGTAGCTCGATACATTGCGTCGGGCAGGGGGCTACGCAGAGGTTACAGCCGGTGCACAGGTCCGCCACCACGGTGTGCATGGCGCGCGTGGCGCCAACAATGGCGTCGACCGGGCAGGCCTGAATACATTTGGTACAGCCGATGCAGTTCGCTTCGTCGATCACGGCCAGCGCGCGGACCGGCTCCTGCACGTCCGCGTCGCCATCAACCGGCTGCGGATCAACGTTAAGCAGGGCGGCAATTTTCAGCATGACTGCTTCGCCGCCGGGGGCGCAGCGGTTAATTTTTTCGCCCTGGATGCCTACCGCTTCAGCGTAAGGGCGGCAGCCCGGGTAGCCACACTGCCCGCACTGGCTTTGCGGCAGAAGCTCATCAATTTTCTCAACAACGGGATCGTCCTCTACCGCGAAACGGCGGGAGGCGTAACCCAGGATAAGGCCAAACACCAACCCCAGGACGCTGATAGAGGCGATGGCAATCCAGATAGCATTCATTACAACTTCACCAGACCACTAAAGCCCATAAAGGCCAGAGACATTAAACCGGCGGTGACCAGCGCAATCGCGTTACCGCGGAAGGGCGCAGGAATATCCGCTGCTGCCAGGCGCTCGCGAATAGAGGCAAACAGCACCATGACCAGAGAGAAACCGACAGCCGCAGAAAAACCATACAGCGCCGATTGCATAAAGTTATGGCCCAGGTTGATGTTCAGTAGCGCCACGCCGAGAACGGCGCAGTTAGTGGTGATCAGCGGCAGGAAGATGCCCAGCAGGCGATAGAGCGCCGGGCTGGTTTTGCGCACCACCATTTCGGTAAACTGCACCACCACCGCGATAACCAGAATAAAGGCCAGCGTACGGAGATAGGTTAATCCCAGCGGAATGAGGATCCAGGTATCAATCCACCACGCGCAGATGGACGCCAGCGTCATGACGAAGGTCGTCGCCAGCCCCATGCCCATTGCCGTTTCCAGTTTTTTGGAAACGCCCATAAACGGACACAGGCCAAGGAACTTCACCAGAACGAAGTTGTTAACCAGCACGGTGCCGACAAAGAGCAGTAAGTAATCGGTCATTATTTAGCCTGAAATAAAAAAGCCGCCTATTATCGGACAAACACACGCAGGCGACAACAGGTTATCTGTAGGGTTATTACGGGTTCACGAAAGTGTTTTTCACCCGTGTCGAACGCTTGAAGTAGGGCACCAGCAGCGCCGCGGCCAGCAACGGGAAAAGCAGCTGACGAACGGCCAGCGCGTCTGAAACGGGCGAAAAAGCAAACGCCTTCACCGCCAGCAGGACCGAAACCAGCAGCCAGATAATGTAGTGCTTAGGCACATTCTTACGGCGCTTAAAGAAGGCGATGGTCAGCCACAGTGTGTAGTACCACATCCCGATCGCGAAAACGAACGACACAAACCACAAAGCAATATTAGGCACGCTTTGCGACAACAGGGTCTGAATGGCGTGAGGGGTAATCAGTGCGGTGGTATAAAGCAGTAGCGCAAGTGATGCGCTTAATAAGGCAACCAGCAGCCATGCCAGTGGGGCGATTAACCAGCCTCCAATGCGTTCTCCAGGCGTTGCGGTCATGAACTCTCCCATAATCTGCGCGAAATGTTGTACAGCCAGTTGGCAGGGCGGAGAGTATATAACATTTCGCGCGGATGGCTACTTTCTTATAAAACGTAACGCCACACGGACTTTGGCACTTCGCCGACGTTGAACAAACGGCCACCGGAGACCAGCTCCGCACGGCGATGGTCAGCGGCGCGATACATATTAATGATTTCCTGATTATCCGACAGGGTGTAGTTCAGATGGTCAAACAGTTTTTCCAGGCTCTCAAGCGAATTGATCTTGCGAAATTTTAATAAATAGTCCTGAACTGTCATGTTAATAAGTTTCCATATAAAAGTGAGTAATACCAGTTAAGGTAATTCGTTCGAATAATAAACGGATTAATAAAGACGTAAACAGCCCACTCAGGTAACGCGACGAAATTAGGAGTTTTCTTTGCTGAAATTCAGGCATCAGACGATGCCTGGAAGAGAAGGTTAACCGTGTTCACCAGGGCTGGCAATAAGTAACTGACATATTATGTCACTCTTTATTGCAGTAACCGGTTACTTAGGTTGAGCGACGGTGACAGGCTCCGGCGGCTGGTAGTTATCGATATGGCTGGCAACGCCCAGCAAAATGACCGACACTCCAAGGACAATCCATCCCGCTAATTCAATGATTCGATTAATAATTGACGTCATGATGTGTAATTGTACTTTATCCATAAAGACAGGGCGCAAATGTTACAGCGACGTTTCTCTGACGGCAAGGGCTTTGGGAACGGTTCCCTTAAACAAAATCAGTAGGTTAATACTATGTAACAAAAACAATCCGTATAACCTGCTATTTTACGTCATACGGCACATTATTAATCCGTGGTAATGCCAGACTAGCCAGTGTGAAATAAGAACGACTTAAAAGAGGATGACACTATGAGTGATAATATCCGCGTTGGGCTTATTGGTTACGGGTACGCGAGCAAAACGTTTCATGCGCCTCTGATAGCCGGGACGCCGGGGATGACGCTGGCGGCGGTATCCAGCAGCGACGCTGCTAAAGTCCATGCAGACTGGCCTTCTGTGCCGGTTGTCTCCGAGCCAAAACATCTTTTCAACGATCCAAACATTGATTTAATCGTCATTCCCACGCCGAACGATACCCACTTTCCGCTGGCAAAGGCCGCGCTGGAAGCCGGGAAGCATGTGGTTGTCGATAAGCCCTTTACCGTGACACTGTCACAGGCTCGCGAGCTGGATGCGCTGGCAAAGAGTCTGGGCAGGCTGCTGTCGGTGTTCCATAACCGACGCTGGGACAGCGATTTTCTGACGGTAAAACGGCTTCTCAGTGAAGGTACGTTAGGGGAGATCCTCTTTTTTGAGTCGCACTTTGACCGCTTTCGCCCGCAGGTACGAAACCGCTGGCGCGAGCAGGCCGGTCCTGGCAGCGGTATCTGGTATGATTTAGCCCCGCATCTGCTGGATCAGGCCGTCAATCTCTTTGGCCTGCCGGTGAGCATGACGGTCGATCTGGCCCAGCTCAGGCCCGGTGCGCAGACGACCGATTACTTTCACGCGGTGCTCAGTTACCCGCAGCGGCGAATTGTGCTGCACGGGACGATGGTCGCGGCGGCAGAATCTGCCCGCTATATTATTCACGGCACGCGCGGCAGCTACGTGAAGTTTGGTCTCGATCCGCAGGAAGACAGGCTGAAAAACGGTGAGCGTCTGCCGCAGGAAGACTGGGGCTATGATATGCGCGACGGCGTCGTCACGCGGGTGGAAGGCGAGGAGCTGGTCGAAGAGACCTTGCTGACGATACCGGGTAACTATCCGGCGTATTATGCCGCTATTCGCGATGCGCTGAACGGCACGGGAGAGAATCCGGTTCCGGCAAGCCAGGCGATACAGATTATGGAGCTGATTGAGCTGGGGATCGAATCTGCCAAACATCGCGCGACGCTCTGTCTGGCATAAGTTTTTGACGTTGCTGTAGGCCGGGTAAGGCGTAGCCGCCACCCGGCAAAGGGGGTTACGCGGTTGCCACCTTATCCCGCAGCGCCTGCTTCTCTGCAGGCGTCAGGAAGGCGATCTCCAGCCCGTTGATCTGCGCCTGACGGATCTGCTCGCGGCTCAGACCCGCCTGCGGTGCGGCGATGTTGTACTCGTGAATGATATCCACGCCCTGAACCGCCGGATCGTCCGTATTCAGCGAGGCCAGCACGCCGTGCTCGAGGAAGGTTTTCAGCGGGTGCTGCGACAGCGATGCTACGGTGCTGGTCTGAATGTTAGACGTCAGGCACGACTCAATCCCGATACGCTGCTCCGCCAGGAAATCCATCAGGGCGCGGTCTTCTACCGCCTTCACGCCGTGACCGATACGTTCGGCGCCCAGCTCGCGGATGGCCTGCCAGATGCTTTCCGGGCCAGCCGCTTCACCCGCGTGCACGGTAATGTGCCAGCCGGCATCGCGCGCGCGGTTGAAGTGGGAGAGGAACAGGCTGCCCGGGAAGCCCAGCTCGTCACCGGCGAGATCGACGGCGGTGATGGCATCACGATGGGCCAGCAGCGCTTCCAGCTCCCGCAGGCAGGCGGCTTCACCGAAGGTACGGCTCATGATGCCGATCAGGCGAGCCTGGACGTCGAAGGTTTTACACCCTTCTCGGACGCCTTCAATGACGGCTTCCACGACGCCTGCAACGGGCAGGTTGTGGGTCATCGCCATGTAGCCCGGCGAGAAGCGCAGCTCGACGTAGTGCAGGCCGTTGCGGGCGGCATCTTCGATGTTCTCAAACGCCACGCGGCGGCAGGCATCCAGCGACGCCAGCATTTTCACGCCCCAGTCGAGTTTGCTCAGGAAGCTGACCAGGTCCGGTTCATTAGAGGTCACCTGCACGTGAGGGATCAGGGACTCAAGGGTCTGAGCAGGAAGCGTTAAATTGAACTGGCGGCCAAGATCGAGGATGGTTTGGGCACGAATGTTACCGTCAAGGTGACGATGAATATCAGTTAAAGGCAGGCGTGTATCAATCATGGTCGCACTCTTTTCTGGTTAAAGTGCGCCATATTATAAAAACAAAACGGGGTAAAAAGCTATTTGCGCAAGGGAATATTCCGTTGCGCAAATTGATTACAGAAGCGTATTAATGCCGGCAATCAGGCGTTGAACCCCTTGCTCCAGCTTGCTGCGCGGGCAGCCCGCATTCAGGCGTACGAAGCCATTTCCCTCTTTTCCATAGGTATATCCCGGCATGATGGCGACCTTTTGCTGCTCAATCAGCACTTTTTGCAGCGCCCGATCGTCAATATTCAGCGGACGCAGATCGATCCAGGCGAGATAGGTCGCTTCCGGCGGCTGCCAGTTGAGTTTCGGAAAAGCGCGGTTTACTTCCTGAGCGATATACAACAGATTCTCTTCCAGATAACCCCGCAGGGCATCCAGCCACGGCCCCCCTTGCTGATAGGCGGCGATATGCGCCGTTAGCGCCAGCACGGAAGGGGAAGAGAGCCCGTCCCGACCTTTTAACGCGCTGAGATAGCCGTTACGGCTCTCTTCATCGCCGATCAGGCCATAAGCCCCCGTCAGCGCCGGAATGTTAAAGCTTTTCGAGCCGGAGGTCAGAAGCGCCCATTTGCTCCGCGCCACTGCGGTCCACGGCGTGTGACGATGTTCTCCCCACACCATGTCCATATGGATTTCATCGCTGATAACCGCCACGTCATAGCGCTCGCAGAGTTCCGCCATCTGCGTCAATTCATCCCGCGTCCAGACCTTGCCGGTCGGATTCTGCGGGCTGCACAGCAGCAAAATTTTGTTTTCCGGTTTCGCCAGCGCCGCTTCCAGGGCTGCCATATTGCCCTGCCAGCCAGCGGCCTGTTTTTCCATTTCAACCGCCACAACACGACGCCCGTTTCCCTCTATGGCTTTGTAAAAGGCATCGTATGCCGGGGTGTGAACCACCACGCCGTCGCCGGGTTTTGACCAGAGGCGAATCAGTTCCGAGACCATGTAGATGACGGAGGGGCCATAAACCACGCTTTCGGTATCAATTCGGGTGTTAAAGCGCTGCTGGAACCAGTGTGCGACGGCGGCGAGAAACTCGTCGTTTTTCCAGCGGCTATAGCCAAACACGCCGTGATGAATGCGCTGTTGCAGCGCGTCGGTTATGCAGGGGGCGGTGGCGAAATCCATATCCGAGATGGTGAAGGGCAGCAGATCCGCCGCGCCAAAGCGGTCGGCGACATAGTCCCACTGCGTACACCAGGTGCCGTGTCGATCCACGACGGTTGAGAAATCAAACATGCTTTAATCCTTAACGTAAAACCCCCTCATGGTGAGGGGGCTGAGGCATCAGGCTTCTACTGTTCGCATCAGGGTCGCCAGCTCATCTTTCACTGACTGTACCTGCGGGCCGATAACCACCTGCAAATTGTGCTGGTTTAACTGTACCACGCCGATGGCCCGGTTGGCCTTTAGGGCGTTGGTATCCACTTTTGACATATCCGCCACCGACAAACGCAGGCGGGTAATGCAGTTATCCAGCGAGGTGATGTTATCCGCACCGCCCAGCGCCGCCAGAATGGCAGGGGTGTTATAGCCGGATTTGCCCACGGAACCGGCAACCGCCTGTTCAACGCTGGTGGCCGTATCAATATCGCGTCCTGGCGTTTTCAGGTTAAAGCGGGTGATGGCGAAGCGGAAGATCCCGTAGTACACCGCAAACCAGATTGCCGCCACGACAGGGACCAGATACCACTTAGTCGACAGGCCGTGCAGGATCCCGAACACCACGAAGTCGATCACGTTGCCGTCAGTGTTGCCGATGGTGACGCCCAGCACCGCCATCACGGTGAAGCCCAGACCGGTCAGCACCGCGTGAATCAGATACAGCACCGGTGCGACGAACAGGAACAGGAACTCGATAGGCTCGGTGGTACCGCCCACGACGCAGGCGATCACGCCGGAAATCAGCAGACCTTTAATTTTATGGCGGTTTTCCGGGCGCGCGCAGTGGTACATTGCCAGCGCAGCACCCGGCAGGCCGCCGAGGAAGGCAGGCATTTTACCCTGAGACAGGAAGCGGGTTGCGCTTTCGGAGAAGCCGTGTGTCGTTGGACAGCTCAGCTGCGCCTGGAAGATAGTCAGCGCGCCGCTCACGTCGTGACCGCACACCTCCATGGTGCCGCCCGCTTCGGTGAAGCGAATCAGGGCCACCAGGATATGCTGCAGGCCAAACGGCAGCAGCAGACGCTCGCCGGTGCCGAAGATCATCGGACCAAAATCTCCCGCGCCGTTAATGATGCGGCCAATGCCGTTGATGCCCATAGCGAAAACTGGCCAAATCAGCGGAATAATCAGACCAAACAGACCCATAACGACCAGGGTCACGATCGGGACAAAGCGGGTGCCGCCGAAGAAAGCCAGGGCATCCGGCAGGCGGATATTGTGGAAGCGCTCGTGCAGCATCCAGATAATGACCCCGGCGATCACCGCCCCGAGGATCCCGGTGTCGATGGACTGAATACCAATCACGCTCTGAATGTTGTTGGCCTTCAGAACGGCGGCGTCGGTGGTCGGCAGTATGCCTTTCGCGGTCAGCCAGAAGTTAACCGCCAGGTTCATCACCGCGTAGCCCACAAAACCGGCAAACGCCGCGACGCCTTTGTTCTCGCGGGCCAGGCCCAGCGGGATTGCAATACAGAACATCACGGGCAGGAAACTGAAGGCAAAGGAGCCGACTTTACTCATCCAGATAAAGATCGCCTGCAGCACGGGCGCGCCGAGGAAGGGGATCAGCGTGATGACGTCTTTACTGCTGAGCGAACTGCCGATCCCGAGCATGATCCCGCAGAACGAGAGAAGCGCCACGGGCAGCATAAAGGTTTTACCCAGTTGCTGGAAAAATTCCCACAGCGATATTTTTTGTGCTGCTTTCGCCGTCATAAAACGACTCCTTTATTGTTAAAATCAGTTTGTCTGCTTCAATGCTGCGAGAAGATAAAACGTTTTATCAAAGTTTAGTGCGCGCTAAATCACATTCTCAGGCTTTTACTGGTAGTATAAAGATAACGTATTGATAAAACGTTTTACCGATCTCATTTTTCAGGGAGTCACGCCAACACATGGCTGTAGCAAAAAAAGTCACCATCAACGACGTCGCGCTGGCGGCGGGGGTTTCCGTCAGCACCGTTTCTCTGGTACTGAGCGGAAAAGGACGCATCTCTCCCGCGACCGGTCAGCGGGTGAACGAGGCGGTTGAGCAGTTGGGCTTTGTGCGAAACCGTCAGGCGTCGGCGCTGCGCGGCGGGCAAAGCGGGGTGATTGGCCTGATTGTCCGTGACCTGACGTCACCGTTCTATGCGGAGCTGACCGCCGGCTTAACCGAAGCGCTTGAAGCGCAGGGGCGGATGGTCTTTCTGCTTCACGGCGGTCGCAAGGCCGATCAGCTGCTTTCCCGGCTCGATATGCTGCTGAATCAGGGTGTGGACGGGGTGATCGTCGCCGGGGCGTCGGGCGTGGGCAGCGAGCTGTGCGAGCGTGCCGCTGAAAAAGGCGTGCCGCTGGTGTTTGCTTCACGCGCCAGCTACCTCGATGAAGCCGATACGCTGCGCCCGGATAACATGCAGGCTGCGCAAATGCTGACCGAGCATCTTATTCGTCGCGGCCATCAGCGCATTGCCTGGCTGGGCGGCAAAAGCTCGTCCCTGACCCGCGCCGAACGGGTCGGCGGCTACTGCGCGACGCTGATTAAATACGGCCTGCCGTTCCACAGCGAGTGGGTTGTTGAGTGTGAGTCCAGCCAGAAGATGGCGGCGGAAGCGATAGGCGCGCTGCTGCGCAGCAGTCCGACCATCAGCGCCGTCATTTGCTATAACGATGTGATCGCCATGGGCGCCTGGTTTGGCCTGATCCGCGCCGGGCGTCAGAGCGGTGAAGGGGGCGTTGAAACCTTCTTCGGCCACCAGGTGGCGCTGGGGGCGTTCGCCGACGTCGGTGAAAACGCGCTCGACGATCTGCCGATCGTCTGGGCCACGACCCCAGCGCGGGAGATGGGCTACACCCTGGCGGACAGGATTATGCAGCGCATCGACAATACGGACGTTCAGGCCGGGCACCAGATTGTGGCGGCGCGGCTGGTGACGGTGAAATAATCTCCGCTGCACATCGCCCGGCGGCGCTGCGCTTGCACGGGCCTGCAACGGCCCGGGATCGTAGGCCGGGTAAGCGTCAGCGCCACCCGGCAATAAAAAACCCCTCATGCGAGGGGTTTTGACGTTTACTGCTGCGGTGCCGCCGGTTCGGCTGGCGCTGCCGGTTCAGCCGGTTCCGGCATCCCCAGAGCAGGCATGCCAAACATGCCGACAAAATCCTCCAGGGGCATTTTGTCGCCGTTGAGCGTGACCTGGCCGTTGGCGTACTGCAGGCTGGTGGAAATCGTGTTGTTGTCCACCTTCGTGATGCGGAACATCTGGCCCATGGCCGCCAGACCTTTCACCTGCTGGTTCGCCAGCTTGCCGGCATCTTCATCGCCGTAGCCTTCCAGCTTCGCAATCTGGGTCATAAACTCGGTCGCCATATCCATCGGGATGGTCAGCTTGCTGTCGAGCGACTTCACGCTGCGATCCACTTCCTGCGCCAGCGTCTGCGGTTCACCCGTGGCGGTGGCCGGATCCTTCAGGAACAGCGACAGGTTAAAGCTGGTTTCGCCTTTGCTGTTTTTCCAGCTCAGCGGCGCAACGGTGATCACCGGCTCGCCTTTCAGCAGGATCGGCAGGTTGTTGAACAGCACTGCCATCGCCTGCTGCTGGTACACTTCCGGGTTCTGCTGCAGCGCGGCATCGGTCAGCAGCGCCTGGCTCTCTTTACTGTATTTCTGGCTAAATTCGTGCCACGCCTGGCCGTCAATATTGCCGATCTTCAGCGACAGTTTGCCGGTGCCCAGATCCTGATTCTGCACTTTCAGGCTCTTCAGCGTGTAATCCAGCTGGGTATTGATGCTCTTACCGTCTTTGGACACGTCGGATTTGCCGTTAACGTCCATGCCTTCCAGCACGGCCATCTCTTTGCCTTCAACCGCAATGGCGACTTTATCGAGAGACAGTTTCTGATCGCCGATACGCTCTTTAAAATCGGTCATGCGGCTGTTGCCGTCGGCCTTCAGGTTGTTGAAGGTGAGCTGAACTTTTTGATTGTATTCGTTCACGGCGTTGACCAGGCCACTTTCCGCTTCACCCGTCAGGGAGAACACGTTCCCGTCGCGGTCAGCGTCAAGTTTGAAGTGACCACCGCTAAAGGCGACTTTCTCATTCTCTTTCTCGTAGTTCAGCGCTTTCAGCGCGATATCGGAACTGGTGTCACCGGCATAGCTGATGCGGGTGTCGATTTCGAAAGGTGAGGTATTTTTTGCCAGGTCGAACAGCGGTTTGGTGACGTCGTTATTCACCAGGACCGTGTGAACGGACGCCATTGACGGGATCAGGTTAAACGACTTTAGCTGCGCCAGCGGGAATGGACCGTGGCTGACCACTTCATCCAGCACCACGCTCTGCCCCGGTTTCAGCCAGCCGTTTTCCGTACCGGCAACCGGCTTCACCACTACCTGCATACGGCTGGTAAACACGCCGCGCTCATAATTCTGGTAGCTCAGCTCAAGGCCCGCTTCCGGCGCGCTGCGCTTAATCTCTCCGTTAGCCTGCGCCACCATCTCAGCCAGGCGTCCTTCCAGCTGTTTCCCGGTAAACCAGGAGGCACCCGTCCAGACCACGCCTAACGCTACAATCACTCCTACCGCTACGACCGATTTTTTCATTGCGACTATCCCTAAAATGAAACCAGGCGGTAAAAACCGCCTGGAGATATTAAGCCTGCAACTAGCTTAGCAAGAGTTGTTAAAAAATTCAGTAAGTGCTTAAAGCTTATTGAAAACGCGCGCCAGTCGACCGGTGCCGCTTACGCTAACCGGAGACTCATTGGCTGCAACGAATGCTGATTCACCGGGCTTAAGCACCAGATGCTGTTCGCCTTTGTGCAGCGTCGCTTCGCCTTCCACGCAGAACAGGATCGCCGCACTTTCCTGTGCGATGGTCGTTTCTGTCTGGCTCAGGTCGTGCAGGGAGAAAGCAAAATCCTCAACCGGAATCGGGAAGTCCAGCTCTGCGCCGTTTTTCACCGGCTGAGTCAGCAGCTCCGCGGCAGGTTTCGCCACGAACTTGACGTTGGCAACCAGCTCGGGGATGTCGATGTATTTCGGCGTCAGGCCCGCGCGCAGCACATTGTCAGAGTTGGCCATCACCTCCAGCGCCACGCCCTGCAGATAGGCATGCGGGGTTTCCGCGAACAGGAACATTGCTTCACCCGGATTCAGCTTCACCACGTTCAGCAGCAGAGGGGAGAACAGGCCGCTGTCGTCCGGATAGAACTGCGCAATAAGACGGATGGTCTCCCACGGTTCACCTTGCTGGCTCTCCAGGGCGGCTTTCAGTACCGCCAGGGCGTGGGATTTCTCTTCACCCTGCATGTTCAGCAGGCTGGCAAACAGCTGGCTTAGCGCCTCGGCATTCGGGTTTTCAAGGAAATGCGCGATAGCGTTATGGGCACCCGCGACCGGCTGCAGCAGGGAGATAATCTCTGAAAATTCGCGGAACGCGTTCATCGCCAGGAACGGCGTCAGCGCGAACACCAGCTCCGGCTTGTGGTTAGGATCTTTGTAGTTACGCTCGGCGGCGTCTAACGGAATACCCGCCGCGTTCTCTTTCGCAAAGCCGATTTCAGACGCTTGCTTGTTCGGATGAACCTGGATGGAGAGCGGCTGGTCAGCGCACAGCACTTTAAACAGGAACGGCAGTTCGCCAAAGCGCTGAGCCACCTTGTCGCCCAGCAGCGCGGCTTTATCGGCGTCAATTACGTCACGCAGGCTGCGTGCCTGGCCGCTGGCGTCTTCAATTTTTGAGCTGCTCTTCGGGTGCGCCCCCATCCACAGTTCTGCCATCGGCAGGTTGTTTGGGTTCGCGATACCGTAGAGATCCGTTAACGCAGTTTTACTTCCCCAGGCGTAGTTTTGCACTGAGTTAATGAGTTTTTGCATTATCAAGCCCTGATTCAAATGTGGAATAAACTCCGGGTATTAAAGCAATAAACCACATGGAAGTAACCTGTGGATGTAAAAAGTCGTACTAGTCTCAGTTTTTGTTAAAAAATTGTGTAGGATAAGCTGACTCGCTTTTAAGCCGGGCAGCGGAACATCTGCCCTGAATAAACAGACCGAAGCAGTAAGTGAGAGACCAATGTCGAATAAACCCTTCCATTATCAGGATCCTTTCCCCCTCAGTAAGGATCAGACCGAGTATTACCTGTTAACCCGCGATCACGTCTCCGTCTCTGAGTTTGAAGGACAAGAGATCCTCAAGGTGGATCCGCAGGCGTTGACGCTGCTGGCGCAGCACGCTTTCCACGACGCCTCGTTTATGCTCCGCCCAGCGCACCAGCAGCAGGTTGCAGATATCCTGAGCGACCCTGAGGCCAGCGAAAACGACAAGTACGTAGCCCTGCAGTTCCTGCGTAACTCCGATATCGCGGCGAAAGGCATTCTGCCTACCTGCCAGGATACCGGCACGGCGATCATCGTCGGTAAAAAAGGCCAGCGCGTCTGGACCGGCGGCGGCGATGAAGCGGCGCTGGCGCACGGCGTTTATAACACCTACACCGAAGACAACCTGCGCTATTCGCAAAACGCGGCGCTGGACATGTACAAAGAGGTCAACACCGGTACCAACCTGCCTGCACAGATTGACATCTACAGCGTCGACGGGGATGAGTACAAATTCCTCTGCATCGCCAAAGGCGGCGGTTCGGCCAACAAAACCTATCTCTATCAGGAGACCAAAGCGCTGCTCACCCCGGGCAAGCTGAAGAACTACCTGGTTGAGAAGATGCGCACCCTCGGCACCGCGGCGTGCCCGCCGTACCATATCGCGTTTGTGATTGGCGGTACCTCGGCGGAAAGCACGCTGAAGACCGTGAAGCTGGCCTCAACCAAATACTACGACGGCCTGCCAACCGAAGGTAACGAGCACGGCCAGGCGTTCCGCGACGTGCAGCTTGAGCAGGAGCTGCTGGAAGAAGCGCGCAATCTGGGCCTCGGCGCGCAGTTTGGCGGTAAATACTTCGCCCACGACGTGCGCGTGATCCGTCTGCCGCGTCACGGTGCATCCTGTCCGGTCGGGATGGGCGTCTCCTGCTCTGCGGATCGCAACATCAAGGCGAAGATCAACCGCGACGGCATCTGGATCGAGAAGCTGGAGAACAACCCGGGCAAATACATCCCGGAAGAACTGCGTAAAGCGGGCGAGGGGGAAGCGGTTCGCGTGGATCTGAACCGTCCGATGAAAGAGATCCTGGCGCAGCTGTCTCAGTATCCGGTTTCGACCCGTCTCTCCCTCAACGGCACGATTATCGTGGGCCGCGACATCGCGCACGCGAAGCTGAAAGAGCGTCTGGACAACGGCGAAGGGCTGCCGCAGTACATTAAAGATCACCCGATCTACTACGCGGGCCCGGCGAAAACGCCTGAAGGCTATGCCTCTGGCTCATTAGGCCCAACCACGGCGGGCCGTATGGACTCGTACGTCGACCAGCTGCAGGCTAACGGCGGCAGCATGATCATGCTGGCGAAAGGCAACCGCAGCCAGCAGGTAACGGACGCCTGCCACAAGCACGGCGGCTTCTACCTCGGCAGCATCGGCGGCCCGGCTGCGGTGCTGGCGCAGGGCAGCATCAAGAGCCTGGAGTGCGTGGAATACCCGGAACTGGGCATGGAAGCGATCTGGAAAATTGAGGTGGAAGACTTCCCGGCGTTTATCCTCGTGGATGACAAAGGCAACGACTTCTTCAAACAGATCCAGTCTTCTCAGTGTTCGGCGTGTGTGAAGTAGTCTGAAGAAAATGCCGGGTGGCGCTGACGCTTACCCGGCCTACATTCTCGTAGGTCGGGTAAGGCGAAGCCGCCACCCGACACCAAAAAGAGCGCACAAAGCGCCATACCGTTTCTCAGAAGTCATCAATACTTATCCCTTAAGCATGTGAGCAATCCCGACAGTGTTATCAAGGAGAAAGTAATGACCACGGTACGCCATGAGAAAGACTCGATGGGCGCCATCGACGTCCCGGCCGACAAGCTATGGGGCGCGCAAACCCAGCGTTCGCTGGAGCATTTCCGTATCTCGACTGAAAAAATGCCCGCTTCGCTGATTCAGGCGCTGGCGCTCACCAAACGCGCAGCCGCGAAAGTGAACCAGGATTTAGGCCTGCTGGCGGCAGACAGGGCCACCGCCATCATAAATGCCGCCGACGAAGTGCTGGCGGGCAAGCATCCCGACGAATTTCCGCTCGCCATCTGGCAGACCGGTTCCGGCACCCAGAGCAACATGAACATGAACGAAGTGCTGGCGAACCGGGCCAGCGAACTGCTGGGCGGCGTGCGCGGCATGGAGCGCAAGGTCCACCCGAACGATGACGTCAACAAGAGCCAGAGTTCTAACGACGTCTTCCCCACGGCCATGCACGTGGCGGCGGTGATTGCTATCCGCGAGCAGCTTATCCCCCAGCTCAACGTCCTCAAATCCACGCTCAACGAGAAAGCGCAGGCCTTCCGCGACATCGTCAAAATTGGCCGTACGCACCTGCAGGACGCCACGCCGCTGACGCTCGGCCAGGAGATTTCCGGCTGGGTGGCGATGCTGGAACACAACCTGAAGCATATTGAAAACAGCCTGCCGCACCTGGCGGAGCTGGCGCTCGGCGGCACGGCGGTCGGCACCGGGTTAAACACTCATCCGGAGTATGCGGTGCGCGTGGCGGAGGAGCTTGCGGCCATAACCGGACAGCCGTTCATCACGGCGCCCAACAAGTTCGAAGCGCTGGCGACCTGCGATGCGCTGGTCCACACCCACGGCGCGCTGAAAGGGCTGGCGGCGTCGCTAATGAAAATCGCCAACGACGTGCGCTGGCTGGCCTCGGGCCCGCGCTGCGGCATCGGTGAAATCAGCATTCCGGAAAACGAGCCGGGCAGCTCCATCATGCCGGGTAAAGTCAACCCGACCCAGTGCGAAGCCATGACCATGCTCTGCTGTCAGGTACTGGGCAACGACGTGGCCGTCAACCTGGGCGGTGCATCCGGCAACTTCGAGCTGAACGTCTATCGCCCGATGGTGATCCACAACGTTCTGCAATCGATTCGTCTGCTGGCGGACGGCATGGAGAGCTTTAACGAACACTGCGCGGTGGGGATCGAGCCAAACCGCGAGCGCATCAGCCAGCTGTTAAATGAGTCGCTGATGTTGGTGACCGCGCTCAATACCCATATCGGCTACGATAAAGCCGCCGAGATCGCCAAAAAAGCGCATAAGGAGGGGCTGACGCTGAAAGCCTCCGCCCTGGCGCTGGGCTATCTGACGGAGGCGGAGTTTGATGCCTGGGTGCGCCCTGAGGCGATGGTTGGCAGTCTGAAATAATCAACTCGCCACGTACAGGTGCAGCCGCGAAATAATGAGCTGAAGCGGCTGCGCCTGAGGTCGGTAACGGTGCTGGACATTTTCAGCATCGTAATTCAGCAACTCACCAATATCCGGCACGATAGCCCCCTGATCGGCATCATAAAGCGCAATCAGCGGCGTTGGACAGGCATACTGCACCTGTTTTTGCTGGCCGGAATACCAGACGCGGGCGATAGGCTGCACCTTCACCGGGCGCTTAATTTTGAGGCGCGTATCCGCTGGCAGCGAGGCGATGCTGTGGTACTCCTGCTCCAGGCGCTCGATCCACTGCTCACGCGACCACGGCGCGACGGTGCGCGGCGTCTTCAGGCTCTTTTCCAGCTGCGCCAGAATTTCATCCCGGGTGAAGTTTTTAATGATGTGCTTATTCGCCCAGCCGAAGCGCAGCGTGGCGGGATGGCGCAGAACCGTCAGCGTGCGATAGGCATTCAGGGTAATTAACCCCGGAAGCTGACGGTGCACCCACTCAAACCGGGCGGCGGGGGCCAGGCCCGACTCTTCGGTAACGATCTTCTCAAATGCCGCTTTCAGACTGTTGATATGGGCAATCTGGCTTTCCAGCGCCTCGCGCGCTACTGCATCGGTTTGCAGACAGATCACGCCCGGCAGCCGTACGGCCGCCTTGCTGCTGCGCTGTTCAGACTGCTGCTGGATAAAAAGATGGCGATAGTGTTTCATCGCCAGCTCCAGTGCGGCCCTGCCGATGTGCTGCTTCACGTCGATGGTGTCCAGCGGATCGTGCTCGGCCCCTTTGGCCACCTCGGGCAGGGTAAAGACGCGCGCGGCCAGCAGCCGGCAGGTCTGCAAACGTTCTGTCAGGGTCAGCAGCTCGTGTTCTATTTCCCGAAACGTGCTGTTCAGCCGTTCGATAAGATCGTAGGTCGCCATAAGCACTCTCATTAGTTACAACATACTTATCATATAGCACAGCACGCCGGGTCAGGCCAGCGTGCGGTTGAAGTCAGGCAGGGACGGGAAGGGCGATGTTATGGTACACCGGCCAGCTAAAGCAGAAGCGCGCGCCGCCGAGCTCGCTCTCCTCGCAATGCACCGTGCCGCCCATCGCCTGCGCGATAGAGTGGACGATTGCCAGCCCCAGACCGCATCCGCCGGTGGCGCGATCGCGGCTGGGATCGAGGCGGACAAACGGTTCAAACACGGTTTCGCGTGCCTCCGGGGCAATCCCCGGTCCGTCATCCTCTACCGTCAGGCGGGCCTGATTGCCCTGCAGATCCAGCCCAATCTGCAGCGTACTTTCGCTGTAGCGCATGGCGTTGTTCATCAGGTTGTCCAGCACGCGCTCCATCAGGCGCATATCGAGCGCGCCGTAATCACCCGGCGTGACGCGCGTCAATAGCGTACGCTGCGGGTTCACGCTCTGAACGTCGTCAATGTGGGTTTGCAGCCAGGCGGGCAGATCCGGCGTGCTGAGGTTTAGCTCGTTTTGCGGGCGATCGAGGCGCGCGTAGGTCAGCAGCTCCTCAATCAGCGCTTCAAGCTGGCCAATGTCGCGGTTAAGCGCCTGAGACTCTGCTTCCGTCAGGTTCTCGCTCATTTCCAGACGATAGCGCAGGCGCACCAGCGGCGTGCGCAGCTCGTGCGCAATTCCGTCGATCAGCTGTTTCTTGCTGGCGATAAGGGCATTGATGTTATCGGCCATCTGGTTAAAGGCCACGCCCAGACGTTCAAAGCTGGAACCGCTGTCGAAGTGAATACGCTCTGTAAAATGCCCCTCGCCAAAACGCTGTGCGGCGGATTCGAGTTTCAGCATGTCCTGCCAGTGCGGGCGCATCCAGATAAAAACCGGAAACGCGAGTGAAATGGCGATAAAGGCCATCAGCGCCATGTCCAGCAGGCGCATCTGATGCAGATAATAGAGATAGGGCACCGGCCCGACGGCCAGCACGTAATGGCTGCGCGGAATTCGCTGGATAAAGGTGTATTTCTCATCCAGCGCGACGATATCCCCGTCGCGCAGACGCTGCATGGCGGGCGGGTCCAGATCGAAATCTTTCAACGGCTCGATGCGTAAATCGAATGACAGATTGAGATCCAGCTCTTTCAGGGTTTTCGCCCAGTCGTGTGGCGGGATCTCTCTCAGCTCGCTGCGCATCAGATAGAGCGAGCTTTTCATCAGGTCGTCCAGAGACTGCCTGCCCGCGCGTTCGGCGGTAAATTTATAGACCAGGCCGACCAGCATGGTCATCACCAGGAAGCAGACAAACAGTAAAAGATAAAACTGCACAAACAGCTTTTTCATTGGATCTCACCGCAAAAACGCTATGTGCAGAATATACATGAAAACCCTTCGAGTTTTTCACGTCTGTCGAGCGTGTTAGACGGCTTTCGCGCTGTTTTTTACCTTGGCGATGAATTTTTCCGTCACGGCCAGGCCTTCTGCAATGTGCGTATCAATCACATCCGTTCCGTATTCGCTGATGAGATCCAGCAGTATTTCGTAAGACTGGATGAGTTCCAGCAGGTCAAAGAGCGCTTTTTGATCGGTGCGTGAGGGGGAGGCGTGGTTCAGGGTTGCCTGATTAACAATCCACTCAAGATTGGTTTTTATCGCTTCTACCTGACCGTAGCTATACATAATTCATGAGCTTAAATCCTCATTTCAAGATTTATTGGAGAGATGTCGTGAAAGCTTCACGGCGAAAATGAGTAAAACAATCGCAAGAGCGGGGCGAGCTGAAGAAAGGAGAGTCGAGAAGGTAATTATGGAATAGTTTGCGTGCTTAGCAAGTTAATTGTTGCGCAAACGTAAAAATAAACGCGCGAAAGAAGGGCATTGTCGCGTAATGCCTTTATTTCGCGCAGGTTATCCTGTCCGGCGATCAGGTTTCCCACGCATGTGGGGCAAACAGATAGCCCTTATTACGCACGGTTTTAATACGGTAGGGCTCGGTGGCGTTATCCTGCAGTTTTTTGCGCAGACGCGAAATCGCCACGTCCACGCTGCGGTCCATTCCGTCATAGCTTACGCCACGCAGGTTTTTCAGCAGCGCGTCACGGTCCATGATCTGCCCGGCATGCGTTGCCAGCTCCCACAGCAGGTCAAAATCTGCGGTGGAAAGGGCGATAAGCTCGCCAGAGAGCAGCACCTGACGGTTAATCGGATCAATAGACAGCGTACCGAAGCGCATCGCTTTGTGCGGCGTCAGAGACGGCGCCGGTGCTTCGCGTTCGATGCTGGCGTGCTGGCGTAAATGGAGGCGCAGGCGAGCGAGCAGGACGGCAGGCGGTGTGGTTTTCAGAATGTAATCATTGGCACCCATCTCCAGCGACAAAATATGGTTCATATCGCTGTCCAGTGAGGTGAGCAGGACGATAGGGCCCTCCCACCGGGCGCGCAGGTCGCGGCAGAGCGTCATGCCGTCTTTGCCCGGCAACATGATATCCAGCAGCACCAGATCCGGGTTTTCACGGACGACCACCTCTTCGGCACGATCGCCACGAGGTTCAACAATGACGTCCATATCATGTTTACCCAGATAGGCGGCGATCAGCTGCCCGACTTCGGGTTCGTCTTCAACATAAACAATCTTATTCATACAGCGTCTGTTTTCGTGAAAAAAGCCAACATACACCGCGAAACCTTAACCTTCCATTAATCTTTCAAAATTAACGCCGGTTCCGTTATTCTGGCCCATAGGGTGAGTTGATTATTATAAGGAAAACGATGGCTCTGGTGATCAAAGCCGCGCTGGGTGCGCTGGTGGTGTTGCTGATTGGCATTCTGGCAAAAACGAAAAACTACTATATTGCCGGGCTGATCCCTCTCTTCCCGACTTTTGCACTCATTGCCCACTATATTGTGGCGTCTGAACGCGGCACGGAAGCGTTACGCACGACCATCGTGTTTGGCATGTGGTCAATCATCCCGTATTTTCTCTACCTGCTTTCGCTGTGGTATTTCACCGCTTTTCTGCGTCTTCCCCTGGCGCTGAGCGGGGCGGTGGTCTGCTGGGGGCTCAGCGCCTGGGTGTTAATTTTCTTCTGGAGCCGCTTTCACTAGCGCAGCGGTCGGCCGCCGTCCACGGCAAAGGTTCTGCCGGTGACGTAGCAACTGGTGAGCAGGTAATCCACGAGGTCGATGACCTCTTTCTCGCCCGGGGCAATTTTCATCAGCGATTTATTCAGCGCCTGCTGGCGATACTCCGCATCATCGTTTTCGTTGAATAAGATCATTGCCGGGGCGATGGCGTTCACCTTCACCTCGGGGGCGAGCTTGCGGGCAAACGAGCGGGTCATGTTATCCAGCGCGGCTTTACTGGCCGCATAGGCAATGTGCTTGTCGCTGCCGCGCTCCACCACATAATCCGTGAAGTGAATGATGTCGCCCGCAGCATGCCCGTGGCCGCGGAGTAGATCCTGCAGAGCGTGGTTAAGCAGATAAGGGGCATTGACGTGGATCTGCAGCATGGCGGAGAGCGTTTCGCTGAGTGACGTACCCGGCTTTTCGGCCTGCCATGCGCTGGCGTTATGGAGCACGGCGCGCAGACCCGTTGTGGTGGATTTCACCTTTTCCGCAAAGGCCAGAATGCCTTCATCGGTTGAAAAATCAGCCTGAATGCAAACCGCCCCGGCTTTGCGCAGCCCTTCAATCGACGGGTATTCCGTGCGGTAGCTGACAATGACCGGATGGCGAAGGTTGAGAAAATGATGGGCGAGGGCGAGGCCGATACGGCGGCCTCCGCCGGTGATCAGTATGGGGCGAAGCGGTGCATTTCCCATCGTATTCTCCTTTACAGTTCAACAATGGGAAAGGCGATGCTATCCCACTAACATCCAGGTTGCCGGCACGGCAGCAACCAGTAACAGTCCAATTAAGGCCATCTCACGGCGTTTCAGCGCGTTCTCCAGCTGATGCGTGCGGCGGGCGTAGATGAACACCAGCAGACCCGGTGCGTACAGCACCACCGACAGCAGCAGATGCATAGGTCCGGAAGCATACAACAACCACAGGCCGTAAATACAGGCTCCGACACCCACGACATAATGCGCCGGGCGTGTGGCAATTTTTAACAGATACGCACCCACTAAGAAATAGGGTACCAGAATCATCTCCGAGGCGATGGTCAGCAGCGTGTTATAGTCTGAACCTGTGAGCCAGATCAGCACCAGACAGATCTGAACGCTGATGTTGGTCAGCCAGAGTGAGGCAGACGGCGCGCTGTTTTGGTTTTGACGCGCAAACAGGCGTGGAAACGCCTTGTGCGTCGCGGCCAGGAAAGGCACTTCAGCCGCCATGATGGTCCAGCTCAGGTAGGCTCCGCAGACGGAGATGATAAGGCCAGCGGCAATCACCACGTCGCCCCAGGAGCCGAGCATTTTCACCATCAGGCCCGCCATTGACGGATTACGCATTTCAGCCAGTTCAGGACGCGCCACCACGCCCAGCGACAGCAGCGTCACCAGCAGATAGACCCCGAGCGCGGCCAGTACCGCCAGCAGCGTGGCGCGGCCCACATCGCGTTTATTTCGGGCCCGGGCAGAAACCACAACCGCGCCTTCAACACCGATGAACACCCACAGGGTAATCAGCATTGTGTTTTTCACCTGCTCCCAGACGGGGACGCCCAGCGCAACGCCGCTGAAATCGAGCGTGAACACGTCCATACGGAACGCAATGAAGGCCAGAACGATAAACAGGCCGAGCGGAACCAGTTTCGCGAGCGTCGCCACCAGGTTAATGCTGGCGGCCGTTTGTACGCCACGCAGCACCAGCCAGTGGACGAACCACAGTAACACCGAGGCGCCCACAATAGACTGCCAGGTATTCCCGTCGCCAAACAGGCGCAGCTCAGGCGTATCGGTAAAGAAACTGAGGGCCGAGAAAACGATCACCAGATAGGAGACGTTGGCGATCACCGCACACAGCCAGTATCCCCAGGCGGAGCAGAAGCCAATCAACTCGCCGAAGCCTTCACGGGCATAGGTGAAAATGCCGCCGTCCAGATCCGGGCGAATGCGCGTCAGCAGCAGCATGGCGAAGGCCAGCAGCAATATTCCGACACCCGTAATGCCCCAGCCAATGATGAGGGCAGACGGGCTGGCGACGGCCGCCATATTTTGCGGCAAACTGAATACGCCTGCACCCAGCATTGAGCTTAAAACGAGTGCAGTCAGAGCACTCAGGCCAAGTTTCTTTTCCATTGGCTTCCTGTTATGAAAGGTCAAAATCCAGAATAATTATTTCGCTCAGGCGCATAAAAATGGTGGATCACACTAAGGCGCGGGATTTTACGGAGTGTAACGAAAGCATGCAATGACGTGTGGCAGAAATTCAAAAAAAGTAACAAAAAAGGCGGCATTGCGCCGCCTTTCTTAAACGATTTTGTTACTTGTACAGATCGGCGCTGATGGTCACGTTGTTACCACGTTCCTGCCACTGGCGGGTGATGTGGTAGAACTTCGCCCCTTTCTTCGCCGCACGCTTCGCGACCTGGTAAGAGACTTCCGTCATGTTGCCGTAGTTGCCGGTAAATTTGATGCTGTCGAACGGCACCATCTGCGCGGCAGTGGCGTTGTTCAGCTCTTCAACTTTGGTACCGTCTGGCAGCGTAACCGAATAACGGCCACCTTTCGTGGACTGCGTTTCAAAGAAACGGCCCACTTCAGCGCTTGGCGTAGCCGTCGTTGCGACGCCTGGGATTTCCACTTTCTTCGCTTCTTCGCCGCCTTTCGCTATCGCCGCGCGACCGGCTTCTGAGTTTGCCGGAATCGCATCCGGGCTCTGCAGAACGCGTTTCTTCGCATCTTCTTTATAGATGAACGCGGTAATACGCTGGTTGCCGCCCTGGTTAGCATCGACCTGACGCACGATGTAGAAAGAGTAGGCCCCTTTCTCTTTCGCGGCTTTGGTGATGGCATCGTTCACTTCAGGCTGGCTGCGGTAAAAGCCCTGAACGGTGACGGTGTCGTACGGTTCCAGCGCAATTGCCTGATCTTTCGGCAGTTCAACAACACCGTTAATCACGCGGTTTTTCGGTGCGTCAGCTTTTGGCGCGTTGTCCTTATACAGCGCAATGGTCACGCGCTGGTTACCGCTGTTGCCGTTATCAGACTGGTCAACAACATAAAACGAGGCTGCCCCGTTTTTATCAGCGGCCTTTGATGCAGCGGCGACGGCGTCGCCAATAGAATTATAACGACCCACAATGACCTTATGGTCAAAAGGTTTTAACGCTGCCGCTTGCTCCGGCGTTAACTCTGTTGCGGCATTCGCAGACAGGGCGGTCGCGGAGAGAAGTGCGGACGCCAGGAGTGTGTTCTTAAGCTTCATAAAAATGATCCTTCGCCTTGCGCAAACCATGTACTGGTATTGTTGTTAATTTGAGACGGTCCCGATTATGGCATTTAAAACCCGTCGCTGTCTGCGCCATTTTTCACTGCCTGTGCTCACTGAATCACCTTATTCGATAACATTTAGTGATATGTTGAAAAAACACGCGTTTGACAAGTAAAACTGATAAAGCTTATGACTTTTACAAGTTAATTTAATGTTAATAAGTTGTTCTCTTATGGCGCTATATCATGTTTTTACCGCTTCGCTTGCGCGAATTATCGGTTCTGGCGATGAATTTAAGGTAAATATCACTGTCAGTGACGCCGATCGCTTATTTTTCACAGATAAAGTAAGAAATAGTGTTTTCTGGCGGTAGATCACGGCCGCTATTTTCAGTAGGTTATAGACAGTTTGTTACTGTTTTATTTTCCGGGGTGAATTGTGTCTCATTGCTTGCGTGATGGCGAAAAATGATACAAACCGCGGGCACTTATCGTTAAACCATCATCAAAAACCGATGGAAGGGAAAACTATGCGTATTGGGGTACCAAAAGAACGGTTAGCCAATGAAACCCGCGTAGCGGCAACACCGAAAACGGTGGAGCAACTGCTTAAGCTGGGTTTTACCGTCGCAGTTGAAAGCGGCGCGGGCAAACTGGCGAGTTTCGATGACGAGGCCTTTATTCAGGCTGGCGCGGAAGTGGTGGACGGTGCCGACGTGTGGCAGTCGCCGGTTATTCTGAAGGTCAACGCACCGGAAGAGAGTGAGATTGCGCTGCTGAATCCGGGCACCACGCTGGTGAGCTTTATCTGGCCTGCGCAAAATCCTGAGCTGATGGAAAAACTGGCCGCGCGCGGCGTCACCGTGATGGCGATGGACTCCGTGCCGCGTATTTCGCGCGCCCAGTCGCTGGACGCCTTAAGTTCGATGGCAAACATTGCGGGCTACCGCGCCATTGTTGAAGCGGCCCACGAATTTGGTCGCTTCTTTACCGGTCAGATCACCGCGGCGGGTAAAGTCCCTCCGGCGAAGGTGATGGTGATTGGCGCGGGCGTGGCGGGACTTGCTGCCATCGGTGCGGCAAACAGTCTGGGCGCTATCGTTCGCGCGTTTGATACCCGTCCTGAGGTGAAAGAACAGGTCCAGAGTATGGGGGCCGAATTCCTTGAGCTGGACTTCAAGGAAGAAGCGGGTAGCGGTGATGGTTATGCGAAGGTGATGTCCGAAGCCTTTATCAAAGCCGAAATGGAACTCTTCGCCGCGCAGGCGAAAGATGTCGACATCATTGTGACCACCGCGCTTATCCCGGGTAAACCGGCGCCGAAGCTGATTACCCGTGAGATGGTGGACTCCATGAAGCCGGGCAGCGTGATTGTCGACCTGGCCGCGCAAAACGGCGGCAACTGCGAATATACCGTAGCGAATCAGGTGACCACGACCGCAAACGGCGTGAAGGTGATCGGCTATACCGATCTGCCGGGTCGCCTGCCGACGCAATCGTCTCAGCTGTACGGCACCAACCTCGTCAACCTGCTGAAGCTGCTTTGCAAAGAGAAAGACGGCAACATCACCGTCGATTTTGACGACGTGGTGGTGCGCGGTGTGACCGTGGTGCGTGAAGGTGAAATTACCTGGCCTGCGCCACCGATTCAGGTTTCGGCCCAGCCTCAGGCAGCGCCTAAAGCGGCGCCTGAACCAAAAGAACCTGCCAAACCGGCTTCCCCGTGGCGCAAATACGCGATCATGGCGCTGGTGATTATTCTGTTCGGCTGGCTGGCTGACGTCGCGCCGAAAGAGTTCCTCGGCCACTTTACCGTCTTCGCGCTCTCCTGCGTCGTGGGCTACTACGTGGTGTGGAACGTCTCCCATGCGCTGCATACGCCGCTGATGTCGGTGACCAACGCCATCTCCGGGATCATCGTGGTGGGGGCGTTACTGCAGATTGGCCACGGCGGCTGGATCAGCTTCCTGAGCTTTATCGCGGTGCTGATCGCCAGTATCAATATTTTCGGTGGTTTCACCGTGACTCAGCGCATGCTGAAAATGTTTCGTAAAGGCTAAGGGGTAGCATATGTCTGGAGGATTAGTGACAGCCGCATACATTGTTGCTGCAATCCTGTTTATTTTCAGTCTGGCGGGGCTTTCCAAACACGAAACGTCTCAGCAGGGGAATAACTTTGGTATCGCCGGGATGGCGATTGCGCTGATTGCCACCATCTTCGGGCCGGACACCGGCAACGTGGCGTGGATCCTGGTGGCGATGATCATCGGCGGTGCGATTGGTATTCGCCTGGCGAAACGCGTTGAAATGACCGAGATGCCGGAGCTGGTGGCGATTCTGCACAGCTTTGTGGGTCTGGCCGCGGTGCTGGTGGGCTTCAACAGCTACCTGTACCACACGCCAGGTCTGGAACCGATTCTGGTGAATATTCACCTGACGGAAGTGTTCCTCGGTATCTTCATCGGTGCGGTCACCTTCACCGGTTCCATTGTCGCGTTCGGCAAGCTGCGCGGGAAGATCTCCTCTAAGCCGCTGATGCTGCCAAACCGCCATAAGCTGAACCTGGCGGCGCTGGTGGTGTCGTTTGTGCTGCTGGTGGTCTTCGTGCGTACCGAAAGCGTCGGTCTGCAGGTGCTGGCGTTGCTGGTGATGACTATCATCGCGCTGGCCTTCGGCTGGCATCTGGTGGCGTCCATCGGTGGTGCGGATATGCCAGTGGTGGTCTCCATGCTGAACTCCTACTCCGGTTGGGCGGCGGCGGCGGCGGGCTTTATGCTGAGCAACGACCTGCTGATCGTCACCGGTGCGCTGGTGGGTTCTTCCGGTGCGATCCTGTCTTACATCATGTGTAAGGCGATGAACCGCTCGTTCATCAGCGTCATCGCCGGTGGCTTTGGTTCTGACGGCTCGTCTACCGGCTCCGATGAGGAAGTGGGGGAGCACCGTGAGATCAGCGCGGAAGATACCGCCGAGATGCTGAAAAACTCGCACTCGGTCATTATCACCCCGGGCTACGGCATGGCGGTGGCACAGGCGCAGTATCCGGTGGCGGAAATCACCGAGAAGCTGCGCGCGCGCGGCATCAAGGTGCGCTTTGGTATTCACCCGGTGGCGGGGCGTCTGCCAGGCCACATGAACGTGCTGCTGGCGGAGGCGAAAGTGCCTTACGACATCGTGCTGGAGATGGACGAGATCAACGATGATTTCGCCGACACCGACACCGTGCTGGTCATTGGGGCTAACGACACCGTTAACCCGGCGGCGCAGGACGATCCGCGTAGCCCAATCGCCGGGATGCCGGTTCTGGAAGTGTGGAAGGCGCAGAACGTGATCGTGTTTAAACGTTCAATGAATACCGGCTATGCCGGGGTGCAGAACCCGCTGTTCTTCAAAGAGAACACCCACATGCTGTTTGGCGATGCCAAAGCCAGCGTGGATGCGATTCTGAAAGCGCTCTGACAGGGTAAAGCCCGGTGGCGCAAGCTTACCGGGCCTACCAAACCCGTAGGCCGGGTAAGGCGTAGCCGCCACCCGGCAAAAAAAACCGCCGGTTCGCCGACGGTTTTTTTTTATCTTGCGGGTCAATCGTCTTCCGGATCGTCAAGCTCAACCGGCGTCTGGTACTCATCCGGCTTGATAACCAGCAGGTCGCAGCGCAGATGGTCGATCACCTGCTCGGCGGTGTTGCCGAGGAAGGCGGCAGAAATACCGGTACGTCCAATGGTACCCAGCACGACAATCCCCGCCTGCAGGTGTTCAGCCAGGTCCGGGATCACCTCTTCAGGCAGCCCTTTTTCCACGTGGGTCATCTTCTCATCGATGCTGAATTTCTGGCGCAGCGCTTTCATGGCCAGCAGGTGCTGACCGCGGATGGCGTCGTTATACACGCTCGGGTCAAATTCCGGCAGCTCAATGGCGATGTTAATCGGGGTAACCGGATAGGCACCTACCAGATGCACTTCGGTGTGGTTGACCTGGTCGGCAAGCTGGAGGGTCTCCTTCACCAGCTTCTCGTTCAGCGAATTGTGGTAATCCTCTTCGCTGGCGAGGTTTACCGCCACAACGGCTTTCCCGCCTTCAGGCCACGGCTGGTCTTTCACCATCCAGACCGGACAAGGGCATTTACGCAGCAGGTGCCAGTCGGTCGGGGTGAAGATCACGGATTCCAGCTTGTCATGCTGGTGCGCCATCTTCAGCAGCAGATCGTGCCCACCGGCAACGACTTCCTGAATGATGGCTTCGAAAGGTCGGTTGTGCCAGACCACTTTGATATCAATGGGCACGCCCGCTTCCAGGTAATACTTCGCCTGTTCGCGGATCCATGCGGTACGCTGGCTGATGACGCCCTGACGCATAGCGGTGCGCTCGTCAGGCGACAGAAGGGTGGTCATCTCATACGAGAAGTCATAGATCGGCAAAAACGCTTTGATTTTGCCACCAATCCGTTGATGTAAATACACAGCACGTCGTAATGCCGGCTGATCGTCCTGATTCGGATCGATTGCTACCAGCATGTTTTGATACTTGGCCATACAGGTCTCCTTACTACTGTCACCACAGTCTGTAATTAAAAGAGTAACCTATATATCCTGAATGAAACAGAGGAGAGCTTTTGCCAGATCAATAATTCATGAAAATTTATCAGAGGAAAAGCACCGTGGTCGTTACCGCGATAAACGCAATAAACAGCAGCACCATCACCGCTATCGCAAAGGTCGTGGAATCCTGAACGTAGGTTTTTTCCTCCCCCTTCATTGGGCCGACAAGCATGATCCAGATGAAGATAAAGGTCACTGAGGCAATCACGACTGAAACGAAAAACAAACTTTCTCTCAATTCATAACCTCAACGAGACCCTTTTGGGTGCTGTGTGGGGACGTGCTGCGGTGAAAAGGGCAGATAAAAGACGGGGTGACAGGCCAGACCCATAAATCAGGAAAATTTATCGGTCTGGCAGTATACGTATGGCGTTTACGCCACGTTGCGGGCGTGCCCGGCAAGAACGGCCAGCGCTTCACCGTTTTCGATAGTGATGTATTTACCCTTAACGGCGAGCATCCCGCTTTTCTGGAAACGGCCCAGCAGACGGCTGATGGTTTCCACGGTCAGACCCAGGTAGTTACCGATATCGCCACGCGTCATGGTCAGACGGAATTCACGCGGCGAGAAGCCACGCTCGGCGAAGCGGCGGGAGAGGTTGTAGATAAACGCGGCCAGGCGCTCTTCTGCGTTCTTTTTAGAAAGCAGCAGAATCATGTCCTGATCGCCTTTGATCTCACCGCTCATCAGACGCATCATCTGCTGACGCAGGTTAGGCATCTTGCCGGACAGATCGTCCAGGGTTTCAAACGGAATTTCGCAAACCATCGAGGTTTCGAGTGCCTGAGCAAAGCTCGGGTGGTGGCCCGTACCGATGGCATCAAAGCCTACCAGGTCACCCGCCAGATGGAAGCCGGTGATCTGCTCATCGCCCTGTTCGGTGATGGTGTAGCTCTTGATGGTGCCAGAACGGATAGCATAGAGCGATTTCAGTTCGTCTCCCGCTTTAAACAGCGTCTGCCCTTTCTGAATAGGCTTTTTACGCTCGATAATATTATCAAGCTGATCGAGTTCATGCTCATTCAGGGTAAACGGGATACAGAGCTGGCTGATGCTGCAATCCTGGCAATGGATAGCACAACCGCCAGACTGAATGCGTCGTATAATTCGCTTTTCCGGGATCATAGGTTTGCTCAAGCCTTAATTGATATTGGTCAATTTTAACATCTTTTTGGTAAGTACGTAAGCCTGACAAACCCTCAATAAGGACAAGAGACGGCAATGTGTCGCCATCTTCTTGAAATTCCACAGCTTGATTATGGATTTTTAGCCTAACCGGAAGAAAATTAAGCACAAAAAGCCTGGGAACTAGAGTAAGAGATACCCTTCGTGACGCAGCAACCACTCTTTTCGCTGCACGCCACCGGCATAGCCGGTCAGGGTGCCGTTGCGGCCAATAACGCGATGGCAGGGCACCACGATGCTGACCGGATTAGAGCCGTTCGCGGCACCTACGGCACGTGCGGCCCCAGCGCGACCTAACTGCGCCGCGAGCTGGCCGTAATGCATCACCTGCCCGCAGGGAATGGCCCGCAGCGCCTGCCACACTTCGCGCTGAAAAGGCGTGCCCGCCGTGGCGGTGGGCAGCGTGTCGATGATGCTGAGATCGCCTTCGAAGTACGCCGCAAGCTTGTCGCTCAGTCCACCCGGATTGGTGGCGCGGATACGTTCATACCCCTGGGCGCGGTAGTGAATCGCAAGCAGTTCTTCCATGCGGCCGCTGTGCTCTTCCCACTCAACGGCGCGCAGGCAAAACTGCTCGTCCGCGATCACCCACAGCGGCCCAAGCGGCGTCGCAATCTTGTCTTCGAGTAATCTCAGCATCCTCATTCCCTTAGTTCAGCCTCGGGTAGATCCCCGGCCCAATCGGCAGGCCGACAAGATACCACGCCACCAGCATCACCAGCCATACCCCTAAAAAGATAAGCGGGTAGGGTAAAACCAGAGAATAGTAGGTACCCAGTTTGGCCTCGGGTTTATAGCGCTGCAGGAAGCCTAAAAACAGCGGAACAAACGGCGAAACCGGCGCCAGCGGGATAACCGAAGAGTCCGCGATGCGGAACAGGATCTGCGCGAAAGCCGGGTGGAACCCCAGCATCATAAACATCGGCACGAAGATCGGGGCCAGAATCGACCAGATGGCGGAGCCGCTGGCGATAAACATGCACAGCAGGGATGACAGCAGCGCCAGACCGACAAACGCCGGTACGCCGCTTAGCCCGGCTGCCTCCAGCGCGTCGGTGAGGCCCACGGCCATAAACTTGCCCATGTTGCTCCAGTTAAACATCGCCACAAATTGGGCCAGCGGGAACACCATCACGATAAAGCCCGCCATCTCCTTCATCGGCTCGATCATCAGCTGCGGCAGGTCACCCTGGCGACGGATTTTACCGGTGGCGATACCGTAGGCGAGCGAAACAACAAAGAAGAAGAGGATAATCAGCGGCACGATGCCCTGAATAAACGGCGAGGGCAGGACAGTATGTTTAACCGGATCGCGCAATATGCCGTTTTCCGGCACCACCATCAGCGCCACCGCGGCGATAAACGCCAGCGAGACAATCCCCGCCACGCGCAGGCCGAAGCGCTGCGCTTCGCTCAGCGTCTCCAGCTTTTCATCGCTACGGCCTTCCCATTTGCCCAGGCGCGGCTCGACGATCTTATCGGTAATCAGCCCGCCGACAATCGTCAGGAGAATGACCGAGCTTGCCATAAAGTACCAGTTGTCGATCACGCTGACGTGCATGGCCGCATCAATGGTTTTCGCCGCCTCCGTACTGATGCCCGAGAGCAGCACGTCGGTGGTCACGATCAGCAGGTTAGCGGTAAAACCGCAGCCCACCCCCGCAATCGCGGACAGCAGGCCCGCCACGGGATGGCGCCCGACGGCGAGGAAGATCAGCGCCCCCATCGGCGGCATGATCACCAGCGCGGCGTCGGAGGAGATATGGCTGAAGAAGGCGATAAACAGCACCATGTAGCTGGCGTAGCGCGCGCTGACGTGAGAAGCCATCTTCACCATCAATGCGGGCAACAGGCCGACGCGTTCAGCCAGCCCGGCGCCCAGCACCAGCGCCAGAATGGCGCCGAGCGGGGCGAATCCGCTGAAGTTTTTAATCACGTTGGGTAAAAACCAGTGCAGCCCTTCAATGCTCAGCAGGTTTTTCACCGCCACCAGGCTGCCGTCGGCCGGGCTGCGCACGCTGACGTCAAAGGCGGAGAGCACGGCGGTGGCGACCATCAAAATCACAATCAGATAGATAAAAAGCAGGAAAGGGTGCGGCACTTTATTGCCGATCCTTTCAACCCAGCCATAGAGCTTACCGGATGGGGAATGCGAAGGTATGGATGACATACTCATGGGCGTTCCTCGGGAGTGTTGTGTTGTTGTGTTTTTTTATTTTAAAGGTGACGGTGTCACGCCCGGTGGGATCGGACACGCGTACGGTTTTTCTTCTAGTTGTTGTTCGAACTCTTCACGGCATTTTTTCAGCAGCGCCGCGTCCTGCAGCAGATTCAGCGCGGTCGCGCCCATCACTTTCCCGGCCAGCAGCATGCCCTTGTGGGCAATAGAGGTTCGCCCCTGAGATACCAGTTGCCAGGTATGCAGCGGCGTGCCGACGGTAAAGCAGGGGCTGAAGCACTGGGCGACCGGCATTTTCCAGCTGACGTCACCCACGTCGGTTGAGCCTGCCAGCACGTTGTCGGTGACGGCATAAGGCGCGACTTCATCCACCAGCAGCGTCGCCTGATGACGACGGGCAAAGGCTTTACCCGCTTCACCACCCGTGGCGGCAATATTTTTCAGGCTATTTTGCAGATCGTTGGGCGTCAGCGTGGCGCGGATCTCGCGGGCAAACTCTCGCTCTTCGTCGGTCCACTCCGGCGTGCCGTAGTGCTGCAGGGCGCGATACATCGCCGCCTCAAGCGTGCGGTTCGGCAGGTAGCTGGAGCAGGCTTTATCAAAGCGGCACTCGACGGTCGTTTCGGTCATCAGCGCCGCGCCCTGGGCGATTTTCTCGATGCGCTCGTAGATCTGCTGCGCATCCGCCATCTCCGGGGCGCGGATCAGGTACAGCACCTCGGCCTGCGCCTGCACCACGTTGGGCGAAATCCCGCCGGTGTCGGTAATGGCGTAATGGACGCGCGCTTTCTCGATGATGTGTTCGTTAAGGAAGTTGGTGCCGGTGGTCATCAGCGTCACGGCGTCCAGGGCGCTGCGTCCCAGGTGAGGAGAGTTGGCCGCGTGCGCCGCCACGCCGTGAAAACGCCAGGCGGCCTGAATATTCGCCAGCGTACTGACGTTAAACATCCCGGCAAAGGCTTCCGGGTGCCAGGTGACGGCGGCATCGACGTCATCAAACAGCCCTTCGTGCACCATAAAGGTTTTCCCGGAGCCGCCTTCTTCACCGGGACAGCCGTAAAAACGCACCGTTCCGCTGCCGCCGTTCTGCTCCAGCCAGCTTTTCACCGCCACCGCGCCCGCAAGCGCCGCGGTGCCTAAGAGATTATGTCCGCAGCCGTGGCCGTTAGCCCCCGGCGTGGCGGTTTGCGCCGTCGCGCAGTGTGCCTGCTGGCTTAACCCGGCCAGCGCGTCGTACTCGCCCAGCAGGGCGATAACCGGTTTTCCGCTGCCGAAGCTGGCGATAAAGGCATTGGGAATACCGCCTGCCTCGCGGGTCAGCGTGAAGCCTTCAGCTTCCAGCTCGCTGGCCAGCCGCTCGGCGGACCAGAACTCTTCAAAGCGGGTTTCGGGACGATCCCAGATCGCGTCGGCAATATCGGTTAACGTCCGACATCGCGTGTCGATCGCATCGGCAATAAAAGCGTAGTTCTCCTGCATCACACACCTCGCGTCCACGGGAAATTGAGCGCTGTTCGCGCCAGCGTTTCGATGGCGATAGTCATGACCTGCTCATCGAAGTCGAATTTTTCGTTGTGATGTCCGGCGCTCAAATCCGTGCCAAACACCATATAGGACGCCATGCCGCCGTTCTGCTGCACGCGGGCCATCATCAGCGTGGCGTCTTCGGAACCCGCTGGCGCTTTCACCTTATCGATGGCATGAACAACCCCGGAAACCTGGCTCGCCTGTTCGCGCAGATAATCCACCCATGCCGGTGTCGGCGCGCTGGAGGTGGCAGCCCCCATCAGGCGTATCTCGGCGCTCACGCCATAGAGCGCCGCCGCGCCGGTAATGGCGGCCTGCGCGCGTTCAAAGACATACTGATTAATCGCTTCGCTTTCGCCGCGGGTTTCAACTTTGATCAGGGCATTCGCGGGCACCACGTTGCGCCCGCTGCCCGCCTGCATCACGCCGACGTTCACCCGGGATGCGCCGTCGCTGTGCGGAGCGATGCTGTGCAGGGCGAGGGCGGCCTGCGCGGCGGCGAGCAGGGCGTTACGCCCGTCCTCCGGCTTACCGCCCGCGTGTGCGGCCACGCCGGTGAAGCTCACGTCGAACTTGGTGGTGGCCATAAAGTTATCGCTGCCGCAGATTACCGTCCCGGCAGGCACGCCAGTACCAATATGAATGGCCGTGAAATAGTCCACGTCATCCAGCGCCCCGGCGGCAACCATGGCGCGCGCGCCGCGCGTGCCTTCTTCGGCAGGCTGGAAGATCAGCTTGATGGTGCCGTTCAGCCGGGCTTCATTCTGCTTAAGCACCTGTGCCAGCCCCAGACCAATGGTGGTGTGGCCGTCGTGTGCGCAGGCGTGCATCATGCCCGGATTGCAGGAGGCAAACCCGTCGCGGAACGGGCGATGGCTGTTGTCGAGCGCTTCGCTTAAATCAAGGGCGTCCATGTCCACGCGAAACGCCACGGTTGGGCCAGGGCGGCCGGTATTCAGGGTGGCAACAATGCCGGTAAAGCCGCCTTCAAACGGCGCCAGCCATTTCTCAGGCGCGCCTTGCTTGCGCGCGCGGGCAAATTCTCGCGCCAGGGTTGCCTCATCGGGAAGCCCCATCCGGCTTTCGGCATCGACCACGTCGCGCCCCATCGCCAGTTCGTAACCCAGCGAGTCCAGGGTCTCCGCAACTTTCGCGGCGGTACGAAACTCTACCCAGCCGGATTCCGCAAAATGGTGAAAATCGCGACGCCACGCGCTCAGCTGCGGGGTTAACGTCTGGATGTACTGCGCCAGTGTGTCCATATCTGTTCCTGTCATCATGAAAATATGTGAACTGCTTCACGCTGTGATAGTTTTTACTTATCACTAACCGATTTTTCACAGTTTTAACCGTTCAGGAATTACCCTCGCACATCCCTTTCCAGTAAAGTAGATGACAGTTTCTTTACTCTGATAAACAACGGTTATCGGTCGGGCTATGTCATTTCAGGTTAAATTCCATCATCTCCGGGCGTTTGTTGAAGTCGCTCGTCAGGGCAGCATTCGCGGTGCCAGCAGGACGCTGAATCTTTCGCAGCCGGCGCTGACCAAATCCATCAAAGAGCTGGAGGAGGGCATGGCGGCGCAGCTTTTCGTGCGCAGGAGTAAGGGCGTGGCGTTGACCGAATGCGGTGAGGGCTTTTACCAGCGCGCCCGGCTAATTCTGGAAGAGCTGCGCGCGGCGCAGGATGACATTCGTCAGCGGCAGGGGGAACAGGCCGGGCAGATCAACATCGGGATGGGGGCCAGCGTTTCGCGCAGCCTGATGCCCGCCGTTATCACCCGCTTTCATGCTCAACATCCGCAGGTCAAAGTGCGGATAATGGAAGGGCAGCTGGTGTCGATGATCAACGAATTACGGCAGGGAGAGCTGGATTTCACTATCAATACTTATTATCAGGGACCTTACGACCAGGAATTTACGTTTGAAAAACTCTTTGAGAAGCCATTTGCGGTATTTTGTCGCGAAGGGCATCCGGCAACGGGGGCAACGTCGATTAACGAACTCCTGCATTATAACTGGACAATGCCGACGCCGCGGGGAAGTTATTATAAGCAGTTAGAAGAGGTATTTAGCCATCGCTCGCAAATACCGCGAATTGGTGTGGTCTGCGAAACCTTTTCTTCCTGCATAAGCCTGGTTGCACAAAGTGATTTTCTAAGCATATTGCCGCAGGAGTTAGGCTGTGACCCGCTGCTGGCGCACCGTCTGGTCATGCTACCGGTTGTCGAATCGCTTCCAAAAGCTGCATATTATTTAATTCAGCGCCGCGATTCACGTCAGACGCCCCTGGCTGAATCATTAATTACGCAGTTCAGACGGGAAGCGAGAAAAATAATCGCGGCGTGAAAGTGAGATAATAAAAAAACAGGATCTGCCCGACATCAGACAGATCCTCCAGTACACACAGCAGTGCGTCCTTTCGCCAATCCTGAATATTATATCCATGAAGCAGGTATATTTAGGTATAACACCTTTTCCGCAAAAAGAAAGGATGTCGAGTGTTTGATTTTACGAAAATTTAACACAAATCACTTATTTCATCTTTGCTGAAATTTTAGTTAAGTCATATTTAAATTTATTTTATAAATACTATATATATTCATCAGGTTAATATTTGCGGCGCATGAGGGCCTGTAACGGTGATTGAGGCCAATCTCAGGCGCAGGTATAGTACCGTCCTCAGTTGTAGCCGGAGGATATCCATGAACCCTGACGACAAATCCTTTTTTCTTGACGCCATGGAAGATGTCCAGCCGCTGAAGCGTGGCCCGGATATTCACTGGCAGCCCAGCCGCAATACGCGGGCGCGCCAGGAGGTGGATTGTGAACAGCTGGATAACTTCCTGACGCTGGATTTTCTTGACCTTCTTCCCCTGGAAGAACCGCTGGCGTTCCGGCGCGAAGGGGTGCAGCAGGGCGTTATCGAGAAGCTGCGCTCGGGTAAATATGCCCGCCAGGCCAGCTTAAACCTCCTGCGTCAGCCCGCCGAACGCTGCCGTCAGATGCTCTATTCTTTTATTCGCCAGGCCGGACGTGACGGGTTACGCAATCTGATTATCATTCACGGAAAAGGGCGCGAGCAGAACTCGCATCCTAATGTGGTGCGCAGCTATCTGGCGCGCTGGTTAACGGAGTTCGAGGAAGTGCAGGCCTTCTGCGTGGCGCTGCCGCATCACGGCGGCAGCGGGGCATGCTACGTTTCACTGCGTAAATCCGATGAAGCAAAACAGGAGAACTGGGAGCGGCACGCCAAGCGCAGCCGCTAGCGGGCGATCTCCTCGCCCGCCGGTGATTCAGAAGGTTTCCCAGTTGCTGTCGGTGGCGGCGTTTGCGGTTGCCGGGCGCAACAGCTGAGGCGTTTTCACGCTGGCCGGACGTGGAGCTACCGCTTTTTCTTTGCCGTTCAGACGAAACGCGGCCACCGCCTGGCGCAGCTGTTCGGACTGATCTTCCAGCGCCGCTGCCGCCGTGGCGGACTCCTGCACCAGCGCGGCGTTTTGCTGCGTCACGCTGTCCATCTGCGAAACGGCCAGGCTCACCTGTTCAATGCCGCGGCTCTGCTCGTCAGAGGCAGAGGAAATCTCGCCCATGATATCGGTCACGCGGGTCACGGCGGCGACGATTTCCTTCATGGTGGTGCCTGCTTCGCTAACCTGCTCAGAACCGGTATTCACGCGGCTGACGGAGTTCTCGATAAGCCCTTTGATCTCTTTCGCCGCCTGCGCGCTGCGGCTCGCCAGGGTCCGGACTTCACCTGCAACAACCGCAAAACCACGCCCCTGTTCCCCGGCGCGTGCCGCTTCCACCGCGGCGTTAAGCGCCAGAATGTTCGTCTGGAACGCGATGCTGTCAATCACGCCGGTAATATGCGCAATTTGCTGCGAACTGTCGGCGATCTCGTTCATGGTGCGAACCACGTTATCCACGACGTGACCGCCGCGCGCGGCCGTTTCAGAGGCGTTTTTCGCCAGCAGCGTGGCCTGACGGGCGTTATCGGAGTTCTGTTTAACCGTCGCGGTCAGCTCTTCCATGCTGGCGGCGGTCTCTTCGAGCGAGGCGGCCTGCTGCTCGGTGCGGGCGGAAAGATCGTTGCTTCCTGCGGCAATTTCGCCTGCGCCGGTGTAGATGGAATCGGTACTTCCGCGTACGGCGCTGACGGTGGTCACCAGCGACTGCTGCATCTCATGCAGGCCCGCGGCCAGCTGACCCATCTCATTGCGGCCCGAGATAGCGATCTCCTGCGTCAGGTCGCCCCCTGCAATGGCGCGAATATGGTCCATAATGGAGTGGAGTGGTTTTAACAGCAGGTGCTGTAAACCCTGCCAGATGACCACCAGAACCGCGATAACGGCCAGCAGAATTGCCGCCAGCGTCCACTGCATCTGCGTGAAGCTGCTCTGATTCTCTTCGGTTGCGGCCTTCAGCAGGGTGTTGTTTTCGGCGCGCCAGCGGTTATAGACCGCTTCCATATCGTCCTGCGCCTGCTGCGCATCCAGATCGCCATAGGCCTGATAGTTGTCGGCGCGCAGATACTCAATCGATAAACGCATGACTTCGTGCATCTGGTTCCAGGATTTCTGCATCTCGTCGGTCAATGCCGCCTCCTGGCCCTTAACCTGCGGCAGTTTCTGCCACTCTTTGTTATAGGCCTCGGCTTTTGCCAGCGAGTCGCCTGCGGTGCCCAGCAGTTTATTGATCGCCGCCAGGGAAGCCGGGTCACGCTGGTTTTTCAGGTAGCGGATCGCCACGCGGGTGACGGTGACGCGCGTTTTCACCAGCGTGTTCACGCTGTCGCTCAGGCTTTCCTGCTGGGCATTGAGCACGCCGGAGTTCTGGAAGTTATGGCGATCGTTACTGACGGCAGAGTAGAACAACCCTCCCGTGACAACTTGCAGCAGGCAGAATATGGTGAGGGCAAAGATAATACCGGTAATCACGTGCAGATTTTTCAGCATAGCGGTCGTCCGTTAGAGAAGATGCAGGGTTACTTCATTACTATCGTCGTAGAGAATGTAAACTTTAATTAACTCGCGCTTAACTAAGGGGCCCTTTTGGGAACCTGTTGTAAATCCGGATCATTTTTATGAGGAAGGTCAACATGAGCAGCATTGATAAAAGCGGGACATACGCGCTCGGGACGCGGACGGTGAAACGGCTGGGCTACGGCGCGATGCAGCTGGCCGGGCCGGGCGTCTTTGGGCCGCCGAAGGATAAGCAGGCCGCGCTGGACGTGTTACGCGAGGCCGTGGCGGCGGGGGGGAACCACATTGATACCAGTGATTTTTATGGCCCTCATGTCACCAACCAGCTGATCCGTGAGGCGCTTCATCCTTACCGGGACGATCTGACGATCGTCACCAAGATTGGCGCCCGTCGCAACGACAAAGGCGCCTGGCTGCCGGCCTTTTCCGCGCAGGAGCTGACGCAGGCGGTGCATGACAACCTGCGCAATCTGCAGCTGGACGTGCTGGACGTGGTGAATCTGCGGATCATGTTTAGCGCGCACGGGCCAGCGGAAGGGTCGATTGCTGAACCGCTCTCCACCCTGGCAGAATTACAGCAGCAGGGGCTGGTGCGGCATATTGGTTTGAGCAACGTCACGGCCACCCAGGTCGCGGAAGCGCAGAAGATGGTGCAGGTGGTGTGCGTGCAGAACATGTACAACATTGTGAACCGGGGTGATGATGCGCTGGTGGATCTGCTCGCGCAGCAGGGGATTGCGTATGTGCCGTTCTTCCCACTGGGCGGCTTTACGCCGCTGCAATCGTCCGGGCTGAAGGCTGTCGCGGATTCACTGGGCGTCACGGCAATGCAGGTTGCGCTGGCATGGCTGCTGCAGCGTTCTCCGAATATCCTGCTGATCCCGGGCACCTCTTCCGTGGCGCATCTGCGGCAAAACCTCGCGGCGGGAGAACTGCAGCTGCCGCCTGACGCGCTGGAAACATTGAATACGCTGATGGACTGATCGTCACAGGCGCAAAGCCCGACATGTGCTTCCGGGCTTTGCGCGTTTTAAATCTTCTGACACTTCAACGCGTTTGGGTTCGCTTCCGGAAATGACCTTGATCCCTGACCATAATCCGTAATACTGTATTTATATACAGTATATGGCGAGAAAGGCATCATGGACACTCTCTTTTCTTATCAACCAAAACAAATCATTGAACTACCTTTGTTTTTAGAACGTGTTGCCTGTGGGTTTCCCAGCCCGGCGCAGGATTATGTGGAGGATCGTCTCGATCTTAACCGGCTGGCAGTGAGGCACCCCAGTGCGACCTATTTTATCAAGGTGAGTGGAGACTCCATGATTGGCGCGGGGATTGGCGACGGCGATCTGCTGGTGGTTGACCGCTCGTTAAATGCCGAACATGGGGATATCGTCGTGGCGTCGGTCGCCGGTGAGTTTACGGTGAAAGAGCTACAGACGCGCCCGGTGCTGAGGCTGTTGCCACATAACGCCCGCTATCAGCCGATTACCTTTCAGTCCGAAGAGGAGCTGCAGATCTTCGGCGTCGTCACCCACACGCTTAAAACGCATAAACATGTTCGCGCTGGTTGATGTGAACAGCTTCTATGCCTCCTGCGAGAAGGTATTCCGCCCCGATCTGGAGGGGAAGCCCATCGTGGTGGTGTCCAACAACGACGGCTGCATAATTTCACTCTCGCGGGAGGCAAAGCAGTTCGGCATAAAAATGGGTGAGCCCTATTTTAAATTCAAAGAGAAGCTTTTTCCGGCGAGGGTTTACGTCTTCAGTTCGAACTATGCGCTGTATGCCGACCTCAGCAGTCGGGTGATGCAGACGCTGACGGATCTGGCTCCGGCCATAGAAATTTACTCGATTGACGAGGCGTTCGTGAACGTTTCAGGGATCGGTAACTGCATGTCGCTGGACGCGTTCGGACACCAGATGCGCACGCAGGTCTTTAAAAACACGGGTTTAACCGTTGGCGTCGGCATTGCCCCGACAAAAACGCTGGCGAAGCTGGCCAACTATGCGGCGAAACGCTGGGCCAGTACCGGCGGCGTGGTCGATCTGTCGGGCCGCGAGCGGCAGCGTAAACTGCTGGCAAAGGTTCCGGTAGAGGAGGTATGGGGCGTAGGGCGGCGCATCACGAAAAAACTGAATGCGATGGGAATTACCACGGCGCTGGAGCTGGCGGAGGCCTCCTCATGGGTCATTCGCAAACATTTTAACGTGGTGCTGGAGCGTACGGCGCGCGAGCTTCGCGGTGAGCCCTGTCTTGACCTTGAAGAGTACACCCCCACGAAGCAGCAAATCATCTGTAGCCGTTCGTTTGGTCATCGCATTACGCAATATGAAGAGATGCACCAGGCGATTTGCGCCTACGCGGAACGCGCCGCGGAGAAACTGCGCGGCGAGCATCAATACTGTCGTTTTATCAGCGTGTTTGTGCGCACCAGCCCGCATGCGGACAACGAAATTTATTACGGTAATCAGGCTTCGGTCACCCTGATGACGCCCACCAATGACTCGCGGGATATCATCCGTGCCGCCACGGAGGCGCTGGGGCGGATATGGCTCGACGGGTATCGCTATATGAAGGCCGGGGTCATGCTGGCGGACTTTTTCAGCAGCGGCGTCGCTCAGCTTAATCTGTTTGACGACAATCGCCTGCGCGCCAACAGCGCGGCGCTGATGGAGATGATCGACAGCGTCAATCACTCCGGCAAAGGGAAGATATGGTTCGCCGGGCAGGGGATTGAGAAACCGTGGGCCATGAAGCGAGAGATGTTGTCACCGGCCTATACGACGCGGTACGCGGATTTACCGGTGGCGAGGTAAAAGGCGGTTATTTTGTGGCGTTGTGGGTCGCGATCTCAGGCAGTAATTGCTCAATCACGCTGACGACCTTTCTGACGCGCTGCGGAATAAAGCGGGCATCAGGATAAACGGCATAGAGGAAGCGATCGGGTAACCGCCAGTCGGGCAGCACCGGTACCAGCGTGCCCGCCTGCAGAGCCCTGGCCACGAGCGGTCGCTGCATGCCGCCGATACCCATGCCGGATTCCAGCGCCTGCAGCAGCGCGTCGCTGGTGTTGGCACGGAAAACAGTATTCACGTTGACCTCGACCGTTTCCTCGTCAGACATCAGGCGCAGGGGGGCATCCAGCGGAATGCCGCTGAACCGCACGTGTGGGAGCGTCGCCAGTTCGCTGACCGCGTGTACCGCCTGAAAACCGGGAGCGGCAAACAGTGCAGCTTCAATACGCCCCAGCACGCGAGCCGCGTGCGCCTGCGGAGGCTCGCTGCTCAGCCGTATCGCGACATCCACGCCCTCCGCCACCAGATCGGCAAGGCGGTCATCCAGGGAAAGCATCAGCTGCAGTTCGGGATGCAGGCGCTGTAGCGCCAGCAGATGCGGCAAAATGATCTGCCCCAGGCCGCTCGGCAACTGGACATGGACGCGTCCCTGAACGCTATGATCGACAGGATGTAAACGCCTCTCCGCTTCCCCCATGGCGTCCAGCACGAGCTGCATATCACGCCGGTAGCGTTCCCCTTGTTCGGTCAGCTTCATCGTACGCGTCGTACGGTGCAGCAGTACCACGCCAAGCTCTTCCTCAAGCGCCGCGATCTGTTGACTGACGGCGGACTGCTTAATACCGGTCTGACGGGCAGCCGCTGAAAACGAGCCCGCTTCAGCGACGCGCAGAAAAGTAGAAATGGCATTGAGCTTATTATTCATTTAATGATTTTGCTTATAAGTGCCATCGGTTTCATGGGATATCTCCAGAAAAAATAATATATCACACTGCGTCTGTCACCCTTTCCGGAGAAATACCATGAATAATAGGCAGCAACACAACGTCGCCCTGGTCGCGGGCGCCAGCGGCATTGTCGGCAGACAGATGGTCAACACGCTCCTGCACCATCAGTGGCAGGTGATCGGCCTTAGCCGCCATGCCGGGTCGCATCCTGACGGCATTCCGATGGTCAAGATCGATTTACTGGATGAAAAGGACAGCGCCCGGGCGCTGCGCTCCCTGGACGGTGCCACCCATCTCTTTTACAGCGCCTGGGCGAACGCGGCGAACTGGGAAGACATGGTTGAGCCGAACGTCACCATGCTGCGTAATCTGGTCAGCATCCTCGGAAAAACGGCACCTTTGCAGACGGTAAGCCTGATGCAGGGGTACAAGGTCTACGGCGCGCATCTGGGGCCGTTTAAAACCCCGGCGCGCGAAAGCGATCCCGTCGTACCGGGTGCCGAATTTAACGCCGCGCAGCTTGCGTGGCTCAGCCAGTTTCAGCGGGCAAAGCGCTGGCACTGGAATGCCATCAGGCCGGGCGTGGTAGGGAGTGCGGTACCGGGCAATGCCATGAACCTTGCGCTGAGCATTGCCCTGTACGCCTCCCTGTGCAAGGCGCTGGGTTTACCGTTGCGTTTTCCCGGTTCGGAACAGACCTGGCACAGTATCGTTGACCATACCGACGCCGGGCTGCTGGCCGAGGCAACGCTGTGGGCCGCCGCGTCACCTGCGGCACAGAATCAGGCGTTCAACGTGAATAATGGCGATATCTGGCGCTGGAGCGAGCTCTGGCCGCACATCGCACGCTGGTTTGACCTGGACTCTGCACCGCCGGTGAGGCTGTCATTTCATCAGCTGTTTACGGACTATCGCGGCGTATGGCGCGAGCTTGCCGGAGAGCGGCTGGTGGAAGCGGATATTCTGCAGCTGAGCGACGGGCGGTTTGCCGATTTTGTCTTTAGCTGGGACTACGACATGTTTGGTGACGGGAGCAAGCTGCGCAGGGCGGGCTTTACGCAAATGCAGGCGACGGATGAGATGTTTTTCCACCTGTTCGCGCAGTTGAGAGCCGCGCGGATTATTCCCTGACCGTAAGGGTTGTTGTCATCAACGATCGGCGCGTTATACTCACGCGTTAAAATGAATGTATTGTGGGGCAGGGATATGCACGAAAGTCTAAAAATGATATCAGTCGCTCTGCCCCTCATTGCGCTTCTCATTCTGTTAAGCTTTTTGGTCAGACGCATTCGCCAGGCAAAACGTATCATTTCAGACCGTAACGGGATGAAAAAGATCTCTGCCAGTCCCTCAATATTTGGCGGAAATGCAGGTAAAACCTGGTTTTATGATGACCAGTTTTTATATGAAGTTAAAAACAACGCCACCCGTAAAATTGCGCTGGCTAACATCATTAAAATCAGACCGGGGAATACCGAGATAAACAGCAGACGGGTCTGGATTGTTATTTACCGCGACGGTGTTAATGAAAAACAGGTGCAGTTTTATAACAATCTTACCCTCTGGAATCATAACTTCACGGCTTTTCTGGTAGCGGTAAAACGTGCCAATCCTGACGCTGTGGTTAAAGAACGCGCAATCCTCAATGTGTGAAAAAGAACCGCAGACGGTTTGCGGACGCTGCTCCTGTGCAGCGTCCATAGCATCAGGGTTAAGGGCTTACTCAACCGTTAACGCATCGACAACCTCGGCCACGCTTTTCACGCTGCGGATATTCCCGATCCCCGTGCCGAGCGCGATATACCCTTCATCGGTATTATTTTCCAGCATGCCCAGGCGCAGGCCCCGTAATCCGCCCATCGCCTTGCCCAGCGCTTCGTTGCTTGCGCCCGCTTTATCCATCGCCGCCAGTTTTTTCGCCAGCTTGCCGGGGAGAGAACGATAGTAGTGGGGGACGGTGCGGAAAAGCAGCAGGTCCAGGCCGTTGGCGGCAACAATTTTCTCTTTGACCCCCTGCGGCACGCGGCTTTCTTCGGTACTGATAAAGACCGAACCGGCAAACACGCCTTCCGCCCCTAACGCATGCGCCGCTCTGGCGGTGCGATTATCGGTTATACCGCCCGCCGCCATCACCGGGACGTGCTTCACGGCATCGGCAATCAGCGGCACGATGGAAAAGGTACCCAGCGCCGTCGCGGGTAACGTCCCACCCTCATCAAAACCGGTGGCGACGATGATGTCTGCCCCCATTTCTTCAGCCAGAAGGGTATTTTCCGGCGTGGGATTGATGTCGCGGTAGATAATGGCAATGCCCGCCTCTTTTAACTCATTGAACAGCGCGGGAATAATGCTGCCTTCCCCATAGCCCGTATACACCACGGCCCTGACGCCTTCCTCTTTTATCACCTTAAGAATTGGCCCGGTCCAGACGTCATTAACGGCGGTGGGGATCAGGTTCACGCCGAAGGGTTTTTCGGTCAGCCGTTTGGTTTTCCGAATTTCTTCCCGCATTTTTTCGGCGGTCTCTTCCGGCGTGGAGACCGCGGTATCGGCGGTTAAACCGGCGTTGGGGCCCAGCACGCCGAGTCCTCCGGCATTGCTGACCGCGGCCACTAAACGGGCATCAGTAAGCCAGGATAACGGTCCCTGAATAACGGGCTTTTCGATACCCAGGATCTGACAGATACGGTTATTTTTCATAGCAGACTCTCCCTTACGTTTGAATGAGGGAGAGTGTAGAGAGGAAGATTGTTAGGAAAAATAGCCAGAAAGATTCATCACTGTTATAAAATTAATAACAATCATTTTCTCCCGCTCGCGGCAAGACATCCCTTATGCAAATAAACCTCTTTGAATCTATTCGGATTTTTATTGAAATTGTCGACTCGGGGAGCCTTACCCAGGCGGCGGAAAATCTGCAGGTCCATCGCCCGGCAGTGACCAAAGCGCTGCAGCTTCTGGAACAACACAGCGGCACGCGGCTACTGCAGCGCACCACGCGTCGGATTAGCCTGACGCCGGATGGGGAAGCCTTTTATCGCCGCAGTAAACCCCTGCTGGCGCAGGCGGACGAATTACTGGAGTCGTTTGGCGCCGATCGACCGATACACGGCCAGCTGCGTGTGGATATGCCCATCTCTTTTGCGGCGCTGCGGGTGATACCCAACCTGCCTGATTTTTATCGTCAGCATCCTGATATCGACATCATCCTGAGCAGCTCTGACCGCCGTCGGGATATGCTGCGGGACGGTCTGGACTGCGTGCTGCGGGTGGGCGAGTTGGACGACGGCGACTATATCGCGCGTAAAATCGGGAACATTAAAATCACGACCTGCGCCAGCCCGGCCTGGCTGGCTGAACACGGTACGCCAGAAACGCTGGAGGATTTACGCAAGCATCAGGCGATTAACTGGATTAACAACAGCAGCAGGCACGTTCAGCCGTGGACGTTTACCACGCCAGAGGGCGTTGCGGAGATCGCGCTACCCGGTAAGCTCGTGGTGGATAACTCCGAGGCCTACATCGCGGCAGGCCTGGCCGGGCTGGGGATAATGCAGGGAATGAATCTCTTTCTCCAGCCTTACATTGACCGCGGCCTGCTGGTTGAGGTCCTGCCTGAATATCGCTCGCCGGACCGCAAACTGTCACTGCTCTACCCACACCGTCATCTCTCCCGCAAGGTGCGGGTATTTACCGAGTGGCTGGAGAGTCTGGTGTGAAAGCGGCCAGCTCATGGCATAGCGCACCAATCTGCTCCACGGCATTGAGCAGGCGGGGCGTCGGTTCGTTTGCACAGTTTAGCCGCAGAAAGTGCGTGAGTTCTGCGCCAGGAGAAAACAGGGGACCGGGGCTGACGCCAATACCCCGCGCCAGCGCGCGACGATGCACCTCCAGCGCGTTGACCTGCGGAGGAAGTTCGACCCACAGCAGGAAACCGGCAGCGGGCACGTTTACGCGGGTACCAGGCGGAAAGCTCGCCCCGACCTGCGCCACGACGGCGGCTATTCCCTCTGCGATCCGCCGCTTTAGCCGCCGCAGGTGACGGTCGTAGTCGCCGCTTGCCAGCATCTCGCTCGTCGCGGCTTCCAGCAGCGGCGCGCCGGCCCACTCTCCGGCCATGCGGGCCTGCAAGACCTGCGTGTAATAGCGTCCGGCGGCAATCCAGCCGATTCGCCACCCCGGCGCAAGCGTTTTTGACAGGGAGCTGCAGTAAATCACATTCCCGCTCTGGTCGAAGGCTTTGCAGGCCGGAGGACGTTGCCCGTCACCGACCAGGTCACCGTAAACGTCGTCTTCAATCAGAGGAATACCGGCCTCTTCAAGCAGAGCAACCAGTTCCTGCTTGCGCGCGACGGGCATGCTGGCACCCAATGGGTTTTGCACGGTGGGCGAGGCCAGAACGGCCGCAGGACGGTGGCAGCGGATGGCGTCAGCCAGCGGTTCCAGTAACAGGCCTTCAGCAGGATCGGTGGGGATTTCTAAGGCCTTCAGGCCTAAATCCTCCAGCAGCAGGAGCGTGCCGAAGTAGGCGGGCTGCTCCACCGCCACCACATCACCTGGCTGACACACGGCCCGCAGGGCCAGGCGCAGCGCCTGCGTCGCGCCCGCGGTAATAATCAGATCGTCCGCGCCGAAACGAGCTCCCCACTGCGCAGCACGCGCCGCAATCTTGCTTCGTAAATCACGCCTTCCCGGCGGCAGGCTGTAGCTCTGCCCATGCGCGTCCAGACGACGGCCCACGGAGTGTAACGCCCGCTGTAGCGCCTCCCCGGGCAGCCACGCGGGATCGGGCAGGGCGGCGCCCAGCGGGATCAGCCGGGCTTCTGCACTGCTGAACAGCGACCGGGCCACGGCGGACATAGTCACGGGCACCGGGCCCGGCGTGGAACGCGCGGGCTCCGCGCGCGGAGGGAGGCTGATCTGGTGGATGTAATAACCTGAACGCGGTCGCGCAACGATCAGCCCTTCAGCCTCAAGGCAGCGAAGGGCCTCCAGCGCCGTCGGAAGGCTCACGTGCTCGCGTTCGGCCAGTTTACGCGCGGAGATCATCCGGTCACCGACTCGCAATGCGCCTGAAGAGAGCGTGAGGCGCAGACGCTCAGCAATCCGGCGATAGTGTGGGGAGGGGGCAGACATGGGTATCTGTTCAGGCTAATTTTCGATAAAACTGACTATACAGCCAATGATGTGCGCCATCTATAGTGTCCGGCATGTTCAGGACAAGGAGGCATTATGCACAGCGATAATTTCGACATTTCCTCGTATTTCAAACGCATAAACTACACCGGACCGGCGGCGGCCGATACGTCCACCCTGCATGCGCTGATGTGTCATCAGCTCTTTTCCGTTCCCTTTGAAAATCTGGACGTGCAGGCGGGGAAAATTGTCTCGCTGGCGCCAGACGACATTGCCGAGAAGGTGTTAAAGAAAGGGCGCGGTGGCTACTGCTATGAGGTGAACGGGCTTTTTGCCATGGCGCTGGAAGCACTCGGCATTCCTTACCGTTTCGTGGCGGCGCGCCCGATGTTCTACCCCGCGCGGCGGCCGAAAACCCATATGGCGCTCATCGTCGAGGTGGAGAGCCGCCAGTGGCTTTGCGATCTCGGGTTCGGCAGCTACGGCATCCGCGCGCCAATGGCGCTGGACACGCTTGATGTGGATATCACCCAGGATTTCGACACGTTTCGCCTGAGCCGCAGCGCGGAGGGCGAGTATCTGCTTGAGGCGAAGGTGGAAGGCGAATGGGCCCGACAATACGGCTTCGATCTTACGCCCCAGGAGTGGATTGATTTCGTTCCGGCAAACTACCTGAACTCGACGCATCCTGATGCTATTTTTGTGCAGAAGCGGGTGGTGGTGCAGCACAGCCCGGAAGGACGCCAGATTTTGCTGGGCGATATGCTGAAAACCATCACGGCGAACGGCACTGAAACGCGGCAGCTGGCGGAGGAGGACATCCGCCATGTCCTGACAGACCGTTTTGCGCTGACCGCCGCGTAATCGGAGAAAGATGGGGACTCAGCCCGGCCCGTCGGCTGCGGCTTTGCGCTGAGCCCCCCACTGTAACAGCAGGCTAAACGACGCGGGTAACACGGTCAGCGTCACCAGCGTCGCAGCCAGCAGCCCGCCAATAATGGCATAGGCCATTGGGCCCCAGAAGACCTGGTGAGAGATGGGAATCATCCCCAGAATGGCGGCACAGGCGGTCAGACAGATGGGTCTGGCCCGGTGCTCCGCGGCCGCCATAATCGCGGCATCATTTGCCATCCCCTGAGCAAGATTGCTGTCAACCTCGCTAATCAATATCACCGCGTTACGCACGATCATCCCCGCCAGGGCGATGACGCCCAGCAGCGCGACAAACCCCATCGGCGTGCCGCCGGGCAGCATAGCCAGCACGATCCCCGGTAAACCAAACGGGGCCATCAGGAGCGCCAGCAGCATCCGGGAATATCGCCGTAGCTGAAGCATCAGCAGCAACAGCATGGTGACCAGCGTGACCGGAAGAACGGTAAAGACGGAGCTGTTCCCCTTATCCGATTCGGCAACCGCGCCGCCCTCTTCAATGCTGTAACCTGCGGGCAGGCTCGCGCGCAGTTTATCCACCGCCGGACGCAGCGCGGCGGATACCGCTTCAGCCCTCAGCCCCGGGGCGAGGTCGGTTTGCACCGTGATAAAGGGCACGCGCTGGCGGCGCCAGATGACCGGATCGTCCACGCCCCAGACCGGCGTTGCGACGGCGCTGAGCGGAATTTTTTTACCGTCATTCCCCTGAATCGTGAGTGAGGAGAAAGTGGCGGTGCTCTGGCGCGCGCTGTCCTCGGCCCTGAGCACCACGTCGACAAGGCGGTCATTATCTCTGATGGACGTGACAACGCTGCCGGACCAGACGGTATTCAGCGTGCGGGCAAGGCTTTCTGACGATATTCCCGCCGCTCTGGCCGCCGTCTGATTCACCTTAAGGGTGATGACTCTCTCCGGCTCTCCGGCCGTCTGGTTAACGTCGCGTGAGAACGGGGAGCGGCCAATCGCGTTCGTGAGACGGTTCGCAAGCGCCCGGACCTGCAGATAATCCGGCCCGCTAACCCGATATTTGATGGGCCAGCCGACGGGAGGCCCCAGCTCAAGGGGCGACACGCGGGTGATGATGTCGCTAAATTGCGTCGCCAGGATCGTGTTGAGCTGTGCGTGCAGACGATCCCGCGCCGCAAGATCCTTCGCGACCACAACCAACTGGGCGATATTTTCATTTTCCAGCAGCACGTCCATCGGCAGGTAAAAACGGATGGCGCCTGAGCCAACGTACGTCGAAAAGCGATCGATATTGCTGTTGTCGGCCAGCGCTTTTTCCAGCTTTTCCACCTCTCTGAGGGTTTCCGGCTGCGACGCGTTGGCCGGAAGCATCAGGCTGACCAGCAACTCGGGCCGGTCCGAGGCGGGGAAAAACTCGCCCTGCATAAACGTCGTGCCGTACGCTGACAGCCCCAGCGCGGCAAGCGCAATCAGTACGGTAGCGAGACGGTGGCGGAGCGCCAGGCGTAAAAGCCGTCCATACCCGCGCGCGATCCGTCCCGGTCCTGCCGCGTGATGTCTGACTTTTTCCGGCAGCAGCCACGTGCCCGTTAGCGGCGAAAACAGGATCGCGACGGCCCAGGAGCAGAGCAGGGCGATGAGCACCACCGCAAACAGGGAGAAGCAGTATTCACCGGCGCTGGAGGCCGCAAAACCAACGGGAATAAAACCGGCAATCATGACCAGAGTACCGGTGAGCATCGGGAAGGCCGTCGTTTTGAATGCATAGGTGGCCGCGAGTCGACGGGAATCCCCCGCTTCCAGTCGGGAGACCATCGTTTCGACGGCGATCATGGCGTCATCCACCAGCAGGCCCAGGGCAATGATCAGCGCCCCGAGCGAGATACGCTGAAGGCCTATGCCGGCGAGCATCATGCCGACAAACGTCATGGCGAGCACCAGCGGAATGGCCGTCGCCACCACCAGTCCGGCCCGCAAACCCAGCGAGACAAATGAAACCGCCAGCACGATAACAACGGCTTCGATAAGTACCCGGATAAACCCGCTTACCGCTTCACTCACCACCGCTGACTGATCGGCGACTTTCACCATCTCGATACCGTGCGGCAGCCCGGCGCTGAGGGTCGCCATTTTTGCGTTCAGCGCAGCACCGAAACGCAGCATGTTGCCTGTCGGCGCCATCGACACCGCCAGCCCGATAGCCGGTTTGCCGTTCACCCGGTAGGCCGGGGCCGGTGGCTCGGTGATTTCCCGGGTGACGGTGGCAATGTCGGTCAGCGGAATATAGCGATTGTTAACGTGCAGCGTGACGGCGCGCAAACTCTCTTCGGTGGTGAGCGCCCCGCTGACCTTTATCGCCATGTTCTCCTGCCCGGTACGCATCGTTCCTGCCGGGACAACGGCGTTTTGCGCCCGGAGGGCGTCGGCAACGTCCTGAATATCCAGCCCCATACCGGCCAGGCGCGCCGGAGAAAAGGCGAGAACCCACTGCTCCTGCTGTTCGCCCAGCAGGGTGGTTTTGCCCATATCCGGCAGGGACATGAGCTCGCGCCGTATTGTCTCTGCGCGATCCCGCACCTCCCGCAACGTGAAGCCTTCGGGAATAAAGGCGTAAATTGTGCCGAACGTGTCGTCAAACTCGTCATCCACGGCAGGACCCTGCACCCCTTCGGGCAGGGACGGCGCGATGTCCTGCATTTTTTTGCGAACCTGATACCAGATATCGGGCACGCGTTGCGGGGGCGTATCGTCACGGAGGTTGACGTGGATAACGGTGCGTCCGGCACGGGTTTCACTTTCGAGATAGTCCAGCCAGGGCGTTTCCTGCAGCTTTTTTTCAAGCGTATCGGTCAGCAGGCGGGTGGTATCCGTCACGGAGGCTCCCGGCCACTGTGCGGAGACGACGGCCGTTTTAATGGTGAATGCCGGATCTTCGTTACGCGGCAGCTTCTCATAGCAGAACACGCCCATCGCAATTACCAGCAGCATGAAAAAGCTGACCATCTGCTGGTTCTTCAGCGCCCAGGCGGAGAGGTTAAATTTGGCTTCCGATCCTGTGTTCATGGCTGAACCTCTCCGGCCATCACCGGCTCGCCGGATCGTAATGTGCTCACGCCCGCCGTAATCACCCTGTCGCCGGGCTCAAGGCCGGAGGCAATCATGACGGAGGTGGCTGTATAGCCGACGGGCACCACCACGCGCAGCTGTGCCCGCGACTGCGGGGTAATCACAAAAACCGCCGGTTTGTCGCTGGCTCGGGTCAGCGCCGACGCGGGAAGCGCGTACCCGTGCGGGGCGGCGGAGGGCAACGTCACGGTGACGCTGGCGCCCAGCGCCATGGCCTCCGGCGGGTTTTGCAGGGTGGCTCTGACGCGCCACGTGCGGGTCTGAGGATCGGCCTGCGGGGTGATATCCCGCAGCAGGGCAGACGCCTGCACCGACGGGGCGCCGAGCAGGGAAACCTGCAAAACCGCCTTATCCAGAGGCAGGATCGCATCGGGCGCGGCAATATCAAACGCCACGTCGCGGGCTTCCCCGGTCGCCAGCGTCAGCACGGACTGGCCGTCGCTGACAACCTGTCCCGCAGAGGCGCTCACGGCCGTGATGACGCCTGCTTGCGGCGCGATCAGGCGCGTCCAGCCGAGGCTTTCGCGGGCATTTCGCCATGCGGCCTCGCTGCTTTTTAAGCGCGCGCGGGCGACAAGCCAGTCAGCCCGGGCGCTGTCGAGCTGCGTGCGGGCTATCGCGCCCGTTGGCATAAGCTTTTGCATGCGACTGACGTTAAGCGCGGCGACCTGGGCTGAGGCTTTGGCGCCTTCATAGTCGGCCGTGGCGCTGTCGAGCTGGTTTTGCCCGGTCGTATTATCAAGCGTGGCCAGCAGCTGCCCGGCAGTGACCCGGTCGCCAATATCAACGCTACGCGTCAGTATCCGGCCTCCGGTGCGAAAGCTCAGGGTCGTTTCATCGTGGGCATGGATCTCACCGGTTCTTTCCAGCGCGGGAAGGGATTGGGCGGAGCCAACGACGACGTAGCGTACCTTACGCACTGGGTCAGGTTTGTTTTCGTGTTTATCACCGCAGCCGGCCAGCGGAAAAATCGCCAGCGCAAGCAGGGCCAGGGGAAGAAAATGCAGCCAGGAAAGGGTGCGCGCCACGCCGTACAAATGATGCAGGCAGTGGCGGAGGGAGAGAAAAAATTCGTCTGACATAACGCCGCTCCATAAAGGGAATGGCGTTATTAAATACGCGCTACGTCGAGAAAGATTCGATGTTCTGTCAAGGCTTTATCAAGAGGGGAGATTTTCATTATCGGACGGCTGCCAGGGCAACAAAATGCGCACCGCAAGGCCGCCGGTTTCCGGTAATGACGCGCTAATCTCACCCCCATGCGCCTCGCAAATCGCCCGGGCGATGGACAAACCGAGGCCGCTGCCGCCGGAATGCCGCGCGCGGGACTGCTCCTCGCGGCTAAAGCGTTTAAACATTTCCGGCAAGAACTGGGGCGACACGCCCGGCCCGTCATCGGTGAATTCGAGGATGTAATGCCCGCTGGCGTAATGCAGCGCCACCTCAAGGTGGCCGCCTTCGCGTCCGTAACGTAGCGCATTTTCCATGAGGATGGTAACGACCTGCCCCATACGGAACGCATCGCCCCGGAAGGGGCTGGTGTGCGGGTTACGCAGCGTTATCCTGAAATGATGCGCATCCGCCTGGGGCATGATCCAGGCAGCCCGCTCGTGAATCAGCTCATCCAGACAGAACGGCTGGTCCTCCAGCACAAGGTTACCCGCGTCTGCCAAAGAGAGAAGGTGGAGCTCATCGGTGAGGCGGTTGAGGTGCTGGAGCTGTTTCATCACCATGCCCAGCTGCGCCGGGCTGGCATCAAACACGCCGTCTAACATGCCCTGCAGACGCCCGATGGCGGCCGTCAGGGGCGAGCGCAGCTCGTGCGCCATCGCGACGTGCGAGGCGCGGAGCTCTTTCTCATAGCGGGCCAGTTGCCCCGTCATGGAGTTAAAGTCCGCCGCAAAGCTGACCATTTCTGCCGGTGCATCCTTGATGAGCTCTGCCTGACGGCCAAACTGCCCTTCGGCGACATCCTTTGCCGCATCGCGAAGGCGGCTGAACTGCAGCGCCAGCGGGCGGGCGTGTTTGAGCCCCATCACCACAATAAACGGGATCATCACCAGCACCAGCAGGGCCACCGTGACCCAGTCCGCTGAGGCGATGGACGGCGTGGAATAGCTCAGGCCCCACCAGGTATCCACAATCGTGTGGAAGCGGGCCGGATTGGCCTGCGGGTTCTGGCTGAGCGTAAGAAACTCCTGCCGGACTGCCGGCGGCATCCTGCCCATGATCCAGTAGTTCTGTACCGCATAGCGCAGCCACATGCAGGTGGCAATGACGATCACGCTGCCGATAGCCAGCGCCAGGATGCGCGCGCAAATCCAGCGCCACAGAGAGGCGTGCCGGTTTTTTATCATGGCTGTCTGAACCTGTAACCCACGCCGCGCACGTTGATCAGCACGCCGGAAATACCCACGGCCTCAAGTTTTTTACGCAGGTTATAAATATGGGTGTCGACAACGCGCTCCAGCGCCTCGCTTTCCGGCAAACAGTGTTCCAGTAAATACTGGCGGGAAAACGGGTGCGCAGGCGAGCGCAGCAGCGTTGCCAGAAGTGAGAATTCCGTTGGCGTAAGATCGAGCATCACAGGCGCGTCGTCGCCGTTGTCCACGCACGCCACAATGGCGGCGACATCCACCGCCAGCGTTTGCCAGCGAAGGATCTTTTCCTCTGTCTCTTTTTTACTGCTGCGCCGCAGCACCGCCTGCACCCGCGCCACCACTTCGCCCGGATGATAAGGCTTCACCACGTAATCATCGGCACCGTAGCGCAGGGCGCCAATGCGATCGGGAGTATCCCCCATGGCCGTGACCATGATCACCGGCACATCGCTTTTACGACGCAGGCCCGCCAGCACCTCGGTGCCGTTAAGTCCCGGCAGCATCACGTCCAGCAGGATGAGGTCGGGCTTCCACCGCTGCGCCATATCCAGCCCGGAAAGACCGTCTCCGGTAATGGTCACGTCGTAATTTTCACGCCGTAAATAGGCTTCGAGCACGCCAGCCGCGTCGGCGTCATCTTCAATAATCAGCACTCTTCTGGATAACATCCGTTCACCTTGACCATTTCTTAACACTATCCCGACGATTCATTGATTCAGCCAAATCATACTGCGCCAACATTGTGTGGCTGTTCCTGTCTCAGGAGACGCCAGCGTCTGTAAGGAGAGCAGTATGATAGCGATAAAAAAAGTCCTGTATATGTCCGTCCCGCTTCTGATGGTCGTGGCATCCGCCGCGCAGGCGGATGATGACACCGCGTCTGATTCCTTAACCGTCGGGCTGGGAGGGCAATATGCCCCGCGTTACTCAGGCTCAGACAAGCAGGTATGGCAGGTGGTTCCTGTGCTGCAGGGACGCAAAGGTGCTTTCTTTGGTGATGCACAAAAAGGGGTGGGATATGACCTGCAAAACGACAGCGGCTGGTATTTCGAACACACGCTGGGCTACGACCCCGGAAGGGCTGATAAAAATTCTGGCTGGCGCGAGGGGGCAAACAACCTGAAAGGGATGGGGGATATTGATGCCACCCTGAATACCGGCCTTGCCGTGGGCTGGCAGGCTGCGCCATGGCTGAGCATGGAAGGCAAAGCGACGCTGCCGTTAACCGACAGTCAGGGGGCAAGCTATCAGGCCTCCGTTACGCTGATCCCGGTACAAAATAACCAGGACACGATAGCCTTTCAGTCTGCGGCCCTGTTTGGCGACAGCCGTTACCTGAATACCTGGTATGGGGTCAGTGAGCAGCAGAGCCGCCGCACCGGCTATCGCCGCTATGCTGCGCCGGGTGGATTTTATGGCGTCGACACCAGCCTGACCTGGAGCCATCAGTTCGATGCTCACTGGGGAACTGTCCTCAGCGCGGACTATACCTGGCTTGGCGACCATGCCAATGATAGCCCGATCGTGATGCGGCGTAATGAGGGGTCTGCAACCGCCGCTATCACCTGGACATTTTAAATTCGCAGAGCACGATGTGAGCGAGGGGGCGAGAGGATTACTTCTTCTTATCCATCATCGCCTTTAAATCGGCAAACGGGTTAAACGTGGCGACGCCCACGTCTTTTTGCGCGTCTTCCCCGGCCACCACGGTGGTGCCGTACTGATCTGCTTCGGTGTATTTCGAATGCTCATGATCGTGGCAAAACAGGCACAACAGCTCCCAGTTGCTGCCATCTTCCGGGTTGTTGGTATGGTCGTGATCGATATGGTGAACCGTGAGTTCACGCAGATTGGAATAGACAAACTCGCGCGAGCAGCGTCCACACACCCAGGGATAAATTTTTAATGCTTTTTCGCGATAGCCGCTTTCCAGCCGCGCGTAGTTTTTGGGGATCAAAGCCATTGCCGGTTTTACCTGCCATGAAAAGAGTGGGGAAGAGTATATCCCATAACGTTGCGTCGTGACGAACCCGTCAGTTATGTCAATTTATTTGAACCATTCCGTTAAATAAACGGCATTTATTCTTACCGGGTAATGCGTAAAGTGGACAGAACGCAACGCATTATCAGGACACAGGGTTATGAAAAAGATCGGATTTTTATCCTTTGGTCACTGGACGCCTTCACCGCAGTCCGGCACGCGCTCGGCGGCCGATACGCTGCTGCAGTCCATCGATTTAGCCGTGGCGGCTGAAGAGCTGGGGGCAGACGGCGCCTATTTCCGCGTGCACCACTTCGCCCGACAGCTTAGCTCGCCGTTCCCTCTGCTGGCCGCTATAGGGGCAAAAACAAAAACCATCGAAATTGGCACCGGCGTAATCGACATGCGCTATGAAAATCCGATGTACATGGCCGAAGATGCGGGCGCGGCGGATCTGATTTCCGGCGGTCGCCTGCAACTGGGCATCAGCCGGGGCTCACCGGAGCAGGTTATTGATGGCTGGCGGCATTTCGGCTATGTCCCGCAGGAAGGGGAAAACGAGTCGGATATGGCGCGTCGTCATACCGAGGTGCTGCTTGAGGTGCTGCGTGGGGAAGGGTTTGCCAAACCGAACCCACAGCCAATGTTCCCCAATCCACCAGGGTTGCTGCGTCTGGAGCCTTATTCAGAAGGGCTGCGCGAGCGTATCTGGTGGGGCGCGGGTTCTAATGCGACGGCGGTATGGGCGGCAAAACTGGGCATGAACCTGCAAAGCTCAACGCTGAAGGACGATGAAACCGGCGAGCCGTTCCATATTCAGCAGGCAAAACAGATCCGCGCGTACCGTCAGGCCTGGAAAGACGCAGGGCATACGCGCGAGCCGCGCGTGTCGGTTAGCCGCAGTATTTTTGCGCTGATGGACGACCGTGACCGGATGTATTTCGGTGCCAGCCGCAACGACAGCGATAGCGTGGGTTATCTTGATGAGAAAACGCGCGCCATCTTCGGGCGCAGCTATGCCGCGGAGCCGGACAAGCTGGTTGAACAGCTGAAAAAAGACGAGGCGATTGCCGAGGCGGATACGCTCTTACTGACCGTACCGAACCAGCTGGGGGTGGATTATAATGCGCACGTGATTGAGTCTATTCTCAAACATGTCGCACCGGCAATGGGCTGGCGCGAGTAGTTCCGCTATCAGCCTTGAGATCGTAATGGAAAACCTGGCCCTCTGGTATCGCCGGTTTGGCGAGCCAGACTCTGTTCTGCAACCTGAAAACGCGCCGCTGGGCGCGCTTGCGCCCGGACAGCTCCGCGTGCGGATGCTGTTTTCTCCGGTCAACGCGTCCGATCTTATCCCCATCACCGGCGCCTATCGCCACAGAACACCCTTACCGGCGGTCGCGGGGTATGAAGGTGTCGGGGTTGTCACCGGGGCGC